>CAYMLL010000423.1:0-5475 GCA_964390645.1 uncultured Planctomycetia bacterium | reverse complement strand
GGACCGACTCGACGGTCGCGTTTCGTGCACGCACTCCAGCCGCGCTGCTTCTTGAAAGCCGAGCGCTCTTCGTCGGTGGAACGACGACGTCTGCTCCTCTCGCAGTGACGAGGTCGTGGACCGCCGTCTTGTCGTAGGCCCCGTCAGCCGTGAACCGCTCGACCTGGTCGCTGAACTGACTTGGCAGCTCCCCCACAACGCTGGCGTCATCGACACGGCTCCCGGTCAAGCGGTGCGCTACGATGAAACCGCGCCCATCGACTCCGATGTGCAGTTTCCGCCAATCTCGCGTGCCTTTCGTCCCATGCTTCGCCGCGGCCCACGGGCCTTCACCAACGATCTGGAGGCCCGTGCTGTCGACGATCAGGTGGATCGGTCCACCGGGCCGGGCCGGCTTCGCCAGGACGTCGAGCGACCGAGCTCGTCGCGACAGCGTGCTGTGATCCGGAACCGGCAGGTGATCGAGGCTCGGCATGCGCAGCAAAAACCCGATGAAACCCTCGGCCTGTCGAATCGGAAGGCCGAATACAATCCTGAGCGTGAGCGACGTCTCGATCGCGAGATTCGAGTACAGCCGCTGTCCACCACGTCTTCCAGTCGACCTCGAAACCCGGTTCGCGATCGCCTTTTCGCTGAACCAGATCGTCACGTCGCCTCGAGCGCGAAGCCCCTGCTCGTACTCACGCCAATTCCGAACTCGATACTCGGTCTTGTAGCGGGGATGCACGAGACTCGATTTCACAGCTGACACGCACTCAGGCCCTCACGAATCGATCGCGAAGCCTAAATGGTACTGCACTTCCGTCCCCGAGCGATTCATGCACCAACGCCCTTCGGCCCATCCGCCGGTGGCTCGGTATCGAAAGGAGAGCGACGACTGGCGCGATCACTGGAGTCGAGCCAAGCAGGCGCTCGGATACGAAGGTTCCAGCCCAGCACGTCGGGATTCATCCTCGGCGGAGAAAGCCTACCCGCGACTGATTGAGATCTCGCGCGACGGCAAGCCCTATTTCCTTGGCGCTGCGATGAAATGAGTAGATCATCGCTGTAAACCGGCTCACGAAACCTGCGAATGAGCCCGAGATGGGCTACGATGGGTGCCGGATCGGACCCCGCCAGAGAGGCAGCCATGGCCCAGAAGATCACCGCTCTACTCACGGTGATTTTCAGCATCTCGCTCGCGTGGCTCGTCTCGCACTCTGCCCGACCCGACATCGAGCCGCCGACCCGATTTGCCGAGCCCACGTCGGTCGACGTCTCCCGTCTAGAGGAACTCGAAGTGCGGCTCGCGAGCCTCGAGCAACGACTCGCAGAAAGCGAGCTCGTACGTGACGAGCAGTTGCGCGCCTCTCGAGAGGATCACGACGCGCCCGACATCATCGCACTGGCGGAGCGCCTGGCTCGAATCGAGCAGTCCCTGGCAGCCGCACCCCCGGAGGAGGCCAGTTCGGCCACCTCAGATCTGCTTGTCGAGCTCAGCGCGCGCGAGCAGGAGGAGCTCGAGCGCGAGCTGCACCGCGAGCAAGCGGAGCGGCAACACCAACAAGCAGAGCGAAAGGCAAAAGAGGAGACGATGAAGAAGCTCGCGGCAGGAGTGATCACGGATCCGACCGCGAGCTCTCTGGCCAAGGTGGAGTCTCAGAGGACCATCCGTCAAGTGCCCGATGCCTACACGGACGAGATGATCGAAGAGCTGATCCGCATCGCCGAAAGCGACAGTGAGGCGAGCATTCGTGCCGACGTGTGGCGCAACTTCGACGGCGCCACGAACATCCCCGCCCTGATAGAGCCACTACTGCACGCTATGGACTACGACTCGAGCGATCGCGTGCGCGCGGAAGCGGTGGAGACCCTCGTCAACTACATCAGTGACCCCGCGGTGCTCGAGACACTGCGTCTCATCGCGGAGAGCGATCCGAGCGTTGACGTGAGGCGGAAGGCCTTGCGAGAGCTGCGCGAGCTCGAACAGGGCGGATAGACACGCGTCAGGTGCTGCAGCGCGACGCAAATGAAAGAAAATCCATGGAGGGACCCCTGCCGCATCAAGCCAGCCGATACCGCGCTTGCGCGGGGCAGGGATGCTGGCCTAATATTGCAACTTAACTTCATCCCTTATTGACGAAGGTGTTTCCATGAGCAGGAAGGTCTCCTTACTTGTAGTCGCCCTGGCGCTGAGTTGTTGGCTGTCCGCTGCCCGGGCTTTTGCCCAGGATGTGAATGATGCGATCGTCAATACCAGCACAACAGGGGGTGACATCTGGACAGGCGGCGATGATTTTAATTTTGATTATGCTGAATTGTCAGGCGACTTCGATGTGTCGGTCGAGATTGTTGATTACACCCATTCAACCGGGGCGGGCCGCTGGGGCAAAATAGGCCTGATGGCCCGGCGGGAGCTGACCCGCGACTCGGAGTTTGTCATGACCCAGATCCACGGCCCGAGCGATGAAGACGAGTCGCGCCAGGCCGGCCGGCGGCAGCACGGCAATGCCGGCGGCGGGATGTACGAGATGGTCATGGCTTTAGCCGGCGCGCGCCCCATGGCGATTCGCCTGACCAGGCGCGGAAACGAGTTCCAGTCCTGGTGGGCTTCTGAGCTTCCCGACGATCCGTACGAAGACGATGAGTGGACTCCGGCCCACATCGAGTTTCTCGACACGATGCCCGGGACAGTCTATGTCGGCTTCGCCAACTCGGAGCACAACTCCGATGGAATTGCGGCTCAGTCGGTCAGGTACTATTCCCTGGCTGATGATTTCAACGATATCAACGGCGAGGTTGTCGGCAACGATGCCGGCGGCGAGTCTGAAACCCTGATGCCCGGCGATGGGCCGGGTAAAGGATGGGACCCCTGTGGCGACGGTGATCTTGATGATCGAGATGGCCTGGTGCCGGAGTTCAACAGGGGCGACGTCACTAATATTTCCACGTCCGGCGGGGATATCTGGACAGGCGGTGATGACTTCAGCTTCGATTACGCCGAGCTTACGGGGGATTTCGATGTAGCCATCGGACTTGTCGAGTACTCGCATGAAAACGGCGTTGGCCGATGGGGGAAGATGGGCCTGATGGCCCGGCGGGAGTTGACCCGCGACTCGGAATTCGTCATGACTCAATTTCACGGCCCCAGTGACGAAGACCAGGCCAGAACGGCTGGCCGTCGAATTCACGGCCAGGCCGGTGGTGACGGGAATATGTATGAGACGATCCTTCCGGAGGGCCCCGGGGCGAGGCCGGTGGCGACGCGCCTGACCCGCCGGGGCAACGTTTTCCAGTCCTGGTGGGCAGCGGAAATCCCTGCAGATCCCTACGACGATGCTTCCTGGGTCTGTGGCCCAAGGGATGCGCGCGATACGATGCCGGAGACCATCTTCGTCGGTTTTGCCAATTCTGAAAAAGATGAAAACGGGCCCGAGGATCAGACAGTCGTCTATACCTCATTCAATGATGATTTCAACGAGGTGAACGGGGCCTTCGTGGGTACCGATCTGGGCGGCGGCTCCGTTACCCTGATGCCCGGCGATGAACCCATCGACCCGGGCGGGGGCGATCCCGGCGGCGTTGATGGCGAGCCGGACTTTGACAGGGGAATCGTAAGCAATACCAGCACGACAGGTGGAGACATCTGGACAGGCGGAGATGACTTCACCTTCGATTACACCGAGCTTGCCGGCGATTTCGATGTGGCCATGGAAATCCTCGAATATACCCATGCGACCGGGGCCGGCCGCTGGGGCAAGATGGGCCTCATGGCCCGGAGGGAGCTGACCCGGGATTCGGAATTCCTCATGACCCAGTTTCATGGCCCGAGCAATGAGGACACAGCGCGTCAGGCGGGCCGACGACAGCATGGCAACGCCGGTGGGGGTATGTACGAAACAAACATGGCCGGGAACCCCGGGGCCCGTCCCGCGGTGATCCGCCTGACCCGAAGAGGGAACAACTTCCAGTCCTGGTGGGCCGCCGAGGTCCCGGATGATCCCTTCGATGATGCCGGCTGGATCGCGGGGCCCCGTGAGGTGCGGGCCACGATGCCGGAAGCCGTGTATGTCGGTTTCGCCAACAGTGAGCACAACTCCGATGGCGCCGGAGCCCAGACGGTGGTCTACAACTCTTTCAACGATGATTTTAACGAGGTCAACGGCGCGGTCGTGGGTAACGATATGGGCGGCGGCTCGGTCACCCTGATAGACGGGGAACCGGTCGGCGGCGGCGATCCGGGAGGAGGAGATCCGGGAGGAGGAGATCCGGTCGGTGAACCCTGCTTCGAACGTGGCGAGGTCATCAATACCAGCTCCACGGGCGGCGACATCTGGACCGGCGGAGACGATTTCAACTTCGACTATACGGAGTTTGCCGGGGACTTTGACGTCGCGATAGGAATCCTCGACTATTCCCACGATACCGGGGCCGGCCGCTGGGGAAAGATGGGGCTCATGGCCCGGCGTGAGTTGACCCGGGATTCCGAGTTTGTCATGACCCAGATCCACGGGCCGAGCACCGAAGACCAGGCGCGCCAGGCGGGGCGGCGAGAGCACGGCAACGCGGGGGGCGGGATGTACGAAACCATTCTACCGGATGGGTCGGGAGCGCGTCCGGCCGCGATCCGGCTGACCCGGCGGGGCAACCTTTTCCAGTCCTGGTGGGCCGCGGAGCTTCCCGACGATCCCTATGATGATTCGACCTGGATCGCGGGTCCGATTGAAGACAGCGCTACGATGCCCGATGCCGTTTTCGTGGGTTTTGCGAACTCCGACCACAACTCCGATGGGGCCATCGCCCAGACGGTGGTCTATACCTCGGTTAACGATGATTTCAACGAGGTCAACGGCGAGGTCATAGGAAACGATGTCGGGGGGCAGTCGGAAACTCTGATGCCTGCTGTCGGCGAGGATCCCTGCGGCGAGGAGCCCGGGGGGGGCGAGATCTGCGACAACGGAATTGATGACGATGAAGATGGGAGCGCTGACTGTGATGACAATGACTGTTCAGATGAGGCCGTCTGCAAGGCTCCTGCAGGAGTGCTCTTTGTCCGAGGGGACTCCAACTCCGATGGCGGCGTGAATCTCACCGATGGCGTCATACCGCTGCTCTTTCTTTTCAGTGGCGGCCCGTCCCCGGTCTGCGCCGATGCCGCGGATACCAACGATACCGGGGCAATCGAGATCACCGATTCCATCATCATCTTCAGCTGGCTCTTTGTCGGCGGCGCTCCGCCGGCTCCGCCGGCTCCGGCGAATCCCGGGTATTCGTCCGCCGAGTGCGGAGTCGATCCAACCGAGGATGGGATCGGCTGCGGGGTTACCTCTCCTATCTGTCAATAGCCTCTGCAGGTGAGGGCATGACCAGCCCCCACGAACGCCACCACCTTCTATCGTGGTTTCAGGACCTCCCGATGAAGGCCGAGGGGCGTGGCCCCGACCGCTCCTCGACGTCGCCCGCGCACTCGAACCCCAGCCGAGCCATACACTCACC
>CAYMLL010000422.1:0-5476 GCA_964390645.1 uncultured Planctomycetia bacterium | reverse complement strand
GGGAGATCGTCATCGTCGGCGGGGGCGCGGTGGGCTGTGGCGTCGCCTACAGCCTGGCGGTGGCGGGCCGGACCGACGTGCTCCTCCTCGAGCGGGAGACGACGGTCGCCGCGGTGACGACCTCGCAGGCGGCAGGACTCGTCGGTCAGGTTCGAAACAGCGTCGAGCGCACGCGGCTGGCGATGGAGTCGGTCGAGACCTTCTCGAGGCTGCAGGCCGATGACGAGGCCGGTCCCGCGTGGCGGCAGGTGGGCTCGCGCCGCGGCGCCCGCCGCGAGGTGGGTGGCGAGGTGTTCCGTGGGATGACGGGGATCGCCGACGAGGCCGGCCGCGCGGCGGACTTCATCGACGCCGCCGAGGCGCGAGCGAAGTGGCCGACGATGAGCTTCGACGGGGCCCGGGCGGTGCTCTGGTGCCCGAGCGACGGCTACCTGCAGCCTTACGATCTGACGCTGGCCTACGTCGCGCACGCCCGGCGGCTGGGAGCGCGGTTTCGCACGAGTACGGCGGTGAGGAGGATTCTCGTCGACGGTGGACGCGTTCGCGGCGTCCAGACCGATCAGGGGACGATCCGCTGCGAGACCGTGATCAACGCCGCGGGGGCCCACGCCTACCACATCGCGAGGAGTGTCGGACTCGAGCTGCCGATCATCCCGGTGCGCCACGAGTTCTTCGTCACCGTCGCCGCGGAGGGGCTGGATCCGGGGCTGCCGGTCGTCCGCATCCCGGACGCGACGCTCTACCTGCGCGCCGAGACCCACGCGCTCCTGTGCGGCGGCTGGGAGCCGAGCGGGCTGTCGAACGATCCGCGCGCGCAGCCGCTCGATCGGGTCTCGCCGGGCATCGAGCCGGACTGGGATGTCCTGCACGAGTTCGCCGAGCAGCTGGCGCCACACTATCCCGACGTGCGCGAGCTCGGAGTCCGCAGCGTCTTTCGGGGCTGGCCGACCTTCACCCCGGACGGGCGATTCATCATCGGTGAGAGTCGTCGAGTACGCGGGTTCGTCATGGCGGGCGGCTGCAACGCCCACGGTGTGTCGGGATCGGCGGGCATCGGGAGGCACGTGGTCGAGTCGATGCTCGAGGAGAGCCCGTCTACGTACGTCAGCAGCCTGAGCCCGGATCGCTTCGTCGACACCGACTGGGACTGGGAGACGGCCACCCGCCAGGCGCGTCGCTGCTACGAGACGTACTACTGCCTGGGACATTGACCTCGAGTTTCACCGTCGCCTGCCGGCCTGCTCTGCTTCGATCGACCCGCCGGCGAGTGCTCACGAGTTTCTGCACTCCGGCACGCCTCGGGGAGGTCTCGACAGGCTCCCGGCAGACCCTCCGGGGCGTCGCTCCCGGGCCCGACGCTCGATGGCGAGGCTCGATCTGGCGGGAGGGGAGCTTCCTCGGCGGGCTCAGGCGGGCGCTCGCAGGAGCCCGTCGATGGCTTGACCGAGCTCGTCGATGACCGTCTCCAGGCTGCCGCGGTGGACGACGGAGGCGTCCTCCTGGTAGACGCCCTTGCCGTAGGTCCGCGCCGTCGGCAGGTAGGCGGGGCACCAGCCGTTCGCGAGGACGGTGACGACGATCGGCACGCCGTCGAATCGCTCGCGCAGCGACGTCTGGAGCGAGCTGTAGGGCTCGCCCTCGACCGCGACCCAGACCGCGTCGCCGAGTCGCCAGATCGACGCGTGGTACGGGTACGCATCCCGGCGTGGAAGCTGCTCGAGCCGCGCCACCAGTCGTGTCATGCGCTCGGCGAGGGCACGCGCCCTGGACGCGGCGTCCTCGTCGCCGGCGTCCCGGGCGGCCCGCTCCTCGGCGACGTGCCCGGCGAGCCTCGCTCGGGTCTCCTCGAGGCTCGCGAGGTCGTCGCGGTAGCGCAGATCGAGGTCCACCGACGTGGCCACGAAGCGACGCGTTCGCTCGATCTCCGCACCGTCGAGCCTGCGGTAGCTCCAGGTGCCGATCGTCGCCCCGGAGATGACCGGCCCGTCGTACTCGAACGCGCTTCCCGGCGGCGGTGTCGACTCGAGCGACTCGAGCGCGGCGTGGCCCAGCTGTCGACCGTTGCGATCCGCGACTTCGACCTCGCCGACGAAGCCGTGCCGCGGTCCGAGCTCGCCGCTGGCGCCGAGCAGGAAGACGCAGGGCGCTCCCGTCGACTCCTCCACGAGCTCGCGCATCGCTCCGGGGTAGTCGGGGCTGATCAGCTCGTTGTCCCAGGCCAGGGTCGTCGGATGGCAAGCGTAGTTGACGATCGTCGCGATGGCCCGATCGTCCGAACCGGTGACTCGAGCGGTCAGCACGGTGTCGTCGGCCGGCGTCGACGGATCGAATCCGCAGACGTAGCCGCCGCTCTCCTCGTCGTGAAGGTCGCGGAAGGCGGCCAGGGAGCAGCGTCCGGTAGCGTAGGTGATCACGGCGGGCGCCAGCGATTCGAGCGCCTCGTTGACCGACTCGACGACCCGGTGCGAGAGCGTCTCGAGGTAGGGCGCTATGAGCTCGCCGCCCGCAAGGTCCGCCCGGTCGGGGTCCATCAGCCCGGCGGCGTGGGTGTGCGAGAAGGTGACGACGAGCTCGTCCGCTTCGAGGGGACTGCCCGCGACGATGCTCCGCGTCAGCCTCTCCATCGCGGGGCGCATCAGCAGACAGTGATCGAGCGCGAGGAGGACGCGTCGTCCCTCGCCTCGCGGATCGCCGAACGCGAGAACGCTCGAGCGCAAGGGGCGGTGCACGCCGCTGGAGCGATCGTGACGTGCGGCGCCCCACATGCGGTGGTAGATGCCGACGGGCGGGGTGATGTCTCGAATCGCGAGCCCGAAGCGGCAGGAGCTCTGAGGAACGTCGTGTCGTTTCATCGCGCCACGGTCTCCGGTGGGGGGCTGGAGTCGAAGATCGAGCCGTTTGGATCGAGGAGCGCCCAGCACACGGCCGCGGCCAGGTAGATGCCGCCGACGAGCAGCAGGGCATGGTTCCACTCGCCCGTGGCCTCGACGATGACGGGAATCGCCAGTGGAGTGATCATCGCGGCGATGTTGCCGCACATGTTCATCGTGCTGAACACCGACGCGACGTGACGGCCACCCATGTCGATCGTGATCGTGTACGAGCAGGGGCCCGCGAGGGCGAACGAGAACGAGCTCGCCGTGATCAGGGTCATGATGATGGGCGTGCTCGTGACCAGGTACGCGATGACGACGAGAGCCGCGCTCAGAGTGAGGAAGAACATCGCGAAGAGCTGCCGGCTCCAGCGACGGCTGCGGGTCCGCCTCCAGACGCGATCGGCGAGGGCGCCGCCCAGCGGGCTTCCGACGACGACCGCCAGGAGGGGCAGGCTCGCGAGAAAGCCAGACTGCGCCGTCGTCACGTTTGCCGTCTCCTTCAGGTAGGTCGGAAACCACGTCGCGTAGAAGATGTAGCCCGCCGCGCGAAAGAACTGCTGTCCGCAGATCAGCAGCAGAGGGCGGCTGGTCAGCAGGGTTCTCCAGATCGGATCTTCACGGCCCGGCCGGTCGCTCGCTGTCGCGTTGTCCCTGGTCGCCCCGGGATCGCGGCCGTCGCGGATCAGCTCCAGCTCTCCTTCGTTGACGCCGGCGTGCTCGTCGGGACGGTCTCGAAACCAGCGTCGAAACCACCACGCCCAGACGAGCCCGGGCACGACGAAGAGCACGAAGACCCAGCGCCAGTAGAGTCCCGCGCCGAGCAGGGCGCCGGTGAGGGACGCGGCGATGACGCCACCGATCGACATCGACGATGCGAGACTGCCGCTCGCGAAGGCCCGCCGGTCCGTCGGCAGCCAGCGGCCGATCGAGATCACCGAGCCCGGGAAGAGTCCTGCTTGAGCGACGCCCATCAGGAGTCGCATGGCGATCAACGACCAGAGGCCGGTCGCGAAGCCGAGGCACGCGGTCGAGAGCGACCAGACGATCGCGAACGCCGCGAGCGAGCGCCGGCTTCCCCGGGCCTCGCAGATGCGTGCGCACGGAATCTGGAAGAGGGCGTAGGTGAGGAAGAACGCGCTCATCACCCATCCCATCTCGATCTTGGTCAGGCAGAGGTCACGGCGAACGTCCTCCTCGGCGACGCTGATCGAGTTGCGGCTGATGTACGACACCATCGCCGCGAGGCAGAGGGCCAGGAGCACGAGGTAGCGCAGCTTCGTGGCGGCGGGTCGGGCGTCGCTTCCGGGGCTGGGATCCATCATGGTCGGGGGGCCGTCGCCGTGAGTACAATGTCTCCGATCAAGACACGTCCCTCCACCGAGCCGTCGTCGAAGCCATGCCGTCTCCCGAACGCGAGCCCGAGCTGATCTCCGAGGCGCAGACCGTCGAGGAGCGCTTTCTGCGGCAGATCTTCGTCCGCGATCAGATGGCGCAGTGGTCTCGGGATCCTCTCCTTGTGTCACACGCCGACGGCGTCTACTACCGGGACATCGACGGGAAACGATACCTCGACGGGATCTCCGGTATCTACGTCGCGTCCGTCGGACACGGCAACCGCCGGGTCATCGACGCCGTCCGTGAGCAGCTCGAGAGGCTCAGCTTCTCGCCGCCGATGCACGGGACGAACCCGCTCGCGGTGCAGCTCGCCAATCTCCTCGCCGAGCTGGCGCCGGGCGATCTCTCCGCCGTCAAGTTCCAGTGCGGCGGCGCCGAGGTCACCGAGGCGGCGATCAAGCTCGCGCGGCAGTACCACAAGCTCCGGGGCAAGCCCGGGAAGTACAAGATCGTCTCGCGATACCAGTCCTGGCACGGCTCGACGCTCGGATCGCTCTCCGCGTCCGGGCTCAGGTCGCGACGGACCGTCAACGAGCCTCTGGCGCCCGGGTTCATCCACGTCTTTCCGCCGACGTGCTACCGCTGCCCCTTCGGCAAGAGCTACCCCGACTGCGAGATCACCTGCGCCGGCATCGTCGGTGACGTCATCGACATGGAGGACCCCGACACCGTCGCGGCCGTCCTGGTCGAGCCCATCGGCCACACCGGCGGCGTCATCGATCCGCCGGACGAGTACCTGCCGATGCTGCGGGAGATCTGCGACCGCCACGATGTCCTGCTGATCTTCGACGAGATCATCACCGGCGTCGGACGGACGGGAGAGATGTTCGCGGCACAGACCTTCGGGGTCGATCCCGACGTGATCTGCATCGGCAAGGGGCTCGGGGGCGGCTACGCCCCTCTCTCCGCGATGATCTGTCGCGGCTCGATCGCGGAGACCTTCTGGGGGCCGATCGACGAGAACCCCGGCTTCGTCGAGGGGCACACCTTCGAGGGCAACCCGATCTCCTGCGCCGCCGGGCTCGCGGTTCTGCGGGAGATCATCGAGCGTGACCTGCTGACGAACGTCCGTGCGCAGGGTGAGCGACTGCGCGAAGGCCTCGAGAGGATCGCGTCGCGGCACGCCGTCATCGGCGAGGTGCGCGGCAAGGGGCTCTTCCAGGGCATCGAGCTCGTGCGCGATACGGCGACGAGGGAGCGCTTCG
>CAYMLL010000421.1:0-5488 GCA_964390645.1 uncultured Planctomycetia bacterium | reverse complement strand
GAACGCGCGATCGAGACCTTCTGCTTCATTCCGGTAGAGAGCTTCTCGCAGCGCGTGTCTGCAAATTCCTCGATGGTGAAGAGCTCGAGAAGATACCTGACGCGCTCCTTCAGGGCGGCCTCGGCGAGGCCGTGAAGTCGGCCGAAGTACTCGAGCGTCTCGCGTGCGGTCAGCCGACCGTAGAGCCCCGTCGACCCGGAAAGAAAGCCGATCCGCCGGCGGACCTCGAGGGCCTCGTCGACCACGTCGTGCCCTGCAACGCTCGCCGATCCGCTCGTGGGACGCAGCACGGTCGACAGCATGCGCAGCGTCGTCGTCTTGCCGGCGCCATTCGGTCCGAGAAGCCCGAAAATCTCGCCGTGACGACAGTCGAAGGACACGCCGTCGACCGCACGCACCTCGCCGCGGTGCGAGTCGTGAAACACCTTCCCGAGCCCGCGGGTCGCGATCCCGAGGTCCCCGCTCGGGGCGCTGGCCCGGTCCCCCGCGAGCCCCGAACGTCCCCGCTCCTGCTCGTCTCGCGACAGTTCGCTCACGTCGAGCTCTCCTCTCGTCCTGCGACGAAGAGCCGGCGCAGAATATCCGAGAAACGCACCTCTCCACCGGTCGCGACATCCTCGCGCGACAACACGCCCGAGGCGAGCCGGAGCGCCAGCATCGCGAGCGCCGTCGACGTCAGCAAGGTGACCACGACACAGGAAGCGTCCGCCCGACCGCCCAGCGCGTCGCGAAAGAGGAGCGCGACGTTGACGACCGGGACGAAGGACAGCGGCAAACTCTGGTGCACGTCCGGATTCGCCAGCACCGCGAAGGGAGCGAGCGAGATCAAGTAGATCGGCGTGACGTACCCCTGCCCCTCCTTGAAGCTCCTCGCGAGGAACGCGATGAGCATCATGGCGGCGCTGAAAAACCCGGCGAGCAGGACTGCTCCGACCGCGATGAGCGCGATGGCTCCGATCCCGATATCCGCGACCGCCATGTGGTTCGAAGCGCTGATCTGGGCGAAGGTCAGGTACATGCCCGCGAAGTTGAGCGAAAAGGACAGCAACGACAGCGTCGTCACCGCGCCATACTTGCCCGCGACCACCGCAAAGCGGGCTATCGGAGAGAGAAGCGTCGTCTCGAGCGTCCCTCGCTCCTTCTCCCCGACGGTGACGTCGAGCGCAGGGTAGAACGCTCCGAGCGCCGTCATGAAGATCATCACCATCGGAAGAACGAGCGCCAGGATATGGTTCGCAATCTCCTTCTGCGAGGAGAGCGACTCGTCCTCGATCTCGAGCGACGTGAGGAACGACTCGTCCTCGCCCAGCTCCTTCGCGTAGTCCACGAGCACGGAGTGTCGGTAGTCCTCGAGCGCGCTCACGACCCGCTCGCTCGCCTTCACCGACGCGTCGCTCGCGCCGTTGTAGAAGATCGTCGCGTCGATCGAGTCCGGCACATCGCCTCGATCCACGACGACGAGCGCATCGGTCGTCGCTTCCGGGGAAAGGCTGACGAGACGAGATCGCGCGCCTTCGGTGTCCACCGTCACTTCGACCGTTGACCCGCTCGCCACCTCGGACCGGATCCGCCGGTCGCCCTCCCCGAGAATCTGATCGATCCGACCGCTCCCCGAGCGATCGACGAGCTCGACGCGCGACTCACGAGCCTCCTCGATACCCGCGACGTACTTGATCACCTCGACCACGCCGATGACGACCGCCGGATAGAGAAACGCGGGCAAGGCGACGGAGTAGATCAGGATGTGGCGGTCTCGCAGGAGGTTGCGAAGCTCCTGAACGTACACCGCGCGGATCTCGCGCAAGCTCATGATCGTTCTTCGGCGACCGTCAAGCTCCAGTCAGAGGACAAATCGTGAGATCCGCTTCCAGAGCCGAGCGGGGCTCAACTCGAGCTTTCTCGGATGTCGACGAGACGTCCATCCTCGAAGATCAGACGGGTGACGACGGGCTTCGGACTGTAGGGTCCGGCCGGTCGCATGTAGCGCCAGCGGATCCTGGTGTGCTCCGCGACCGAGATATCTTCTCTGAGATCAGCCGGCCCCCAGCTCGCCTCGACCTGCTCCGGAGTCATGTGCAGCACGAACTGGCCGCGCAGCACGAGACTCCTCACGCGCGAGGACCGCTCCGGAAGCGAGTCGACGTAGGCCTGGCGACGCAACGCGTCCTGCGGAGTGATCTCGAACGCGACGAGCTGACGATCGAGGACAGGGTCGAGGTCCGCGCCACGCACGAACGCGGCACGCACCTCGCGCTCCTCCTCGGTCGGCTCCTTCTTCGCTTGCCGGTAGGAGTCGGGCCTGCACGAGGTCAGGGACGGCAGCGACGCCAGCACCGTCACGAGAACCACGGCCGCTCGCGAGATGGAACGAATCGAGTTCGTCGTGACGATGGGCGTCATCAGGGTGTCCGCGGGGTGGCCTGCCGATGAGTCACGGTGCTTTGAAGACGATCGAGGCGTTGTGGCCGCCGAAGCCGAAGCTGTTGCTCAGCGCGACCTTCACCGGCAGGGAGCGGGCCTCGAGCGGGACGTAGTCGAGGTCGCAGTCCGGGTCCGGATTGTCGAGGTTGATCGTCGGTGGTACGACGTCTTCAGCGATGGCGCAGATCGAGATGATCGCCTCCGCCGCTCCCGAGGCCCCGATCAGATGTCCGGTCATGCTCTTCGTCGAGCTGATGACCGTATCGTACGCAGCCGGTCCGAGCGCTCTCTTGATCGCCAGCGTCTCCATCGGGTCGTTGGACACCGTCGAGGTGCCGTGTGCGTTGATGTAGTCGACGTCCGAAGGGTCGACCCGAGCCATCACCATCGCCTGGCGCATCGCCCGCATCGCCTCGGTGGCTGTCGGATCCGGAGCGGTCTTGTGGTAGGAGTCGCAGGTCTGGCCGTAGCCGGCGACGATCGCATGAATCGTCGCGCCGCGCCTCCTGGCGTGCTCTAGATCCTCCAGGACGAGAATGCCCGCGCCCTCCCCCATGACGAAGCCGCTGCGATCACGATCGAAGGGACGGCAGACTTGCCTCGGGTCGCCCGGCTGACGGGAGAGCGCCTTGAGGTTTCCGAAGGTAGCGATCGCGATCTCCGACACCGTCGACTCGGCGCCGCCGGTGATCACGATGTCGGCCGTACCGTCCTTGATCGCACGGCAGGCAAAGGCCATCGCGTCGTTCGCCGACGAGCAGGCCGTCGAGACCGCGCAGACGAGCCCCTTGATCCCCAGGATCAGCGCCACCTCGTTGCCTGCGACATCGGGCACCGCCGAGGGCACCAGCGTCGGCGAGACGCGCCCGGGTCCACGGCGCACGAGATTGTCCGTCTGCACCTCCATCGCGCGCATGCCGCCGATTCCGGTGCCGATGATCACGCCGATGCGCTCCGGGTCGAAGCTCCCCTCCTTCGGCTTGCCGCTGTCCATGAAACCCGCGTCGGCCCAGGGGTGTGGGGGCGCGGCCCAGGGGTACTGGGCGAAGAGGTCGAGACGACGCGCGTTCTTCGGATCGATGCCCCACTCGCCCGGCTGGAAGTCACGGACCTCCGCGGCGATGTGAACGGGGAACTCCTCGCTGTCGAAGCGCCGGATCTCTCCGACGCCGGAGCGCCCGGATCGAACGTTGTCCCACAGAGCTTCCACCGAGCTGCCGCAAGGGGTTACGCAGCCCATCCCTGTGACGGCAACTCGCCGCATGTAGTGCCTCCGGAAAGGGCCCTCGAGCCCCCGCATCGGGGAGCCCACGAGGATCATGGAAGCACAGATTGTAGAAGCGTCCCGTCGAAAATCAACGTCCGCGCGACAACGCGTTCAATTGCCGCCGAGCGCCGTCTCGTAGCGAACCCCCTCGGGCACCGGCACGGGAACCGGTGCGGCGCGACCGGGGCCGCCCGCGGTACGGCTCAGCGCGTCGACGGCGACGAAGGACGTCTCGGCCGAGACGATCCCGTGCTCGAGCGCAACACGGCGAATCTCGCCGCGCAGCTCGTCGCTGTCCTTCCTGGCGAGCTGACGCGCGAGGAACCGGATCTGCCTTCGTGCCCAGACGAACGGGAGGCCGGCGTGGCTCGACACGTCGCCCGGTGCGTCGACCTCGACGCGCATCTCGAGAGGCTCGCCACCGGCGCGCCCGCGAACCGTCACGTCGGTCGTGTCGCCACGAAAGCGACCGGTGAGCAGCACGGCGCGCCCGACGAAGAGGTCCGAGGGCCGTGGCGGAAAAACGTCGCTCACCTCCAGTCCGCCCCAGTCGATCTCGATCTGCTCGAGAGCCGGACGGCTGATGCGACGGAAGAAGTGATCCGCGATCGGTGCTGGATCCTCCCGGGCTCCCAGGAAGGCCGCGGCGCCACGACCGAAGTGCGCGAGCCCCGCAAGAAGATGGCGATGGACCGAGGATCCGACGCCGAAGCTGAAGATTCGCGCGTCGCCGAGACCGGCGTCGACCTCGCGGAAGACCTCTGTCTCGTTGCCGATGTAGCCATCGGTGAGGAACGCGATGACCCGCTGGCGACCCTCCTGACGCGGAGAGGACAGCGCCGCGCGAATGCCCTCGATCATCTCCGTGCCGCCTCCGGATCGCAGCGAGTCGAGATACCCGAGGCCACGACCCACGTTGCGGTCGGTCGCGCGGAGCGGCTGCGATCCGAGCCCGGAAGCGCTGTCGGAGAAGCGGATGATCTGAAACGTGTCGTGCGGCCCGAGCAGTGTCAGGGCATGCTCGACACAGCCCTTCGCCTGGCTCAGCGGAGTACCTCGCATGCTTCCCGAGCAGTCGAGCACAAAGACGACATCGAGCGGCACTCGACCGACATCGTCGAGGTTCTCCGGCGGATAGATCATCATCGTGAAGTACCCGTAATCTTCACCCCGGTGCGTGAGCATCCGGCTCTTGAGCTGCTTGCCGGCGACGCGAAACCGCGCGACGAGATCCTTGTTCGGGATGCGATCGGCTGTGGCGAGCGTGACGCGGGCCCTTCGCTCGTCCGGACGCTGGACGGCGACCTCGTGGCTCGGAAACACCAGCGACTCGATCTTGACGCCGGCGTCGATGTCGAGCCGGACGGAGATGTCGTGCCCGCTGCGCTCCTCGGGTCGAAGGTACGACACCTCGGTCCCCTGTCCCGACGATCCGACCCGGTGGCGCGCGACCGCACCGATGCCGTCCACATGTCCCGGCGGGTTGTAGCGAGGACCGACCACCATCGGGAAGACGAACTCGTACCAGCCGTCGGAGTACTCCAGCGCGCCGTGGTAGCGGATCGTCACGTCGATCTTCTTGCCCGGCTCGATGTTCGCGACCTTCTGCACGAAGACGTTCGGACGCGTCTGGGACAGCAGCGACGCGACATGCCCTCGAACGCGCGCCGCCTCGTAAAGTCTCCTGGCCTCCTGGCGCTCTCGCACGATGCCGCGGATACGGCGCTCGCCGATCGTCATGAGGAACTCGTTGACGGACGCGTCGTGAGGCAGCGGAAAGGCGTACGCGGCCTCGATCTT
>CAYMLL010000420.1:0-5491 GCA_964390645.1 uncultured Planctomycetia bacterium | reverse complement strand
ATCGGAGGCGACGCGGGAATGGGCCACTTCTTCTATCCACACCCGTTTCCGGTCACGGAAATGCAGTCGCATTCGGCTTACCCCGGCTGCTACGCGCTGTCGAAGGTTCTCGAGGAGGTGATGCTCGAGCAGTATCACGTTCAGTACGAGCTCAACGGCTGCTGCCTGCGAGCACCGTGGATCATGGAGAAGGACGACTTCAGGTACACGCTGTCGTTCCGAGATGACGTCTTCGGCGGACCGCGATGGTGTGATCTCGTCGGGCCCGAGTCGGCGGCTGAACTGGCGGCGAAGGGCACCGTTCCGGTGCTTTGCGACCGCGACGGCGAGGCGATCGACCGCAATTTCGTCCACGTCTCGGATCTCGTCGAAGCCGTTCTGCTGGCGATCGACCACCCGAACACGCCCGGCGAGACGTTCAACGTCTGCATGGACGAGCCGGTGAACTACCGCCGGGTCGCCGAGCACCTCGAGAGTACACGCGGGCTGCCGTCGGTCGACATCGAGACGGAGTACTTCTCGACCTGGATGGACAACGCCAAGGCGAAATTCCTCCTGCGCTGGAAGCCGGAATACGACCTCGAGCGGCTCGTTGACGCGGCGTGGGACTACCAGCGCGGGATCGACGATCCCCGGAAAGTCTGGTACCCGGGGTAGCAGCCGAGAGTCGGCGACTGTATCGGACCACTCGTGGCGGTCACCGCAGAGGCCGGCGATCTGAAAAAATGCCCCATCAAGAACTTTACGCGGGCCGCAAGTACTCCTACAATTTGGGGATACGAAATGGGTCTGCTACGGATTGACTTGACCGACGTGAAGCGGTGTGCCGGGACGGCTGCCGAGTCGGCCTGCTCATGAGGAACGAGGAAGAAAAACGCTATGATGCGCGTTCGGCTGCGCCGCCGTCAATTCGGCTGCGTTCTGATAGCGCTCGCCTCGAGCGTGGGGCTCGGGAACCGGTCTGCTTACGCTGAAGCTCGACTTCTGGTGGTCGATGAGTCCTACGGAATCGTCTGGACCCTCGACCCCCGGACCGGCTCCGCCGTGAGCGGGTTCTCGCTGCCTGCGGGTGCGATGTCGAACACCCTGCCCCGTGGAGACAGCTCGATTGCAGTCCTCGACGGCGAGCTCTTCTACACCAGTCGTGGGACGTCTTGCATCTGGGTGCTCGACGCCTCCACCGGCGCTCTGCTGCGCAACTTCCAGAAGCCGTCGGTGGACATCACCGCTCTGGACACGAGGAACGGTGAGGTCGTCGTAGTCGCGTCTCCCACCGATCCGGCCGGCGGGTCGTCCGGTGAGTTCTTTCGCATCGACAGCGACGACGGCAACGTGCTCGAGCGGCGACGGCTCCCCGGCCTGCGCGATGCGCTCGCGTACTCCGAGCTTCGCGATACCTATTATCTTCGGGTCGGCAGCCTGGAGCTGCTGCAGGTCGAGGCTGAGAGCTTCACGCCCACCGCGTCGGGATCGCCGCCCGCCGTGTTCATTTCCCTCGCCTACGACGTCGCCCGGGACCGTCTCGTCGGTATGACAGGTGACTGCCATCTTCACGTCCTCGACCCCCAGACGCTCGAAGTCGAGGAATCGATGACCGTCACCGACTCGCACGGCCGCCCCCTGGTCACGTGCGGCGGGCTTGCGTCGGGAGACATACCGGACCCCCAGCCGATCGTCGAGGACGGTGAGAACGACGCGGACGCGCCAGCCATATTCGCGGTGCAGGACCGCGCCATCACCGCCGGCAACTCGACCCGGGTGCCGATCATGCTGACGACGACAATCGAGCTCGAGGGCTTCGTCGTCGCGGCGGTGCACGATCAGGCGGCCCTGCGGCTTCTGGGCATCCATACCGACGGGACCGACACGGAGTCCCTCGGCGCGGACTTCGTCGGCTTCGAGCTGTTCGCCAACGGCGGCACGCTCGGTGTCGTCTTCGATCTGGTGCCGCCGCTGGAAGGCAACTCGATGCTACCAGGTAACAACTATGTCGCCGGCGAGTTCGAGTACGCGTGTGTCGCGAACGATCTCTCCGAGGCCTCGACGACGGAGGTGCGACTCGTCGACAACGTCGTCGGCGAACCCCCGAAGGAGAATATCGTAATCTCGGGCGGTGTCTCCATCGCGCCCTTCCTGCTCCCCGGCCTGATCACTTGCGAGCCGCGTGAGGTCGACCTGGATGGCCCGAGCTTTCTCTGTGGCGGCAGACCCGACGCTGACGGACTGCCGACGCCTCTCGAGCTGGTGCTCGGCCAATCCGCCGAGCTGTGCTTCTTCTACTCCTTTCCAGATCCGGCCGGAGATCTGATCCAGGGTTTCCAGATGGCGCTGGCTTACGATTGCCGCTTGACCTGCGTCGAGGACAGCTTCGAGGTCCCCCCGGGGTCGATTCTCGACGATCTCGAGCCGGACTTCGTCGAGTTCGACTGTGAGAACGACCCGGACGACGGCGACGGATGTGAAATCGTCTTCGCCGTGCTCGTCGACTCGACCCCGCCCTTCGAGCCGGTCTCGCTGCCGCGAACCACCCGGCCGATCCTCGTCGGCTGCGTCGACCTGCTTCTCGCGGGGAGCGTTGGCGAAGGAGAGTGTCTCGAGGTCCACTTTCGTGACGGGGTCGACGGATCCGGTCGCGTGCCGATCAACAACGTCGTCGCCGTCGACAACCACTCCGTAACCCCTCGGACCACGCCTTGCGAGATTTGCGTTCCGGAGAGTCTCCATGCGCTGTTCTGCGGAGGCCGAGAGCTCGACAGTCGAGGATTCCCGGCGGCGCCCGTCGGCGCTGCCGGCGGTGAGGTCGAGCTATGCTTCTGGTACACGTCGCCAGGTGATCCTGTCGTGTCGCTCGGCCAGGCGATACGACTCGACTGTCGCGCGGAGTGCATCGACGGTTCGTTCGAGATCGACCCGTCGCTGGCGCCACTACTCCAGGGAGCCTCCATCACGGCCTCGTGCGAGAATGACGGGAGCGACGGCGACCCATGCGAGATCGTGCTCCGCGTGACGCCGGATCCCGACGCTCCACCCGGGACAGTCGCGCTGCCGGAAGCGTCGGAGCCGAGACGCCTCGGCTGTGTTCGAGTACGCATCGCGGAGCACGTCAACCCGGGCACCTGTCTCTCGCTCGAGCACCACGACGGAGCCAGCGGCGCGGACGGTGTCCCTGAAGTCAACCGCCTCGAGCTGCCCACCGGACCGGCCGCACTCCAGGTGGTCGATTGCGACATATGTGTCCCCCAGACCGAGCGGCCGAAGTTCATCTGTGGCGGCCCGAACCTGGGGCCTGACGGTCTGCCGGACTCATCCATCGTCATCGAACGCGGCACGTCCACGGAGATCTGCCTCTGGTACTGCTCTCCGGACGATCCGCTGTCGAGGGATGACGAGATCCAGGGGCTGTCGATGGCCCTGTGCTTCGACTGCGCGCTGATATGCAACGAGGAGTCGTTCCACATTCCCCCGGACAGTGCCGCCGAGCGGCTCGGCGCCGAGTTCGTCGAGTTCCACTGCGACAACGATCCCCGCGACGGCGACGGCTGTGAAATGATCCTCGGACTCCTGGTGGATTTTCTGCCCCCGTTTGACGGACGTACTCTTCCCGTCACGAGGGTGCCGCAGAAGCTTGCATGCCTCGAGATGCAACTCGTATCTCGAGTCGTTCCCGGCGTCTGCAAATCGATCGACTTCTGTGACAACATCAACGGACGCAGGCGAGTGCCGGTCAACAACCTCGTCTCGGTCCGGAACAAGTCGCTGACGCCGACGACGAAGGGCTGTGAGATCTGCTCCGAGCCCATCGGGGCAGCGTTCCACTGCGGGGCTCGCGAGCTCGGACCCGACGGCGTTCCACTGACCCCGGCGGGATTCCCCGGCGAGCCGGTCGAAGTCTGCTTCTACTACACGTCCCCGCGTATCGGCCCGGGAGGAGTACCGCAGGTCAACCCGGTACAAGGGCTCGTCATGGCGGCCGGTTTCGACTGTCGAATCTCGTGCCTGGAGGAGTCGCTGAGGATGCCGGATATCGCGGCCACGACCCTCTACGGACCTCCGGACTTCGTGGATCTGCAGTGCGACAACGATCCGGACGACGGCGACGGCTGTGAGCTCATCCTCGCGGTCCTGATGGACGCTACACCTCCGTTCGACGGACGAATGCTGCCGCCGACCGACGACCCGCTGCTCGTGGCGTGTGTGGACTTCTGGATCCCGGAAGACCGTCGCTGCGGTGACTGCTTCGACGTCAAGTTCGAGAACAGGATCAGCGGCACGGGACGGGTGCCCGCCGTCAACCTGGTAGCGATCGACAACCAGTCATTCCTGGCTCGCACCTTCGACTGCGAGGTCTGTGTCGTCGAGCGCCTCCCCGATCCGGAGTTCCGCCGTGGGGACTGCGACCTCTCCGGTGAGGTCGACATTGCCGATGGGGCCCGCATCGTCAATCTCCTCTTCGGGGTCGGCGACTTCCAGTCGGACTCGCCGTGCGACGATGCTTGCGACGCAAATGACGACGGACGTGTTGATCTCGCGGACGTTCACGTGGTGCTCCACTTCCTCTTCTCGCACGCACGCGAGCCACTTCCACCCGGCCCCTACAATCTCGGGGTCGATCCGACGCCCGACGATCTCGACTGCCCGATCGTCGAGGATCCGTGCCCGCTGGACGGAGTCCTGCGACCTCCGGAGTGAATCGGGGCCCCTACTTGCGGGTGTTTATCGCGTCGGCGTTCTCCCGCAGCCCGACCGCGACCGCGCCTCCGTCCGATCCGCATGCGACGAAGGTGAATCCATCATCGATGTAGCGAGACGCCAACGCTGCGTTCATCGCCAGAACACCCGACGCCTTTCCGTATTCGCGCGCAACGGCGACGATACGCTCGACCGCAGCGCGGAACCTGACGTTATCGAAGTCCTTCGGACATCCCAGGGAGACGCTCAGGTCGAGTGGACCGAGAAAGACCACGTCGACTCGATCGACGGCCGCGATCTCCTCGAGGTTCTCGAGCGCGCTTGCGGTCTCTATCTGAACGACGACGAGCAGCTCGTCGTTCGCCTGCGTGAAGTACTCGTCGAACTTCTCGCCGAAACGCGCCGCCCGTGTGGACGCGGCCACGCCACGTACACCCCGCGGCGGGTAAAGCATCGAGTCGACGACGTGACGAGCCTCCTCCGCGCTGTTCACCAGGGGAATCATCAGGCCACTGACGCCCAGGTCGAGGACCCGTTTGATCAGCACCGGATCGCTGCCCCCCAGTCGAACGATGGGAGCTGAGGGAGTCGACTCGAGCGCCTGCAGCTGCCGGAGAAGCTCCTGCCGATCGCCGGCTCCATGCTCGATGTCGATGAGCAGCCAGTCGAAGCCCGCGTTACCGGCGAGCTCGGCGGTCACACTCGACCCCAGATTCAGGAAGGTCCCGGAGACGATCTCGCGGTCCAATACGGTCCTGCGTATCCACTTCACGGCACGAGGCTCCTTGGTGTGCGGACCGTT
>CAYMLL010000419.1:0-5496 GCA_964390645.1 uncultured Planctomycetia bacterium | reverse complement strand
GATCTTTCGGATCGATCCGCAAGGTGTGCGGCCACGATCCGCGCTTCGCCGGTGGCTCTGCGCTGGAGAGGATCGTGTACTCCTTGGTCTCGAGATCGAGCTTTGCCATCTCGCCCGAGACGCAGAGCGTAAGCCACATGTCACCGTCATTATCCGGTTCGATGGAGTGCGGGCCGTGCGAACCGCGTGGCAGGCGATAGTAGATCCGCTCTCCTGTTTTCGGGTCGAGTGTTGCGGTGTACTGCTTTCCAATGTGAACGACGTAGGCGAGACCGTCGCCACCCACTTCGAGATCGTGGAATGAGCCCTCGAAAGGGCGTCCCATCTCCCATGCGGTGATCTTCGCTTTCGTCACCATTCCGGTCGGTGCCGGCGGTGGGACATACTCGGGCCAGTCGTGGACGGCATCGTCTTTGTAGGTGTCGATGATGCGCTGAACGATCGTGTTCTTGGTATGAGGGTAGAGACCTCCGAACCCATCCATTCGCTTGATCATCGTTTCCCAATCGACTGGCTGCTCCGGCGATCGGAAGCCTGCCGTGCCGATCTGGTGGCAGTAGGAGCACATCATCTTGAAGTTCAGCCTGTCGCGTGGGCTATCGAACTTCAGCTGGGCGAAGGCGCTATTGGCGGGGCGCTGTTCCTCCAGCTCTTCACCGGTGGCCGGGGTCAGGTTGAGAGCCATCGCGTCATCGTCGAGCGTCACGTCTTCGATCCACAGGTCGCGCTGACCGGGCAGCCGGGCGCGGATCTTGAAAGTGGCGTCGTGCAGGCGGTCGATTCGGAAGCTCCCGTCAGGTTGGGAGAAAACGGAGATGCTCTGACGTCGATCCACGTCGAATGCCGAGACCATCACGCCCCCCATCGCTTTCCCGGATGAGTTTCTCACACGACCGGAGACAGAGCCTGTCTTGCCAGACACCTTACCCGGCTCGCGACGAATCTCGGCTTTCCCGTGCTTCTTGATGTGAGGGTTGCTCTTCGTCTTGGAGGTGCCAGCGGCAGCGGGCTTTCCACTCGATCGCACGTAGTCGAGGATTCGAATGAACGATGCGCCTCGGTTCTTCATGTCGGGGAAGAGCCGCTGCTGTTCTTTCCAGAGCCGGACGACTTCTGCTGCCTTCTTCGGCGGCGCCTTCGCGAACCAGTTGTCGACGAATGGCTGATGTCCTTTGCCCCCCGGATAGTCTTTGGGCATCTCGCGTTTCCCGATCTGCTCGAGCAGCTTGCGAGTCGATTTCGATTCTCTGGAAACGGATGCCACGTTCTTTCCGCCGCCTGTTCCGCCCTCTTCGAGACAGTAGAGAAATCGCAGCCCCCTGAGAAACAGCTGCTTTCCCGCGAGTGCTGGCGAGGCGTGGAAGCGGTCGCCCAGTCGGTTGGTCGCGAGGACCTTCATCTCCCGTCCCCGCTTCAAGACGAGAACGTTTCCCTTTCGATCAGGTAGATAGACTCGGCCCGCGGCGCCGACGGGGGACGCGTAGAGTCCGCTGAGCTTGGGCAATCGACTCCGTTCGATGATCTGGCTGCCGTCCTTGACGTCGAGACAGGTGAGAATGTTCTGGTTGGACTGGGTGAAGTAGAGGAGCCCGTCGTAGAGGATCGGCGACGGCACATACGGTGTGCCCCGCGTGGCTTTCCAGACAATGGAGTCGGTGACGTCCCCTTTTCCCGTGATCGGAATGGCGAGAAGGGAGTAACCCTCGTATCCGCTCATGCAATAGACGACATCACCGTCGACGATCGGGCACGGGATGCAGTTACCGGTCAGCCCTTTCGCCTCCCAGATGATCTCGCCTGTGCTGAGGTCGTAGCTGCGAACCTTCCTCGAGGCGGTGGTGATCACTTGCGTCACCCCGTCGTGTTCCGCGATGGCCGGTGTCGCCCAGGCGTTGCCCTCGTCCCGGTTCTTCTTCCAAAGGGGCTTCCCGGTCTTGGCGTCCAACACCTCGATGGTCGATTGCCTTGCGTGGTCGCGAACGATGACGATCTTCCCGTCGTGCACCACCGGCGAGCTACCTTCGCCCAGGCTCGCGCCGACCTTCGCCTTACCGAGATCCCGTTCCCACAGCTTCTTCCCTTCGAGGCTGTAGGCGAACATTCCGCCCGATCCGAACCAGAAATAAACTCGCTCGCCATCGCAGAAGGGCGAGGCCGAGGCGAAGCTCGCGTCCCTGTGATGCCCCTCGTGTGGGACGAGCGTCTTTGCCACGTCCCGCCAGAGCGTCTTTCCCGTCTTGCGATCCAAGCCGAGAACGATCATCTGATAGCTGGTGTTGGGATACTTGATTCCGAACACTCGCTGCGGCTGATCCTCTGGCTTCGGCAGTGACGGATCCACCTGCCCGGTGTTCACCGCGGTGGTCACGAACACTCGATTACCCCACACGATCGGGCTCGACGTGCCGTGTCCCGGAATCGTCACTTTCCATCCGACGTTCTTCTGCTCGCTCCACTCCACAGGAGGCTTCGCCGTGCGGGAGACGCCGTTGTTTTCGGGGCCGCGCCACTGGTGCCAGTTGTCGGCAACCGATTGGGCGTGGCTGGGCATGGCTACCAGCATGGAAGCGGCAAGGACAAGAAGGGTGGGGTAGATTCTCATGGTGATATCTCGAGCGACGGGGAAAGTCCTTCGTGGTCTCAATTGTCGCGCGCCCCCTGATCGCTCACGAGGATGTAGGCCACGCCTGTGAGGGAAATCAGCGAAACGGACAACGTCAATGCGGGCACGAGGCGATTCATGACTCGATCGTTCTCGGCTTGTCGATTGGATTCAAATGGCGGCTTGGCTCCGGCGGCGACTACGCGTCCTCACTCGTCACTCGTCCGCAGCTGGCGGAATCAGCTCGACGAGCGAGAGCTCCAGCCCAGCTGGCTCGTCGAGTGAATGACACCAGAAGTTAGCGACGACGAAGTGGAAGGGCGTACTCGGTAGCTTGTCCTTCATTTCCTCGAGTGACACATCGAGCTGGAACTCGCGAAGCTCGAGGGTCAACTCGAAGTCTTCTCCGCCCCGAAATGCGGTGGCCGGTCGAATCGTCTGAAACCGTCCAGCGAAGCCTCCGCTGGGCCTGCGGACCGTCACGCCGAAGTACACGTCCGCGGTTGACGCCAAGCGCCCACGGACCCGGAGGCGAGAGCCAGGCTGGAGCATGACGGGATGCTTGCCACCACGGGAGACGCCGAACGCCACGGTGTAGATGGTCTTTCCTTTCCGAGTGACGTAGGGAATGGCTCGCAAGGTCGCGTCTCTTTCTCCGGTAAGGGGAGTCCATTTCCCCTGGGCGTAGTCCGGCCCGAGATGCAGGTGGCTTTGCCATCGACTCACCGAATTGGGAACGAGCACAGCCGTTACATCTTGATCAGCGTCTGCGATAGCGCGGTGGCGTGCCGGCACGTCCACGGTGTCGCCATCGCTCAGGCGCTTCAGTCGCACGACACCCTCGCTGACGTCCAGAACGGTCGTGGACAGTCCTACATCGACCTCGAACCGCGTGCCCAGTACCTCGAGCAGAGCGGATCGGGTATGTACGAGCAACGGCTTGCCGGCAGGTTGCGGCCGGACGTCGCACGCGAGCTTGCCGTCTTTCAGATGCAGCTTCTTCTGGCCGAGATTCGAGAACGTGAGCGTCGAGTTGCCCAGAACACCCACGGTGGAACCATCCTCGAACTGCAGCTCGACCCAGGAACTAGGCGCAACGCCTTCGATGGTCCCACCCGGTAGTGCCTGGCCCAGACGCAGGTCATGAACAACGCGGCCGCCGTCGCCCGTCCAGATCAGCGAGCCGTCTATTCCGACGATCGTCGCCACCGTACGGTCGGGCTCACCCCACTGGAGATACAGCCCCGCATACAGCAGGACGATCAGCGACGCGGCAACCGCCAGCAGCCCGGTGCGTCGATCCCATCTGGCGTTGGCCTGGGTTGACAACGAGTCTCTGGCGCCGGCGCCTTGAGTGAACGCTTTGGCATTCTCCTCCGAGTGAAGAGAGGACTCGTAGACATCGCCCGGGTAGATCGCACACAGCGCCTCCTGGTTGTCGAGCAACTCGTGATAGCGCCGTACCGCTTCGTCGGACTCCGAAAGCAGCGCGCTGAGACGTTTCGCTTGCGATTCAGACAGCTGTCCATCAATCAGATGGGTCACCAGCAGTTCGAGCTCTTCACGTGGATCAGGGTTCATGTCTGCGCCTCTTCACTTAGCCCAGCTCGCACGCACTTCGCCAGTTGCCGTCGTATGCGCGTCAATCGCATTCCTATGGCGTCGACGGATTTAGCGAGACTCTCGGCGATGCGTGCCAATGGCTCGCCGTCGCGATATCGACTCTGAACAAGCTCGCGGTCTCGAGCGCGCAGTCGCGCCAGGCACTGCTTGAGCACTGGGATCCGATCGTCTACCGAGGCCGCTTCCTCGACGGTCGCGCGGTCGAGGACCTCGAGAACTTTGTCGGTGAAGACGAGCCGCCCCGAATCTTCGGACTTTCGCCACGCCATGACCTGAAACTTCGCGATGGTGAAAGCCCACGCGACGAAGCTGGAACCGCGCTCAAAATCGTTCGCTTTCTGGCAAATGACGAGATTCGTGCGCTGCAGCACGTCCAAGGTCTGCTCGCGATCTGCCAGGCGCCTCAGGATGAATCCGTAGAGTCGCGGCTGAATGGCTGCGATCTCGACTGCCAAATCCTCGTGACTGGAGAGTTCGTGGTTTCGATCCGTCATACGATAGTTCATAGCTCAAGTTGCCCAATCCTAACGGAATCGTCTGATTTGCTGATCACCGCTATCGGGAGTGGCGTTGGTGCATGATTCTCTCCGGACCGAAGTGCAGTATCATTCGGGCTTTGCGATCCGCCCGTGAGGAGCTGAGTGCATGCCCGCTGTGAAGTCGAGTCTGGTCCACCCGCGATACAAGACCGAGTACCGCGTCAGGAACTGGCGTCAGTACGAGCAAGGGCTACGTTCGCGAGGAGATGTGACGATCTGGTTCAGCGACGAAGCGACCGCGAACTGGATCGCGAGATCAGCCGGAGCGCGAGGCGGACAACGGCTGTATTCGGACCTCGCGATCAACACGTCGCTGACACTGCGAACCGTGTTCCGGCTCGGGCTCCGACAGACCGAAGGCTTCGTAGGATCGCTGCTCAATATCCTGGGCTTCGATCACCTGCCGGTTCCGGATCACAGCACGCTGTCGCGACGAGCTCGGTCGCTCGACGTCCTGGCGAAGCCGGCCCGGCCCGGTGGACCGATCCACCTGATCGTCGACAGCACGGGCCTCCAGATCGTTGGTGAAGGCCCGTGGGCCGCGGCGAAGCATGGGACGAAAGGCACGCGAGATTGGCGGAAACTGCATACAGGCGTCGACGAGTACGGTTTCATCGTCGCGCATCACTTGACCGGGAGTCGAGCCGATGATGCCGGCGTTGTGGGGGAGCTGCCAGGTCAGTTCAGCGACCAGGTCGAGGGGTTCACGGCTGACGGGGCCTACGACAAGAC
>CAYMLL010000418.1:0-5521 GCA_964390645.1 uncultured Planctomycetia bacterium | reverse complement strand
CGGACGATCGGCTTGCTCAGCTCAGATCAGGAACCTGGGACCGCATCCCATCCCTGAACCTGGGACCGAATCCCTGGAATCGGAATCCCTGCACGAACCTGGGACCGCATCCTTGGGACCGCATCCTTAATTGGGGACTGCATCCCTGGGACCGCTCATCCCTCTCTCATCCTTAACCTGGGACCGCAGCCCTCTGGACCGCATCCCTCTGCTCATCCCTGGGACGGCATCCCGATTTGCCGGGCTCCGCGCCGCGCAAGGACCGTCAGCGCATCGGCGAGTAGTCCGTCGGGTCGAGGTAGACGCTCACGACCTTGGTGACGACCGGCCCGTCCTTCTTCGAGTCCGCCCAGGCTTTTTGCCACGCCGGATCGCCCATGAACCCCTTCCACGACGCGTCGCGTGACGCCTTGTCCGTGTACGCCAGGATGTAGATCAGCGTGTTCGGCTTGTCCTTCGGCTCCCAGTAGCCGACCAGCGTCATGCCGTGCTTGACGAAGAGGTAGTTCGTGTGCTCGCGGAAACGCTTGTTGAGGACATCGAGCCGTCCGGGTGCGGTCGTGTACGTTCGCATCTCGAAGAGGCGCGCCTTGAGCTCTCCGGCAGCGCCGTCGGCAGAGGGGGTCGTCGGGGAGCTCCAGAGCCAGACAAGAGCGCCCGAGAGGACGACGGAAAAGAGCGAGAGAAGAGCGATGCGCTTCTGCATGGAATTCTCCGGTGTTCGTTGAACCTGTATGGAAGAAGATCGACGAGCTGTCGACACTGTATTACAAACGACAGCAGCACTCCGGAACAAGCACCAACGATGCGACCGTTTCTCCCCGTACTTCTCTGTTCGAGCCTCGGCTCGATTCTCGTCCCGGGTCTCCGAGCCCAGCACGAACCGATGGCCCAGGATCGCGGCGCCGTCGGGCTGGCTCTGGCGATTCGCCGCCTCGACGAGCTCGGCTCGGTCCTCTATATCACCGCGCACCCGGACGACGAGAACAACGCACTCCTCGCAAAGGCGCGTCTGGGGCTCGGCATGCGCACCGGGCTTCTCACCCTGACCCGGGGAGAGGGCGGGCAGAACGAGATCGGCCCCGAACTCGGCGTGGCGATCGGCGTGCTGCGCACCGAGGAGATGCTCGGCGTCCACCGCCACGACGATGCCGAGCAGTTCTTCTCGCGCGCCTACGAGTTCGGATACAGCTTCAGCGTCGAGGAGACCCTCCAGAAATGGGGGAAGGAGGAGACGCTCGGTGACATCGTGCGCGTCATACGAACTTTCCGGCCGGATGTCATCGTCACGATGATGCCGACTGGTGAAGGCGGCGGGCAGCACCATCAGGCGTCCGCGCGTCTGGCGATGGAGGCGCGTCGCGTCGCGGCGGACCCCGGCCGCTTCGCCGGACAGATTGCCGAGGGACTGCGGCCGTGGCGGGCGACGCGCCTCTTTCACGCGCCGTTCGTCCGTCGCGGGATGAACACGCCGCCGGGCGCGATCGAGGTCCCCGTCGGCGAGGTCGACACGCTCCTCGGCATGTCGTACGCGGAGCACGGAGCGATGGCGCGCACCAGCCATCGCTGCCAGGGCATGAACGCGTTGCCATCGCTCCGTCCAGG
This sequence comes from uncultured Planctomycetia bacterium, assembly GCA_964390645.1. Lineage (GTDB taxonomy): Bacteria > Planctomycetota > UBA8108 > UBA8108 > UBA8108 > CAYMLL01. Next base: position 3,916 of record CAYMLL010000418.1, on the reverse strand, counting down.
CCGGGTCGTTCTGATCCCGAGCGACGGGGAGAAGCTCACGGGGTGGAGGGACGGAGTCGCCTCGCCGCTGCGTCGCCGCGTCGAGCTTGTGGGCGGCGGCGCACCGGTGTCCATGTCTCGAGGCCTCGATCAGCTCCAGAGCGCCTCCGAGTCTGTCGACGCGGCGTTGTCGCGCGGCGATCGGGCGGGTCTGCGCATCGCCGCGCTCGAGGGGCTCGATCGGATCCGGGCGCTGCGAGCGGCGTTTCGCCGCGCCCGGCTCGATCCGAGCGTCACCCGGGAGGTCGACTTCCTGCTCGCGAGCGAGGAGGTGGACTGGCGGCTCGTCGCCGAGCGCGCACACTTCTTCGCCTGTGACGCTCGAGTCGTTCGTGGTGAGGACGGGCGCGCGGTCGACGGCATGGTCGTCGCCGGCGAGACGCTCCTCTGCGAGGTCGAGTTGCGTCACGCCGCTGACTCGGTCACCGTCGAGTCCGTGGCGATCGACGCGCCTGCAGGCTGGAAGGTCGTGCCGTTCGACGAGTCGTTCGACGAGGGTGCTCGTCTGACGCGAGCGAACGAGCTCGCCCGCTTTCGCTTTCGGGTCACCGTGGCCACGGACGCCGCGCCGACCGGACCCCACTGGCACCGACCCACACGGACCCACTACCGGCATGCGACGAGTGTCCCGGACGCACGGTCCATACTGCCGTTTCCCCCACCTCATCTGGTCGCGAGGGTCGTCTACCGCTCATCGGGGGTCACCGCGACACTCGAGCGTCCCGTGGTCCACCGCTGGTACGACCCCGTGGCGGGGAAGCCCCGGTCGATGGCACCCAAGGTCGTTCCGGAGCTCAACGTCCGCATCGAGCCGGAGCGCGTGATCTTGCCGCTCGGCGCGAGCGACCGCTCACGCGAGGTCTTCGTCAGCGTCGAGAGCAAGCTGCCGCGGCCGACCAGCGCGGTCGTTCGTCTCGAGATGCCGCCGAGCTGGAGCTGCCGGCCGTCGTCGCGGTCTCTCGGCTTCTCGCGCGAGAACGAGTCGGCGACGGTGCGCTTCGTCGTCACGCCGCCCGCGGGCCTCGTCGCGGGCGACACCAGCCTGCGTGCCCTTGTCGAGTTCGAAGGACGCCGGTTCGACCGCGGCTACCGCACGATCGCCTACCACCACATCGAGACGCGGCACCTCCATCGAGCCGCCACCGCGACCGTTCAGGCCTTCGACGTCAAGCTGCCGGAGGGTCTCACCGTTGGCTACGTGATGGGTGTCGGCGACGAGGTTCCCGCGGCGATCGAGTCCCTCGGCGCCAGGGTCGAGATGCTCGACGCGGCCGACCTGGCGACGGGCGACCTTTCGCGCCTCGACGTCATCGTCACCGGTGTCCGTGCGTACAAGGACCGCCGGGACCTCATCTCGGGCAACCGGCGCCTTCTGGATCGGGTCGCGGAGGGCTGCCTGATGCTCGTCCAGTACAACAAGTACGAGTTCAACGCGGCGCAGTTCGGGCCCTACCCGACGAGGATCCACCGTCCGCACGATCGGGTCACCGACGAGAGGGCGCCGATCACGCCGCTGTTGCCGCGGCACCAGGCGTTTCACTGGCCGAACGAGATCAGCCGGAGCGACTGGGCCGGCTGGGTGCAGGAGCGAGGACTCTACTTCCTCGGCGAGTGGGACAGCCGTTACGAGTCGCTGATCGAGCTCGCGGACAGCTTCCCGTACAACCGCGGAGCGAAGCGCGGAGCGCTCGTGGTCGCGCGCCATGGCAAGGGGATGTGGGTCTACACCGGCCTCGGGTTCTTCCGCCAGCTGCCGGCCGGCGTGCCGGGAGCGTACCGCATCTTCGCCAACCTCCTCAGCCTGGGTCGGAGTCCGCCGCCGGAGTGAGGGCGTGAGTGGCCCACCGTCACGCTTGCAGTAGCCGCCCCGGGACGACCGGCGCCTCCATGCCGTCAGCAGACAGCGGCGTCGTCGAGCCGGAAGAGACCTCACCGTCTCCGAATTCACGGCCACCGATCCGCGGCGTCGACTCTCGGAGGAGATCGCCGGGCACCGGCCCGATGCTGCCCTCTGTCGTTCGTTCTCTCGGTCCCTCGCGTTCTCTCGATCTCTGGCGTGGGTTCGCGTCGCTATTTCTGTCGCCGCTGTTCCCCCGAGGCGTACAATGACGCCGGCGATTCAGTCAACACCACACGTGACCGGGAGGAGGAGCGATGCCCGCACGCAAGGCAGAGGTCACCCGGAGGCGGTTTCTGCAGAGCACGGCGGCGGCGATGTCGTCGGTGGCGATCGTGCCCGCGCACGTGCTCGGCGGTTCGGGGCGCGTGCCGCCGAGCGAGAAGCTCGGGGCAGCGCTGATCGGGTGTGGCGGGCGAGGGCCGGGGACCTTCGACGACCTTCACCGCAAGCACGGGCTTGACGTCGTCAAGCTCGCCGTCTGCGACGTCGATCGGCGGCGTCTCGAGCTGGCGCGGCAGACCGCGCACAAGCAGGGCGCTACCGACTGCGAGGCCTACACCGACTTCCGTCGCGTCATCGAGCGGCCGGACATCGACGTCGTCGCGATCGCCACACCGCCCCACTGGCACGCGCTGATCTCGATCGCGGCGATGGAGTCCGGCAAGGACGTCCTCTGCGAGAAGCCGATGACGCGCTTCATCGCCGAGGGGCGCGCGGTCGCCGACGCGGCGAGGCGCTACGGCCGCGTCTATCAGATCGGCACCTACGGGCGCTTCAGCAGGCACAGGAGGAAGGACGCGATCCGTACGCGAAAGATCCTCACCAGCGGACTGCTCGAGAAGTCCGACGCGGTGCACATCCTGCGCGGCGGCTTCAAGGCGAAGCAGTGGAGCGGACTCGTCAACGTCGAGCCGCGTTCGATTCCGGATCGCCTCGACTGGGACCTCTACCAGGGACCGTCGCCGATGCGGCCCTTCCATCCCCACCGACACGGCGGCTCGCACCGTGGCTACTGGGACTACGAGGGCGGTGGGCTCGGTGACATGGGCCAGCACCACCTCGATCCGGTCACGTGGGAGTACGGGCTGGACGACACCGCGCCGGTCGAGGTCGTCGCGCACGCGCCGCCGGCACACCCGGAGGTCACCGGCGTCTGGGGCTGGGTCGAGCTGAGGTACGCGAACGGCCTGACGCTCGTGCTCGAGAGCGGCGAATGGGGGAGGCGCTACGATCGTCTCGAGCCCAAGCGGGTCGACAGCTCCCGGCTTGACGCGGACGCTCGCGCGAAGCTCGACGCGTTGCCGGACCCCGAGCCGCTCGTCGGCTTCGGGGACGCCGTGCGCACGCGTCGGCAGGCCGGTGGCAACGCAGAGGCCGCGTACCGTACGGTGACCATCATGCACCTCGCGAACATCGCGATTCGCACGGGCCGCAGGATCCGCTTCGACCCGGTGACGGAGAGGATCGTCGGTGACGATGAGGCGAACCGGCTCGTCGACGTTCCGATGCGCGCGCCGTGGCATCTCTGATCGACGACGGGAGGAACGATCGATGAAGACTGAACGAAGCGATATCGACGCACTCCTCAGCCGGCTTCCCGCCGCGACCCGGCCCGGCCGCGAGAGTCGTCTGGAGGGGCCGTCCGCCGGGCTGGCGGCGGAGCTGGCGCGAGCGCTCCTCGCTGCCGGTCGCGAGGGCCTGCTCGACCTCGTCGGGCGAATTCGTGACGAGGGTGGCGGCGACGGCGAGAGCTACCGGCCGGGGCTCGCGCTCCACCTCGTAGCGCTGCAGGTCAGCGGCGAGAAGCAGGCGGCCGCGCGCAGGGTCTTCTGCGACGCGCTGCTCTCCCGGCTCGGCGACGCGGGCCGGTCGGCGGGCGTCAAGCGATTCCTGATCCGCGAACTCCAGGTCGTCGGCGACGCGACGGTCGTTCCGCGTCTCGGTGCTCTCCTCGGCGACGTCGAGCTCGGCGAGACG
>CAYMLL010000417.1:0-5564 GCA_964390645.1 uncultured Planctomycetia bacterium | reverse complement strand
GTGATCTCGGACGCGTTCTTCCCGTTCGCCGACGGTCTTCTGGTCGCGGTCGAGGCCGGAGCGACGTGCGCCATCCAGCCCGGAGGCAGCGTTCGTGACGATGAGGTCATCGCCGCTGCCAACCAGCACGACATTGCGATGGTCTTCACCGGGCGTCGGCACTTCCGGCACTGAACGGCCCGAGCCTCTCCGTCTCGAAGGGCTGTCCATTCGGGCCCGGCGGGCTGCCGTCGGCGTCGCTTTCAGGAGCTGGGCTCCGCGGTCAGTTCTGCGAAGTCTCGACGCGGGACCGGATGCGCTGCTCGACCCGGTTCACGTCGATGATCCGGCCGAACCTCAGGTAAACGCGTCGCAGGCTCTCGAGAGACGCGAGGCTCTCGCTCGTGAGCCGTGTGATCTTCTTTGCCTCGTCGATCGCGCGCTCGTCGAGCGTCTCGACGTAGAGCGCACACAGGGCCCGTCTCGAGGTCAGGTCGGCCGGGAAGCGCTCCAGGGCTCGACGCAGATGTTCTGCGGCGTCGGCCACCCGCTGAACGTCGTGTACCTCGAGCTCGAGCGCTCGCAGGTCAAGTGGACCCTCGTCGCCGATCTTCTCGAGCGCGAAGACCGACATGCCGAGATGTCGGTGCACCTTGTAGGACGCCGCGTGGTAGAGGGGGGCCAACGTTGCCATGCCGGCTGCAAAGACGGTGATTCCCGCGAAGCTCCAGCGCCTCGAGCGTCGCAGATCGATGCCGGCGAGTCGCAGGTCTGCGCTTTTCACGAGTCGCACGAGGAGCAGGGCGATCCACCCCTCACCGAAGGCCAGCGTGGCTGCGAGGAAGTGGCCGCCGTAAACGGTGTCGCAGATCAGGAAGGTGACGAGCGCCGTTCCGAAGAGGAGCGCCTCCTCCCAGACCGCGAAGGTGAAGCGCGGCGAGGTCTTCGTGGTCACGTCGTCGGTGGCGGGGGGCCCGGTCGCTGACGGTGTCGTTTCTGTCTTGAGGCCGTAGACGAGCGCCGATGAAGGGCACGCCTCGATGCACAGATTGCAGCGCACGCAGTCGACGCTCGTGACCTCGCCGCACTCGGAGGTCTCTCGGTGCACGTCGATCGCTGTCGGGCAGGCGCGCGTGCACGGTGCCGCCGACTCCTGCGAGCACGACTCGGAGCAGCTGGTCGCTCGCCGTACGCGAAAGGGAGCCACGAGACCGGTGATCCGGAAAACTGCCCCGTAGGGGCACACGAAGCGGCAGAACCCACGGGTGCCGAGGAAGAGCAGGATCACCCCGGCGCAGACGACGAAGGTCGTGATCGACAGGAACCAGCCGGGCAGGCGTTCCCAGGGTGCGGCGCCTCCGAGCGGCCCTCCGGGGCCGACACCGTGATACTCCCAGCCGGTGTCGATCCACCGCGCGACGTTGGGCCACACGAATATGCCGACGAGCAGCAGGTAGGGCGTCCAGTGGAGAAAGCGGGTCTTGACGATCGGCGCCGCCCAGCCGAGCCTGCGCAGCAACCAGGCGAAGAGGTCCTGCGTCGCACCGAAGTGGCAGCCCCAGCTGCAGAAGAGCCGGCCCCAGACCAGAGAGAGGAGGTAGATCGTCCCGGCGAAGAGCACTGCGGCAGTGATCACACCTCTGCCGAGCCAGCCGTGGAAGAAGTCCTGGAAGTCGAGTCCTCCGAGGACGGTCCAGTCCGCGAAGTAGTACGCGAGAACGTGGCCGGCGAGCGCGAGATGGAGGACGGTCTGGAAGAGAACGCGAACGCGCGACAGCTTCACGGGACGTCCGCCGACATCTGCGTTCCATCGAGGACCGGGGTCTCGTAGGATACGATCGCCATGGACCTCACAGGATACACGCTCGCAAGCCGCAACATCGTGATGTATCCGGACCTCAACGCCGCGGGCCGCCTCTTCGGGGGCCAGCTGATGAGCTGGCTGGACGAGGCCTCCGCGATGGCCGCGATGCAGATCATGAGGACGAAGCGAGTCGTGACAAAGAAGTTCGGGGAGATTGTCTTCGACGCCCCGGGGAAGCTCGGGGACGTGGTCGAGATCTGGTGCCGGCCTGCTCGCGAGGGGCGTACGTCGCTGACGCTCTCTTGCACCGTCGTCGTGCAGCGCGGCGGCTCGGCGGGGCCGCGACGCATCGGTCACTCGGAGGTCGTGTACGTCGCGCTCGACGACGACGACGCCCCGACGTCGTGGCGCCGGAGCACCACCGCTGCCGACGGCTAAGTCATTCTTGGGCCGTCGCTTGGGGGATGCCCCAAGTCCTTTCTCTCCACAAACTTCTGGCCCCGGTTCGAGCCGACGATACAATGTGCCGGATATCGCGTCTGCGGCTCCGGTCTCGGAAACTTTCCGTGAGGGCGGCGCCCCGGAGAATCCTCATGCAACGAGCCTACACGGTCGGTCCTTCGGTGTTGATGGCAGCAGTCCTGCTCGCTGCAGCTTCGTCGATCGCGGCGGGGTCCCCGGTGGAGCCGTCCTTCGACAAGCTCGTGGAGCTCAACTCCACCGCCATCTTCGGGGGCGACCTCAAGCGTCACAAGGATCGCTTCACGCTGACCTTTCCGGGAGAGGGGCACTTCGAGAGGGGCTTCGATTGCAAGGGCTCCCGCCGCGGACAGATCATCTCGAACTTGAAACAGGTCAAGAACGTCGCTGCGCGCAAGGTGCTCATCGACGGCCACAAGAAGGGCAAGCCATCTCTCGTTGCCTTGAACGGCGGCTCGGCCATCTCGCGATTCGAGCTCGCGGACGACTACGAGATTCGTTTTCGCATGCGCGCCCCGAACCTCGACGCCAGGTCGCAGCTCGTCTGGTACCTCAATCGTCGAGGGACACGGGAGATGGTCCGGTCAAGCTTCTTCCGCGACATCGTCGCCGGCAAGAAGAACCGTACGCGGACGCGGAACGCTCGCTTCGCGGCCTCGCCCGGCAAGTGGTTCGATCGTGGCGCCGAGGGCATGCTCGTCGTGATGACCTGCAAGGCCGGCAAGGTGAGCGTCGAGATCGGCGTCACGAAGATGGAGAAGAAAAAGCAAGTGGAGAAGCTCGAGGAGGTGGTGTCGGCAACGGTCGGCGGGCCCTCGGGCGGCAAGATCGGATTCAGCTTCGACAGGGTCTCTTTCATGCTCTCCGACTTCACGGTGAAGGGGAAGTTCCCTCGCAAGTGGGTCGAGGCGGAGATCGCACGCCTCAAGAAGGCGAAGAAGCTGCGCACGCAAGACAAAGCCCAAGCAGCGCAGAAAGGCAAGCCGGGCAAGAACGCGGCCCCGCCGGGCAAGGTCCGCCGTCGCTCTCGGCGCGACCCGCCGGACCTGGACAAGCCGGACCCCGAAGCGGGCGAGGATCTCTGATCCCCCTGCGATCTTTCGGAAGGGTCCGCCCTGGAGACGTGATCCGTGCCGAATCAGGATCCCGTAATCTCGAGTTCCCGTACTCCCGCGTCGAGACGCCGGTTGAGAGACGATGCAGTCAGACGAGTCGACACCCGAGCAGAAACCCCGCCAGCTAACGGACCCTCCAGATTCCCCGGTTGCCGCTGGCTCCAGCGGTGGTCGGAAGGATCCCGGTGCGCTCGACGAGCCGCCCGCTGAGGTAGAGCCCCCGGTCGAGTCTCCAGGTAGGGGAGACTCGGACCGTAGTCGTGCCGCCGGCGACTCGATGTCGCGCCCCGAGGGCTCCGGGAACAGGGCTGCGGAGGACTCGACCGAGCGCAAGAAGCTCCGTGAGTTCGACCTGGGCGCTGAGGTGATCGAGGCGCTCGACAAGTTCGGGATCGAGACCTGCACTCCGATTCAGGAGAAGGTCATCCCGCCGATCCTCGAGGGCCACGACGTCGTCGGCAAGGCGGAGACCGGCACCGGCAAGACGATCGGGTTCGGCGCCCCGCTCGTGGGTAAGGTCGACACCGGGCGTGTCGCCGTCCAGGGCCTGGTGCTGACGCCGACGCGCGAGCTCGCCCAGCAGGTCGCCGAGGTCCTCCGCGAGCTCGGCTCGACGCGGGAGAATCTGCGAGTCTCGCTGCTCGTTGGCGGTGTACACGCCAGCGAGCAGATCCCGAAGTTGCGCGAGGGCTCGCAGATTGCGGTCGGCACGCCCGGTCGCGTGCTCGACTTTCTCAAGCAGGGAATCCTCTCTCTCGGCTGGTGCGAGACCGTCGTTCTCGACGAGGCGGACCGCATGCTGGACATGGGGTTCATCGATGAGGTCGGCGCGATCCTCGACAGGATTCCCACGGAGCGTCAGACTCTTCTCTTCTCGGCGACACTTCCACAAGGCGTGTCAAAGATTCTCAAGCGCTACATGAACAACCCTCGGAGCTTCTCGACGTCGAAGGGTCTGTCGACGGTGCCGGATATTCAACAGTCGTATGTGACCGTCGGCTTGCCTCGCAAGTTCAACGAGTTGCGAAAGGTGCTCGACAAGCACCCGGACGACACCGCGATCGTTTTTTGCAACACGCGTCGCCAGGCGATCGACCTCGATCGCATGCTATGGGGACACGGGTACAGCGCCGGCGCGCTGCATGGTGATCAGGAGCAGGACGTTCGCTTCCGCGTCATGGAGTCTTTCCGCGGGAGTGACATCAAGGTCCTGGTGGCGACCGACGTTGCCTCGCGAGGTCTCGACATCGAGGCCGTGAATCGTGTCATCAACTACGATGTGCCGGACGAGGTCGAGGCGTACGTCCACCGGATCGGTCGCACCGGCCGCGCGAACAAGAACGGCATCGCGATCACTTTCGTATCCCCGAAAGAGCGTCGACAGTGGGAGCAGGTGGTCAAGGAGACCGGATTCAATATCGACCGGTCGGGGGCGGGGGAACGGTCCTCGAGGGGCGATAATCGTGGCAGAGGCGACGAGTCCGCCGGTCGCGGCGATCGGTCGCAACGGCGCCGGCAAGGCGGTCGACGTGGTCGCAACTCGCGCGAGCGGTCGGATCAGGTCACGTCCTCGGACGGTGCGTCGTCGGGGAGCGATGCTGCCGATCGGGGCCGCGGCGCCGCCGCCGGGGTTCGTGGTGACTCCCGCCGGGGGGGCGATCCGGAGCCCGGATCCTCGAGGCAGCGTCGCAAAGGGGGGGCTCCCTCCGCCGCGGATTCGAGTCAACGGTCGGCCTCCGGAGGATCCGGCAGACGTCGATCCGGAGGGCGTCAGCGCAAGTCGAAGCCCGCTCCGGTCGAGACTTCCCCGGAGTCCAAGGAGGCGATCGAGTACTGGGAATCGCAGGACCATCCGGGGCGGCGTCCGCCGGATCGACCGACGAAGCTGACCCTCGAGGATGTGGACGACACGTACCTGAAGACCGACTACTTCGATGTCGACGACGATGTTCTCGCGCGCGTCGACCGCAAGCGACGCCCCGGCCGGACCGCCCCGCCGGAGCGCTCCTCTGCTGACGAGGCGTCGTCGTCCCGCGAGGGCAAGTCGGGTGAGGGCAAGTCGGGTGAGGGCAAGTCGGGTGAGGGCAAGTCGGGTGAGGGTGGTACGCGATCAAGGCGACGTGGCCGTGGCGGTGCCTCGCAGCGTCGTCCGCGCGGGGAGGGTTCGGGTACGCGGGGGTCGGGCC
>CAYMLL010000416.1:0-5574 GCA_964390645.1 uncultured Planctomycetia bacterium | reverse complement strand
GATCCCGGACGAGCCCCTTGTCGATGAGGACGTGAACCCACTTCTCTCCGAGAGCGTCGATCTCGAGCTCGCGAATCCACTTGAACACGTCACCGTACGTCTTGCCGGGGCAGTCGACGTTCGGGCAGAGGAGGTACTTTCCGTCGCGTTGGACGTTCGCTTCACAGGCGGGACAGCTCTTCGGCGGCGCCGGCTCGTCGCCATCGCCGGACTCGATGACCCGCATGACCTGCGGAATCACGTCGCCGCGCCGCTCCACGAGCACCCGGTCGCCGAGGCGGATGCCGAGAGCCCGGATCGCGTCGACGTTGTGGAGTGTCGCGTTTGACACGGTCACACCGGCGATCGACACCGGCTCGAGGCGTGCGACCGGCGTGATGCGCGCGCCGAGGCCGAGTGACCAGTCGACGTCGCGCAGAGTGGTGATCTGACCTTCCGAAGGGAACTTGTATGCCATCGCGAAGCGTGGGCGATTCTGCCGGATTCCGAGCTCCTTCTGCAGCGCCAGCGAGTTCGAGCGGACCACGAGGCCGTCGATCTCGTAGTCGAGGTCGTGACGCTTGCCGGGACTCTCCTCGCTTCCCTGGTAGCTGTCGTGGATCTCGAGGAGCCCGTCGATCGTCTGATCGAAGTAGGAGACGGCGAGGGACAGGCCGAGATCGTCGCGCAGGTACTCCATCTTCTCGCGCTCGGTCACGAACTGCCGATCGACCGCGAGCACGTCGTAAAAGAAGAGCTCGAGGTGCCTGTTACGGGAGCGATCTCCGTGCTTCTTGCGCACCTGGCCGCTGACGGTATTTCGCGGGTTGGCGAAGTCGAGCGTCGCAAAGTGCTTCTCGAAGGCGTCCCGGCGGAGGATCACCTCGGCGCGGACACTGCCCGTGAAGGGCACCGGGAGCTTGCGTCGGATGTTCTTGAACTGAACCGCGTTGTGTGTCACGACCTCGCCGGTGATGCCGTCGCCGCGAGTGATCGCGTCGACCATCTCGCCGCGCTCGTAGTCGACCTCGAGGCTGATGCCGTCGTACTTCTCCTGCACCAGGAACAGTGGTCCGGCCTTCTGTCCCCAGGCCTCGACGCGGTCACGCGTGACCTTGTCGAGGGATCCCATCGGGATGCGGTGCTTCTTCGTCGGTAGGCCCGTTCCGTCGATGCTCGCTCGAGCACCGACTTCGGCGAGCGCGCCGCTGCCAGGGGCCAGTCTCTCGAGCTCCTCGATCAGGGAGTCGAACTCCGCGTCCGTGATCCCGGGCTGCTCGTTGTAGTAGAGCTGGCGGTGCCGTCGAATCTCGGTCTCGAGCTCCGTGACACGCTCGTTCTTGCTGGCCATCTCGATGAGGTCAGAGCTTGCGGATGCCCACGCGGTTGTCGTGAAAGGTGGAGCCGCCACCGAGGTCCGTGAGCCGATTGGAGGTCAGCACGTTGATCCCCTTGCCGTCGCGTCCGTACATGGGCCACCAGGTGCCTTCGGCCACCACGGTGCCGGGTCTCGTGTCGGTCGTCACCGTCGCGAGGATTCGCAGGCGGCCGTTCTCGTTGAAGAGCTCCACCTCATCCCCGCTCTCGATGTCGCCGGCGTCGTCGGGATGAACGAGCACATTCGGCTCACCCTTTTCGCGGCGCCGCGCGAGCTCCGAGTAGCCGAAGGACGAGTTGCAAAACGAGTGCGCCGGCGGCGTGATCAGTCGGAGAGGGTGCTCCTCGGGTCGCGTGTTGAACGGATCCCCGTGGTAGTCGACGACGGCGGGAAGGCCCTTCGCGGCGAGAGACGCCGATGCGAACTCGAGCTTGCCCGACGGCGTCCTGAAGCCGTCGGCGAAGCCGGGGCGTCTCCTCGGCAAGTTGAGACGCACGACCTCGCCCGCGAGAACACGATCCGCGTCGACGCCTTCGAGGTTCGGATCATCGCTGTCGAGCAGCGCGCGGACGTGCTCCTGCGGCGAACGTTCGAACCACGGGTCGTCGAGCCCCAGCTCGCGCGCCAGCATCTGCACGACCTCGAGGTTGCTCTTCGACTCGCCCCGCGGACTCAGAGCTCGCGCGCCGTACTGCAGGTAGAGATGGCCGTAGCTCGTGTAGAGATCGGAGCACTCGGGGAAGGGCGTCGCGGGCAGCAGGATGTCCGCGTAGCGTGCGGTGTCCGTGAGGAAGATCTCGTGGACGACGGTGAAGATGTCGTCGCGCTCGAGCTGCCCGCAAAGACGTGTCTGCAGCGGCGAGGTCGCCGCGGGGTTGCTGCTGTGGAACCACAGGAAGCGCAGCGGCGGGTCCTGCCACTCCTCGAGGCCGATCGCCAGGTCCGTCATGTTCAACGTGCGCGTCGGGCTCTGCAGCCAGTCGGGTCGCGTCACCGCTTCCGTCGCGAGACGGAACTCGCAGCCGGTGTCGTACTGCACGCCGCCGCCGAGCTTGTCGAAGGAGCCCACGACTCCCGCGAGGCAGCAGACCGATCGCACCGCCGCGCCACCGTGCGAGCTGCGACCGAGTCCTACGCCCACCTTGATGCAAGGCGCCTTGGCATTCGCGAAGCGCCGGGCGAGGTCGACGATCGTATCCGCAGGGACGCCGGTGATCGTCGAGGCGCTCGCCGGGTCGTGCCTCGGCAGCACACGGCTCGATAGCTCATCGAAGCCGACGGTGCGCTCGTTGATGAACTCGTCGTCGAGAAGCCCCTCCTTCTCGATCACGTGCATCATGGCGAGCGCGAGCACCGTGTCCGTTCCCGGGCGGATCGGGATCCACTCGTCGGCAATTCGAGCCGTGCGGTTGCGGTAGGGATCGATCGCGACGACTCTCGCACCGTTCTTGCGAGCGGTGTCGATGAACCTCATCAGGTGGACCTGTGTCGTGACGACGTTGCATCCCCAGACCAGAATCAGGTCCGAATGCGCGACATCCTCCGGGTCGATCCCGTGGCCCGGTCCGACGACCGCCTCGTATCCCGCGCTGGCTCCGTAGTAGCAGATGTTCCTTCTCACGCGCGTCGCGCCGAGTCGGTGAAAGAGCGCGTCGCCGCAGCGCCGGTTGATCTGGCCGAGCGTGCCTCCGTAGTAGTGCTGCAGCAGCGACTCGCCACCGAGCTCGTCGCGGCACTGACGGATGCGTCCGGCGATGGTCTTCAGAGCCTCGCCCCACGAGATCGGCTCGAACCGACCTTCGCCCTTGCGGCCGACGCGACGCTGCGGGCGGAGCACGCGGTCGTCGCTGTAGACCAGCCGCTCGTAGGAATTGACCTTGCCGCAGAGAAAGCCGGCGGTGATCGGGTGGTCGGGGTCGCCTCGAAACTGGATCGCCCGATCCTCACCCGCGCGATCGTCGAGCGTTATCAGAACCGAGCAGGTGTCGGGGCAATCGTGCGAGCAGACCGTCTTTACGATGCGAGGCATGGCGAGCCGATAGAGCCGAGGAGAGGCTTCCCCGTCAGGTCGGGTGAAGCTCCGTCGGGAGTACGTCACGGCGCATTGTGGCGTCCGTGGAGGTTGATTGCAACGTCTCCGGGTAAGGGCGACAATGATCGGTCCGCTCCTGCCTCGAGACCGGCCCGGAAGCGCTTCTCCATGAGCCGTATCGTTATCCTCACCGAGGGCAAGTCGAACCCGACCGACGCCAAGACGGCGACCGGCGTTCTTCGCTATCGTGCGGACGAGGTCGTGGCGATCCTCGACTCGGGGCTCACCGGAACGACCGCGGCCGAGCGGCTCGGTGTCGGCGGAGATATTCCGTTTATCGGGAGTGTCGCCGATGTCGATGCCGACACGTTGCTGATCGGCATCGCACCTGCTGGTGGCGGTCTCCCGGCGAGCTGGCGGGTCCTGCTGCGGCAGGCGATCGAGCGACGGATGAGCATCGTCAGCGGCTTGCATGTCTTCATCGGCGACGATCCCGAGTTCCGGGAGCTGGCCGAGAAGCGTGGCGTGAGGATTCACGATGTCCGCAAGCCCCCGGCGGACCTTCCGGTCTCGCGGAACCTCGCGCGCTCGACCACCTGCTTCCGCGTCCACACCGTGGGACATGACTGCAGCGTCGGGAAGATGCTGACGTCGCTGGAGATCACTCGTGTCCTCCAGGAGCGCGGGCACAGTGCGGAGTTCCTCGCCACCGGTCAGACCGGCATCATGATCTCGGGCAAGGGAATTCCGATCGACGCGGTGGTCAGCGACTTCGTCGCCGGCGCGGCGGAGAAGCTCGTGCTCGAGAGCCGGGACCGGGACTTCGTCGTCGTCGAGGGGCAGGGCAGCCTGATCCACCCGCTCTTTTCCGGCGTCACGCTGGGGCTGTTGCACGGGTGCGCGCCGCAGGCGATGGTGATGTGCGTCGATCCGCGACGGACCGGGATCAAGCACGGCAACGCGCCGATGCGGCCGCTTCCCGATGTGATCGATCTCTACGAGCGTATGGCGAATCTGATCGCGCCGTCGAGCGTGGTGGGGGTCTCGCTCAACACTTCGTCGCTGTCGGATTCGGAGGCGGTCGCGGAGGTCGAGGGAATCGGTGGCCTGACCGGCCTGCCAACGACCGACGTCATTCGCTTCGGCTGCGGTTCGATCGTCGACGCGATTCTCGAGGCCCGGTCCGCTCTCAGCGGCAGCGCCGGGGCGGTGATCTCGTGAGGATTCTCACGCACGTCGAGGATCTCGAGCTGCGTCACACCTTCACGATCTCGCGAGAGTCGCAGGACGTCGCGCGCGTCGTCATCGCCGAGGTCGACGACGGTGGGGTCACGGGGATCGGCGAGGCGAGCCCGTCGGCGTTTTACGACGAGGACGTCGACTCCATCCGTCAGGCGCTGGACGGGATTCGCGACTGGGCGCAGTCCGCCGACCTCGGCGCCTATCGTGTGTTCCTCGAGGCTGCCGCGGAGCGACTCGGGAACGCACGGGCCGCGCTCTGTGCGCTGGATACCGCCGTTTTCGATCAGGTAACACGCAGGCTCGGGGTGCCGCTCCATCGCCTTCTCGGGCTCGATCCCGGCCGTACGCCGGTGTCATCGTTCACGATCGGCATCGACACGGTCGAGAGGATGGTCGCGAAGTTGCACGAGGCCCGCGGCTATCCGGTCTACAAGGTCAAGCTCGGGATGCCGGGCGACATCGAGATCGTCCGTGCGCTGCGCAAGGAGACGGAGGCGACGATTCGTGTCGACGCGAACTGCGGCTGGACGGCTTCCGAGACGATCGAGAAGTCGCACGAGCTGAAGGCCCTCGGAGTCGAGTTCATCGAGCAGCCCTTGCCACCGGGAGAGCTCGACGCCATGCAAGAGGTCTTCGCGAAGTCGGCGCTGCCGGTGATCGCTGACGAGAGCTCCGTCGTGCCGCGCGACGTTCCGAAGCTGCCGGGGCGCTTTCACGGTATCAACATCAAGCTGGTCAAGTGCGGCGGAATTCTTCCCGCTCTGCGTATGGTGCATCTCGCGCGCACCCACGGCATGCGAGTGATGTTCGGTTGCATGATCGAGTCGAGCGTCGCCATCACGGCCGCGGCTCAGATCGGCTCGCTTGCCGACTACCTCGACCTCGACGGCAACGTGCTGATCACCAACGACCCCTATCGGGGTGTCCGGAACGACGCGGGTCG
>CAYMLL010000415.1:2144-5588 GCA_964390645.1 uncultured Planctomycetia bacterium | reverse complement strand
GGTAGGACTGCACCCACTTGGCGTAGGTCTCGCCGATGATCGTCTCGCTCGTCGGTCGGACGACCAGCGGCTCGTCCAGCTTGCCGGTGGGTACGAGCCCGCCTTCGGGTGAGGCCTCCAGTCTATGGTGGGTGACGACCGCACACTCCTTCGCGAAGCCCTCGACGTGCTCCGCCTCACGCTCGAGGAAGCTCAGCGGTATGAAGAGGGGAAAGTACGCGTTGACGTGTCCGGTGGCCTTGAACATGCCGTCGAGCACGCGCTGCATGTTCTCCCAGATCGCGTAGCCCCACGGCTTGACGACCATGCAGCCTCGCACCGCCGAGACCTCGGCGAGATCGGCGGCGCGCACGACCTGCTGATACCACTGCGGATAGTCCTCCGAGCGCGTCGGGCTGATCGCGTTCCTGGGGCTCTTGGCCATCGACCGCTGCACCTCCTGGCGGGAAGAAACTGGGATCGAGGTGGAAGCGGGCCCCAGCGAGCCCGCTGACCGGAGGCGGCCCGCCAATCCACTCCCGGGGCCCCCGCAGCCGCTCCGAGAGCCTCCGTCAGGACTCGCCCGGCGCCCCCTTCAGAATTCGTCGGGCACGCTCCTCAGAGCTGGTCTGGCGTGTCCGTACGAGCCTTCGGCCGGTTCGGCTTGACCAGGCCGGCCTTCAGGAGAGTGGCGTAGGCGCCGTTCTTCGAGATCGTCCGCAACGCACGAGTCGACAGACGAATCCGCACCGTGCGGTTGAGCTCCGGCACCCAGACGCTCTTCCACTGCAGGTTCACCTTGAACTGGCGTTTGGTGATCCCGGTGGTCTTCTTTCCCACGCCGCCCTTGGCCTTTGCCAGGCCGCGACGAGCGTACTTCTTTCCGACCCGGGTCCTCTTTCCGGTGACCTGACAAACGCGACTCATCGGTGACTCTCCCGTGCTCTTGGTCGTTGCAGAACCGGATTTTGTACCGGATGGGCCGGGGCTTTGCAAGAGGAAGGGCGGGGAGTCCCCGGATACCGGGTGACCCGGTAACCCGGCTCTCTCGAGCCCGCGGACCGGCTCCCCGGGGTTCACCAGGGCGCGCGCCCCCCGGCCGACGAGGTTATCAGTCCCCGCCGTCCCCTGCCAGCGAGTCGAAGACCCTCACCCGACTCCAGTTCGACTGGTTGCGCTCGATGAAATCCCTGTGCTCCCGGGCTACCTGGTACGCGTCGTGAGAGGGACGGTCCTTGAAGACCACGTTCAGCGCGACGTCGAAGTCACGGTCGTTGACCGGTCGGTCGAGCTCCGGTTCGAGAGTTCCAACGCCGAAGAAGACCACCCCGGGATGGCTGGCGAGATACTTCTTGCACTCTCCGACGAGGTGATCGATCTTCTCGGCGGAGCTGTCATCCAAGCTGAAATAGACGCTGTGTACGAGCATGTCCGCTCCCGATCTGGCTCGTGTGAAATCCCGACGCACGCGCGCCGGCACAACCATCCTGTACGCGAGCCAGGCCGCAGTTTCAATGACCGCGTTGCGGAATGATGATGAAGATCACGGCCTGGCTCACGCACGATGAGATTCCCTGCTTCAATATCTCCACGGCGCAGGCCGACATGCTGCGCCTGTCGATTCCGGAGATCGACCTCCACATCGCTCGCAGCGAAGCGGAGTTCCTCGGCCATCTCCCGGAGACAAGCGTCGCCCTCGTCTGGCGCTTCGAGCAGGACTGGCTCGGGGCCGCGAGCGAGCTCGAGTGGCTCCTGACGCCGGCAGCGGGGCGGGACTACTTCCACGTCGATCCGCCCGAGACTCTGACGGTCGACTACTGCTCCTTCCACGGCGAGCTCATCGCGGAGACGGTCGTCGGCATGCTGCTGATGCACGCCCGTGGTCTGCGGCGCATCGATCAGCTGCGAGAATACGCG
Source organism: uncultured Planctomycetia bacterium (assembly GCA_964390645.1). GTDB lineage: Bacteria > Planctomycetota > UBA8108 > UBA8108 > UBA8108 > CAYMLL01. Next base: position 3,692 of record CAYMLL010000415.1, on the reverse strand, counting down.
ACGTGGCCGCGCCGGCAAGCAGCCGAGATGATGCGCACGCTGCGTGGGTCCCACGTCGCCATCCTCGGCCTCGGAAACATCGGCGGACGGATCGCCGAGCTCCTCCGGGCCTTCGGCGTCCGTATCACCGGTATCCGCCGCTCCCGGACGGAGCCGCCGTCGTTCTTCGGACCCGGGGATCGCGTCGTCACGATCGACGACCTCGACCGCGAGCTCTCGAAGGTCGACTACCTCGTCCTCGCGCTTCCCGCCAGTCCCGAGACCGACCACATCATCGGCCGCCGGCGACTCGGCCTCCTGCCGTCGCACGCGGTGGTCGTCAACGTCGGAAGAGGAAACGCGATCGATACGACGGCCCTCGTCGACTGCCTCGAGGACAGGTCGATCGACGCGGCGTACCTCGATGTCTTCGAGGAGGAGCCCCTCCCGGGAGACTCCGAGCTGATGGGCTGCCACGACGCCTTTCTCTCGCCCCACTCCTCCGCCTTCGCGCCCAACTATCTGACCCTGTTCGTCGAGGAGTTCATCGAGAAGTTCCGCCGCCGCTACCGCTGACGCCCCGGGCGGGACACACCGGATCGACACCCCGGGCACGCGACTCCACGACGACAATCCCGACCCGAGCCTACCGCGAAACCGGGGCCGGAATCTCTGTCCTGCGGAACCGTGGGCATCGTATCCTCTGTTCCGGGTCCGGGATTCCGTTCCGGAGTGTTCCCGCAAGCCCATGGATTCACGCCGTCACGAGCCGTGCCCCCCGCCGACACATCCCATGACTCCCACCCCACTCCCCGACAATCCCCTCGAACGCTTCGTCGATCTCTACGACGCTCTCAACGCTGACCGCGGCTGGTGGGGAGACGCGTCTTCGCTGCGCTTCGCGGCGATGACGGCCCTGAGATGCCCCGGCTCGCCGCAGAGCGTCGCCTGCGGTATCCGCTCGCTTTCGAACGAGATCGAGAAAGCGTCCGGGTGGTTCGGTGCGCTACGGAGCCCGCTGCGCTTCATCGTCAGCGCCATGCTCCACCTCGACGGGGACTCTCCGGCCTCCTTTCTCGACGAGACGAAGCGTGTCGCGGACCTCTTTCGGCAGATGAACCTGCGACGTGGCGGCATCTACGAGACGATGGCCACGTTGATCCTGCGTCAACGAGGCGACCGCAAACCGATCGAGCAACCGACCGTCGAGCGATTCCGGGACATCTACGAGGAGATGAAGCGCTATCACTGGTGGCTGACGGGCCCGGATGACTTTCCCGCCTGCGCCGTTCTCACCGGGGAGCCCGACAGCCCCGAGCGCATCGCAGCCGGAATCGAACGCATCTACGAAGCGCTCGACGGCAGCGGCTTCTACAAGGGCGACCCGCTGCAGACCGCCGCGAACATACTCTACCTGGCGCACCTCGACGCGGACGTCATCGCCGACCGATTCCACGCGCTGGCGAGCGGCTTCCGCGATCGCAAGGTGTCGATCTGGCAGAGCGACTACGACGAGCTCGCGATCCTCTCGTTCCTCGACCACGCGCCGTCGCTGATCGTCGACCGCGT
>CAYMLL010000415.1:0-2134 GCA_964390645.1 uncultured Planctomycetia bacterium | reverse complement strand
CCAGAACCGCGCGCGCCTGGCGAAGCTGAAGCCGGATCCGGGACGACTTATGACCTTCAACCTCGGCGCCGGTATAGCGTTCGTCGAGCTGGTGAGGGTGGACAGGAACCTGAAGACCGTCACCGACGCCAAGGCCCTGCTCGACATGCAGGCGATCATCGTGGCACAGCAAGGAGCTGCAGCTGCGGCCGCAGCATCGGCCGCCGCCGCAGCGTCGAGCTAGGACTTCGGCGACCTCCTCCACTGGGAGGAAGGCGTCGGTCGAGGAGATCGACAGGCCCGACCCGGAGAGCTCTCCTTCACTCCCGTCCGTCAAGAATTCGAGGCGTCCGCAGCACATGCCCCCTCCATTCCTCGACCGCAAACCGCACGACCCGCGCCCCTCACGGTGCTGGAGCCGTCGCGCGAGAATCGTCGCCTTCGCCTGCCTGCCGCTCCTGACACGACCCCTCCGCGGCGACGACGTCTCCGGAGTCCACATTGAACGCATCATCGACACCGTCGCCGGCAGCGGCCGAACCGGCGCCGGTGCGGGTGAAGGAGGGGCGCTCGAGGTCGACATCGCGCAGCCCTTCGGCGTCGAGCATGTCGAGGCCGGCGAGAGACGCGCGCTCTACGTCTGCGAGGTGGGAAACCACCGCCTCTTCCGCGTCGACCTCGCGAGCGGCGAGACCCGCGTCGTCGCCGGCACTGGCACCCGGGGCGGAGACGGCGACGGAGGACCGGCGAGGAAGGCGCGCATGGACGAGCCCTACGAGGTGCGGGTAGACGACCGCGGCCACATCTACGTCGTCGAGATGCGTGGCGCACGGGTGCGCGAGATCGACGGACAGAGCGGTGCCATCAGGACGGTCGCGGGCACCGGAACCAGCGGATACGGCGGCGACGGCGGACCGGCGACGGAGGCGAAGCTGAATCGTCCCCACTCGATCGCGCTCGACGGTCGCGGCGGACTGTACATCGCCGACATCGGGAACCACCGCATCCGTCGCGTCGACCTCGACAGTGGACGGATGTCCACGATCGCCGGAACCGGCCACAAGCAGCTGCCGGTCGACGGCAGCATCGCGACGGGTCGACCGCTGCTCGGCCCACGCGCGCTCTTCATCGTCGGCAAGACGATGTGGATCGCCTTGCGAGAGGGTCACAGTATATGGAGCATGGATTTGAGAACGCATCGACTGACCCACGTGGCCGGCACCGGGAAGAAGGGGCACCGGGACGGCACTGCGCGCTCGTCGACCTTCAACGGACCGAAGGGTATCGTCGCGAGCAGCGACGGCTCGAAGGTCTGGGTCGTCGACACCGAGAACCAGTGCATCCGCGAGATCGATGTCGCCGCAGAGACCGTTCGGACGGTCGCCGGGCAAGGACCGCGTGGCGAGGGGTTCGGCGGCGACGGCGGAGCGGCGACGAAGGCCAGGATGGGCCGCCCGCACGGCATCACCGTCGACCGGCGTGGCGTTCTCTACATCGGGGACACCAACAACCACCGTGTGCGACGCGTGCGACCGGTCTCGACGCACCAGATCCTCTCTCCCCTCGCTCCCTGCGGAGGGCACCCCCGCTCCCCACTCACCAGGGTCTCCCGCGAGGACGGAGGCGGCGAGCCCCGACTCCGATGACACGCATGCGACACCCTGCCCTGCTGCCGGCTCTCCTGGTCTCGACCTCGATCGGAGCCACGGACGACTTCCGGCGGGATGAGTTCGCGAAACGCCCGACGCCTTCCTGGGTACGGATGATCGATCAAGGCGAGAACGATGCGAGTCTTGCAGGCTACGAGACGCCGGCAGGAATCCGTCTCGAGGTTGTCGCCAGGGAGCCCGTCGTCATCAACCCCGTCGGCATGAGATTCGACGAGGACGGAACACCGCATGTCATCGAGTGGCGCGAGGGAACGACGCGCGAGCTCGTGGATCGCGAGGTTCGCTTCCGCGACGGCACGAAGATCGTCGCGCGACGCATGGTGAAGGGCTGCCTCGACGTTCTCAAACGACTCGGGGACACCGACGGTGACGGCAGCTGGGATCGAGCCACGACGGTCTTCGACGACCTCGAGATGACTTCGACGGTGCTCTTCCGTGGTGACTGGACCTACCTCGCGTCCGTCGGTAGCGTCACCCGACGTCGC
>CAYMLL010000414.1:0-5596 GCA_964390645.1 uncultured Planctomycetia bacterium | reverse complement strand
TCGGCTTCATCGGTGTGACCCTGGCGGATGTGTCGGGTCTCGACAGTCGGGTGCACGTCGATATATCCAGCACCGCGACGCTCGATCTGGACGGCGACCTCGTCACGACGAACGACCGAGAGTTCGCTCTCGATGATCTCCTCGGCGGCGTCCTCGGCGACGAGTTCGCGCGCGAGGTCGAGGGCGACGCGAACGCGGTGATCCGTGGTATCAAGATCAACAGCGGTATCGGCGGCATCCCGGTCGCCCACGGCGCCAAGTTCCGCTTCACGGTCGAGGACCTGACCCGGTCGCGGGATGACAGCGCCTACATCACGCTCGAGAAGGTCGATCTGCCCGGCATCTTCCGGATCGCGGAGACCCTGAGGCTCGACGACCTGCTCGCGGGGGTGTTGCGCGCGCGCCAGTACGTGCAGTCGGCGCTCGACAAGCTCCCCTTCTTCGTCACCGACCCGGAGTCGCCGCTCTACGAGCTCCTCGACGAGGTGAAGATCCCATTCATCGAGAAGTCGCCGCGCGAGCTCCTAGAGCTCGTCGGCCGGGTCGACGACGCGATCGACACCGCGCTGCGAGCCGTTTCCGACCCCGAGAACGATCTGCAGCGGCTCGTCTCGTTCATCATGGACAAGCTCGGGCTCGACTTCGAGACCGACACCGACCGGTTCTCGGTCCGCATGCAGGGGAACGTCCTGCGGGTGCGCCTGCAGCTCTTCGAGTCGATCAGCGAGGAGTTGCCGTTCGACTTCGGCCTGGCGGCGTTTGCCGACATCTCGCCGAGCACCGGGCTCGATCAGATCGACGGCATCGAGTCGGTCGTCGCGCTAGAGGGGATGGGGACGATCAACTTCTCGGCCTTCGTCGACCTGCGCATCGAGGCCGGCGTCGACCTCGGCCCCCGGGCGGAGGGCAATCCGGTCGACAAGTTCCTCTTCGACTGGGACGACCCGCTCGAAGAGGGAACCAAGGTCGAGGCCGGCTTCAAGATGGTCGGCAAGCCGCTGGCGCTCGAGTTCTCGATTTTCGACTCGATCGCGGTGCGTACCGTCGACGGGGTGCAGTTCGACCTGGACGACGACGCCGGCGGCCCGCCGGACGGGAATCTCGACGCGGAGACCTACGACGCCTACATCAACGTCGACGTCGACGGCGACGTGAACACGAACCCGGAGCTCGGCGATCCCGACAATCACGCGGACTTCGTGAAGGTCGCGTTCATCCTCGACCAGGGCGAGGGCACCGGCGTGGAGGACGACGGGCTCTTCCGTTTCGACGAGACCCTGCTCGGCGACAACGTCCAGTTCACAGGCGTTGACGGCGGCTTCGATGTCTTTCTGCCTCTCGAGCTCGACATCTTCGGCGTCACCTGCACGCTCGACGGTCTGACCGGCTCGCCGCTGAGGATTCACTCGAACCCGGTGTACATCGATGTTCCCCTCGAGGGCGATCCGACGAACAGCGGCCTCCAGGAGCTGTTCATGTGGCTCGTCGATTCGGGCGACAAGGGCGTCGACGAGCCGGTTCTGATTGAGACGCCGAACTTCCGCGACGTGCTCGGCGGGCTCGCCGACAGCGCCATCCGCACTCTCCTGAACGAGCTCGGCGAGTTCGTCCAAGGGCTCAAGCAGAACCTTCTCGACACGGGTTTCCAGAACACGGAGATCCCGGGGCTCGGCCAGTCGCTCAACGACCTGCTCGGCTCCGGCAACGACAACGGTCTGGGCGGCGTCGACACGCAGACGGGCGCTGCCGCGTTCCTCGACATCGACACCTACATCTTCGAGTACCTCGACACGGTCAACTGGTTCGAGAAGGGCGCGACGGACCCGATGACGGACCCGACCGTCGCGAACGGGGGAGTCTCCGCGAGCGACATCTGGAACGGTCTGAAGACGTTTCTCGAGGACCACTGGATCCCGACATTGCCGGGCATCAACGCGAACCTGGGGGTGGTGGAGAGCGACGGTGACGCTGACGGCGCCACGTTCAACCTGACCATCGGCGCCGACGACGTGCGCTTCGAGTTCGACGCGGGCTTCGATTTCGAGCGCCTCTACCCGATCGATCTCGGCGCGGAGCTGTTCGACGGCGGCCTCGAGGTCACGGCGGCGTCCAACCTGTCGATCTTGTTCGACAGTGCGCTGAGCTTCGAGTTCGGGTTCGATTTCACCGATGACTCCTTCGACTTCGACTTCGAGGAGTTTTCGGTGGATGCTTCCGTCGCCGCAACGGACGTCCAGGTCGGGCTGAACTTCGGCGACGGGCTGCTGACGCTCGGCACCGACGGCCGTGGGGAGGTCGACCTCCACCTCGGCGCCACCATCACGCACGAGGCGAACACCGGCTTCGACGTCAGCTGGTACACGGACCCCGGGGGCCTGCCGCGCAACAGTATCGACATCCACCTGCCGGTCTACTCCGGCAGCGGTCTCTCGGCAGTCTTGCTCGGCTCGGCGGATTTTGAGGACACCGACTTCTTCGACGGTGAGCTCTCCCCGGGCTTCTCCGCCGACCTCAGTGGCATCGGCGGCGTTCTCGACAACCTCGCTTACATCGCGATCGACCTCCTCGCCGACCAGATCGAGTCGGTGAAGGGCGAGCTGATCGAGCAGTTCGACGATGAGACCGGCGAGCCCGTGCCCGGCACCGGCGGCTTCCTCGACGAGCGTATCCCTGGTACCGACAGCTCGATCGGCCGCCTGCTCGGGCTCGACAAGGTCCTCGAGATCGGCAACTACACGAAGCACTACCTGCGGCCGCACCTCGGGAGCGGTACCTTCGAGGATTCGGCGACCATACCGCTCGGCGATGGCAGCGACGTCGGCGGCGAGAACTACTACGGGCCCAGCGGTCCGACGATGGGCGGTCTCCTCCAGTACCTGAAGGAGGTCTGGCTTCCGACGCTCGCCGGCGAGGGCGGCGGTCTGAGCTGGGAGCTGATCGGCACGGACGCCGTCGAGCTCACGTTCGCGTGGGATACGACGCTCGAGCGCGTCGTTGGTATAGATCTCGGAGCGCAGGCGGAGACCATCGGCCTCGAGGTCAGCGCCGACGCCGAGCTCGACCTCGACCTCGACCTCGACCTGCTGGCGACGCTGGTCTTCGACTGGAGCGTCATGGGCGCGCCGGCTTTCGACTTCACTGTCGATCACCTCGACTTCCACGCGATGGCGTCGCTCACTGATCTCGTCGCGAGCGCCAGCATCGGGCCGCTGGCCGTGGCGGTCGGCAAGGAAGGGGGCGAGAAGGGCTCGGCCCAGATCGGCCTCGGGGGTCGCGCCGCGTACGGCAACGACGACGAGCACCTGCGCAGCGACCTCCTCGTCGATGCCGGCGAGTTCTCGTTCCGGCTCTTCGAGGACACGCCGGGGGTGCTGAACAACTCGCTCGACGTCGACCTGCCGATCTTCGCGTCGATTGGCGACCACGACTTCGGTGGAGGTGGCGCGCAGCCGCGCGTCGGACTCTCCGGCGGGCTCTTTCCGGTCACGGGGGCTCCGCCGCTCGAGTTCACGCACGAGAACCTCGAGAACCTGCTCGACTTCAGCGACTTCTCGCTCGCCAGCTTCGTGCAGATCCTGCAGGGCACGCTCGAGTGGCTCGGCTCGCTGACCGACTCCGACTTCATGGAGACCGAGATCCCGGTCGTCAACAAGAGCCTCGGCGAGCTCCTCGACTTCGTGACCACCTTCAGCGACCAGGTGCTCTCGAAGATCGACTTCACGCAGATTCGCACGGTGCAGGACTTCATCGAGGAGTTCGCCGACGCTGGCATCCTTCCGCCGGGTCTCGACGTCGTGTTCGACGCTGCGACGAGCCAGCTGCGGCTGCCGGTCGACTTCAGCTTCGACCTCAACGAGTTCGATTTACGCAACTTCGCCAACCTCGGCAATGTCTCCTTCCCGGAGCTGGTCGAACTCGGCGCGTTCATCATCGGGCAAGGGATCGTCGAGGACAGCGACCTCGACACAATCCCGGACTTCGACAAGGACGATCTCGTCGACAACCTCCTCGGGCTGGGACTGATCGGCGTCGCCGACCTGGTTGACCTCGACCTGCTCGACGCCGGGAGCTTCGTCGGCTCGACGGTGATTGCGGTCAGCGATCTCGAGGACCTCGATGTTATCGAGCCCGGTGCGCTCACCGGGAGCGGAATCGTCAGCGGCGGAAATGTCACGCTCGCGAATCTGCTGGCGACCGACATCGTTCGAGCGCGTCTCTTCGACCTCGCCGATCGCGGGCTTGTCGATGCCGGCGACCTTGGTGCGGGCGAGCAGGTCGACTACGACGACCTGATCCTCTCGCGGCTTGTCAGCTCGGCGGACCTCTTCACGAGTATCCCGACCGCCTACGACCAGAATGACGCGGCGACGACGAGCCCGCAGCAGGCGAGCTACGTGTTTGCAGCCGACCTTCTGGCGATCGACCGGCTCGGCTTCGGCGACCTCATCGCGATGAATCTCATCGGCAGCTCGGAGTTCGACGGCGCGAAGAGCCTGGCGATCTCGGCGCTCGAGAACGCCGAGCTCATCGTCCCGGATGCCCTGGACAGCTTCGGCACGAACATCACGCTCGCGGAACTCATCGGCACGGCCGCCGGTGCCAACAGCGTGGCTCTCGCCGACCTCATCGAGGCCGGCCTCGTCAGCCGTAGCGACCTGCTTGATCTGCCGAATCTCGCGGTGAACGAGCTCGCGATCAGCGGCTTCGACCTCTCCGATCTCGTCGACCTCGGGTTCCTGACGCAGTCCGGGATCGAGAGCTTCGAGATCGACCTCTACTCCCTGAAAGATCAGCCGATCGACCTCGGGATCGGCTTCGGCGAGGGCGTCGAGCTCAGCACGAGCGCGGTGGCGAACATCGAGGTCACGGTCGGCGGCGGCTTCGAGTGGATCGTCGACTTCGACGGCCTCACGGGCAGCGAGGGGCTGACGATCCTCGTCGACAACGCGCAAGTGACCGGGCGGGCATCGCTCGAGGTGGACGACCTCGAGGTCGCCGCACGGCTGGGTTTCCTTCAGCTAACCGCCGGAGGCAGCGGCAGCGGTAGCGGTGTGAATCTTCTGGCCGAGGCGACGATCGCTCTCGATGCGGATAACGACCTGACGACGACCGGAGATCGTCGCTTCTCGTTCGACGATCTTCTCAGCGGCGAGCTCTTCGACGCGATCACCTTCGATGTCGACGCCTACGCGGCAGCTGCACTCAAGAGTTTCACGGTCTCGCCGACGATCCCGGGGCTCGACACCGGCGGACTCGCCGGTAAGGAGCTCTCGATCACGATCCCGGACCTCACTGACATCACCGGCTTCGAGGCCGTGACGCAGGGCGAGAAGACGCAGGCGCAGATCGACGCTCTGCTCGACCTTGACCGTGCCGTGGTGATCCTGCCGGACTTCGGCGACGCCTTCGACTTCAGCGGACTCGACTTCGAGTCGATCATCGCGGCGATCCGCAGCGGGATCCAGTGGCTCGAGGCGACGCTGGCCGACCAGCCCTTCTACAGCGAGCAAATTCCGGTCGTGAACCGGTCGCTGGAGGATGTGCTCGGGTTTATCGACGATCTCGATCACCACCGGCAGGTCCTCGGCGATGCGCA
>CAYMLL010000413.1:0-5662 GCA_964390645.1 uncultured Planctomycetia bacterium | reverse complement strand
GTTGATGTGGTGTGAGGTGTTCTGACGTGTGCTCTTCCGATCTGGTTCGATGGTGCAGTGAGTATCTCGTTCGTCGGTTTCAACGAGAGGGGCTTCCCGAACGATAACGGAGAGCGCCAGGCGCGCGCGACGATCGCGAAGGGCAAGAAGGACGGGGAGCACGAGCTGTCGATCCAGAACCGCACCGAGCTCGGGGTTCACAGCCTGCTGGTGTTCGGTTCGACGTCGATCGATTTCCGCGAGGAGATCGGCAACCGGAAGTCACGCAAGAACAAGTTCTGGTGGAGCACCGCGACGCCGGTGACTGTGCGGCTCGTGAAGCCGGTCGTCGTCGAGCTCGGCGCCCTCGGCGGACGCGGCGACCTCGCCGGAGGCGTCGTCAACCTGGCCGCGGGCGCGGATCTTCACATTACGCTTAGTGTCGCGCGCCTCGAAGGTCGCTCGACCTCGGTCGACGTACGACTCGAGACGACAGGTGACGCGAACGGTCTCGCCGCGAAGGCGCTGCGAGTCGAGAAGAACGCCACGTCTGCGGACGTCATCGTTGCCACCAGCGTCGACCGGCCGCTTGGCGTGGAGACTGCGCTGCGAATCCGTGCGCGCTTCAGCCATGCCGGTCGCAACTACGAAGACCAGCTCGTCGTGCCGTTTCGCGTGCGCAGTGTCGCTCCGCTGACGATCACCACGGCGGCGGCGCCGACGTCGGCTTGCCCCGGTGGGGTTTTCTCGATTCCGTACATCCTCCAGCTCGCGGAGGGCGTCGAGGGCGACGTTCGTCTCGATCTCTCGCCGCGGAATCCCGGCGGTCTGAGCGCAGCGGAGTCGAAGATCGCAGCCGACATTCGCAGTGGCTCCTTCGAGGTTCGCGTGGGTCCGGACGCGAAGGGCACGATCCGCGACGTCGAGCTCGCCGCCACGCTGACGAAGTCGAGTCGTCGGTTCACCGCGTCCGTCGCGTTACCGGAACTGAGGATCGAGCCGGCGTTCTCGTTCGAGCACGACGAGAAGGGCGACGACGGCCTGCTGGCGATCAAGGTTCGCCGGCACGATACGCTCGAGCTCGACCGTGAGGTGACGCTGAAGATCAGCGTCGAGGCGGCGAACGGCGGAAAAACGGCGCTGGATGCGGAATTCTCCCGGAGCGAGAATGAGACCGTCCTGAAGATCGATCGCGCCGCGCTTCGAGCGGTGGCGAGAGAGAACGCCGAAGAGAACCGTGAAGGCGGGAAGGAGGACCTCTTCCCGCTCCACATCAAGATCGACGCGAAAATCCAGCAGGGTGGGCTCGCCGAGGAGCATCTCCTGAAGAAGAAGGGTGCTGCGGGCGAGCTGGTGCACAGGACATGAGCCCCGGTCCGTTCGCGGGAGACCGTGGCGGGCATCGGTGGCGGAAAGGGATCGTGACGCATGCTGACCTTCTGGGGACGACAGAACGAGTCACGGCAGGAGAGGTTTTGCGACGGGGTCTGTCGACGTGAGTTTCTGCGCGTCGGAGCGATCGGTGCCGGCGCCGTCGGCTTGACGCTGGCGGACGTCTTGCGTGTCGAGGCGGCGAGTCCGGCGAAGGAGGTCGCGAGCTCGGGCCGTCGCGGCAAGTCGCTGATCCAGATCTTCCTGCCCGGCGGTCCTCCCCACATGGACATGTACGATCTGAAGCCGGAGGCGCCGAAGGAGTACCGCGGAGAGTTCCGGCCGCTCGACACGAGCGTCCCGGATCTGCAGATCTGCGAGCTATTCCCGAAGCAGGCGGCCATCGCGGACAAGCTCGCGGTGCTGCGTTCCGTCGTCGGCGCCGACGGCTCGCACTCGGCATGGCAGTTCATGACCGGCTATCGCCAGCGCGAGATGCGTCCGGCGCTCGGGTCGGTGGCCTCGAGAATCCAGGGACCAGGCCACGGTGGCATGCCCGCGTACGTCGCGCTCAACCGCCGCGGCGAGGAGCAGGGCGGCTTCCTCAGCGCCGCGCATCAGCCGTTCGAGTCTCGAGGTCCCGGCCTCGAGAACCTGCGTCTCGTTCGCAACGTCGACGCCGCTCGGCTCGAGAATCGCCGCTCGCTGTTATCGTACTTCGACTCGATTCGCCGCGACCTGGACTCGGACGGCACGATGGCCGGCATGGATCAGTTCACGGAGCGCGCGTTCGACATGATCACGACAGGGAGCGTCCGCGAGGCGTTTGATCTCGCTTCGGAGGATCCGCGTACGCGTGAGGCGTACGGTGGACGCGACGGCGATCGTTTCCTCATGGCACGTCGTCTCGTCGAGGCCGGCGCTCGCGTCGTTTCGCTGAGCTACGGCGGCTGGGACACGCACGGCCAGAACTTCACGAAGATGCGCAAGCAGCTTCCGGTGCTCGATACCGCTCTCGCCTCGTTGATCAGCGATCTCGACGCGCGTGGTCTGCTCGACGACGTCACGGTCGTGATGTACGGCGAGTTCGGACGTACGCCGAAGGTCAACGGCAACGCCGGACGCGATCACTGGCCGCAAGTGATGTCCGTGCTGCTCGCCGGCGGCGGGCTGCGCACGGGACAGGTCGTCGGATCGACGGACAAGCGAGGCGAACGCGCGAATGATCGGCCGATCGACGTGCAGCAGGTACACGCCATGCTCTACAGATCGCTCGGAATCGATCCCGCGACGACCTTGACGGACGGCGCCGGACGACCGACGTATCTCGTCGACCGTCGTGATCCGATCCATGAGCTCATCTGAGCGAGTGACGCGCGCACGCGTCTCGAACTGTCTGGCCGTTCTGCTGCTGACGGCGCTCGTTGCCGCGTCACTCGATGCAGCCGAGCCGACGGTGGGGGAGGTCTTGCGCAAGAAGTGCGTCGGCTGCCACGGCCCGAGCAAGCAGTCGGGAAAGCTGCGCCTCGACTCTCGCCAGGGGATGCTCGCCGGCGGTCGCAAGGGCGCGGCGATCAAGGCGGGCGCCAGCGCAGCCAGTCTCTTGTGGCAGCGCGTGCAGCCTGGCGCGAAGAAGCGCATGCCGCCCGAGGGCAAGGGGGAGCCACTCACCGCCGCGCAGGTCGAGGCGCTCCGCGTCTGGATCGACGCAGGCGCGAAGGTCGGCGGGCTGGCGGGGCTGGGCAGGAAGCTCGAGCCTGTCGTGCTCGAGGCCGGCTCGCTGCCGAGCAGCTTTGCGCCGGTCTACGCGGTCGCCGGTGACCCCTCGTCATCACGTGTCGCGATCGGTCGCGGCAGCGTCGTCGAGATCCACGAGATCCCGGCGTCGAACCAGGGAAAGAAGGCCAGGAAGGGTGATTCGGAGGAGCCGGCGCCCGCGCCTCGCCTGGTGAAGACGCTCGCCAGTCATGCGGACGTGGTGCAGTCGCTCGCGTTCAGCGCCGACGGGCAGCTCCTCGCGTCCGGCGAGTACCGGATTGTCCGTGTGTGGCAGACATCCGACTGGAAGCTCGTCGCGACGCTCGACGGGCACGTCGACCGCGTCGCAGCGCTCGTCTTCAGTCCCGACGGCAAGCTGCTCGTTGCCGGCGGTGGTGTGCCGACGGCGAGCGGCGAGATTCGCGCCTGGGAGATCACGCCGTCGAAGGCCCCGTCGCCGAGAGTCCTGTGGACGTCGACGGAGCACAGTGACACGGTGCTCGCGCTCGACTGGAGTCGTGACGGCGCGAGAATCATCACCGGCGGCGCGGACCGCGTGACCTATCTCCTCGACGCGAAGTCGGGAGGAGTGCTGCGGCGTCTCGAAGGGCATACGCACCACGTGCTCTCCGTCGCGATCCGGCCGGACGGCAAGCAGGCTGCGACGGTCGGCGCGGACTCGACGCTGCGTCTGTGGGATCTCGAGAACGACAGCGTGCAGCGAGAGACCGGCAAGCACGAAGGCGCGGCGACCGCGGTCTCATACCAGCCGGGTGGCAAGCAAGTCATCACGACGAGCGGCGACGGGGAGGTGAGGTTCTGGGACACCAAGAGCTGTCGTGAGCGTCGGGCCTTTCGAGACGCGAAGGGTTACCTTCAGGCTGGCGCGTTTTTCTTGGCGGGCAAGCGTTACGCAGCTGCCGAGCAGACCGGCGCGCTGCGCGTTTACGATATCGAGAAGAACCGGCTCCTGTTCACGGTCGAGCCGGCCGCTCCTTGACACGGAGCCAGTCGGCCTGCTCGATCGACAAGATCGGCGGCTGCAGGCTTGTGCAGGGGGTTCATCGTCTCTGGATCCCGGCACGGCGTTGCTGCATTGACCCGCCGGGCTGGGGGGGATAGCCGTGCTCCGCGTCATCACTTTCGGGACTTTTCGGCACGGAATACCGTCGCCCACCGTGCGGGATCGCCGTCGTGTTCGATCCCGACTCCGGTTCGTGGGGGTGAGGTCATGGCCCTGGCGACGTTGACTGACCGCTCGACCGGACGCGCCGAGGCTGACGGGGCCGCTCTCCTTCGTGTGCGGCCCGAGGTCGCCGCGGCGAAGTGTCCGAGCCTGCAGGCGGCTCCTGTCGCCGTGCTCTTTGCGCCAGTGGTAGTACGTCTGCTCGGTGACCTCGAGCCTGCGGCAGACCTCGGGGATCTTGATGCCCTTTGACAGCAGGGCTTCGGCTTCGCGGAGCTTGTTGATGATCTGCTCGGGAGTGTGACGCTTCTTCGGCATTCTTCAGCCTCCTTTCGAGGCGAGATCCTGACATGGGATCCGGACTCGGATGGAGGGAGCGGGTCAAGGCTCGTCCACTCCGGGGACCCGCCGTGCTTCCACGACGACGGAGGATAGCAGACATACGGCGATCGTCGAGGGTCGCGAGACGAGTCGGATGTCGCTGGAGCGGCTGGTGAAGCGGACGTCGATGATGTGTATCCGTCCGGGCGGTGCTCGACGACTTGACTTTCGTGGCGCACAAAATGACCATGAAGCGGTCGAACGGGCTTGCAGACTCCCCTCGCAACCGATTCAAGGCCGTGTAGAGCGGGATCCAGGGACCCGAGCCGCAGCGTGGCACGGGTCAACTTCTCCGAGTCTACTTTCACACCACATCGATGGTCTGGAGTCACCTCCATGGTCGTGACGGGCAACACTGTCGGTCGTTTCGTGAGCGCCGTTCTCCTGGCGCTCTTGCTGACTCTGTCGGTCGGTGAGCCCGCAGGCGCCGCCTCCTTCATACGCGGTGACAGCGACGCAAACGGAGCGCTGGAGGTCACCGATCCCGTACGCGTCTTCGGCTTCCTCTTCCTCGGCAATCCCGTGGAGCTGGAGTGCCACGATGCCGCGGACTCGGACGACTCCGGCTTCCTCGATATCTCCGACGGCATCTACGCGCTCAACTTCCTGTTCACCGGCGGAGCGCAGCCGGCCTCGCCCTATCCGGTCTGCGGGGAGGACCCGACCCCGGACGACCTGGACTGCGGCCTCTTCGAGCTTTGCGTGCCTCTCCTGCCGCCGCGAGCCGCCCTCAGCGTCTCTCCCACCTCCGGCCAGGCGCCGCTCGATGTCACCTTGGATGCGACGGCGTCGACGGACGCAGACGGGGAGATCGTCGAGCACGACTGGGACTTCGGCGACGGCACCGGCGCCGCGGGCGCCGTCGTCACGCACACCTATACGAGCGCCGGCACCTACACTGTGATGTTGACGGTGGTGGATGACAGCGGCAGGGAGCACTCGGCGGAGGCCTGGGTCGTCGTGACGCCCGCGGCTCCCGACGTGACG
>CAYMLL010000412.1:0-5668 GCA_964390645.1 uncultured Planctomycetia bacterium | reverse complement strand
GCGCTGAACTGACTCAGCAGCTCCCCCACGACGCTGGCGTCATCGACACGATTCTCGGTCAAGTGATGGTATCCGTTCGAATCGATCTTGACTGCCGCCTTCCTGATCACCTCCCTCCACACCGACATCTCGGCAGGAGGTACTCACCATGCCGAAGAAGGAGCGACGACGCTTCACGCCGGAGCAACGCGCAGAGATTCTCCGCGAGTTTCATTCGAGCGGGCTCACCAAGGGGGCATTCGCCCGCCAGAAGGGCCTTCACTCGAGCATGCTCGGCAACTGGCTGCGCGAGGAGCAAGAGCTGAGCGAACCGTCTCCGACGGTCATACGTCGTCGAGGTGACGCCTACGAAGCCACGAGCCTGTCGACCCGCCACAGAGCGAACGCATCTGCGCGTGCTGCTCGAACGAGATGGCGCGAGTGGGCGATGTCGTCACCGAAGAGCTCGACATCGTCCCCGGGCAGTTTCGGGTCAAGCGCTACGAGCAAGGCAAGTAACGCTGCCGCGATTGCATGAATCGCGATCTCGTCGAGGAACTGCGCCGGGAGAAGTCTCGAAGTGTCTTCGACGCGCTCAGGGAGTGAATCGACGCGCTGGCTCCGATCCCGACGCCGAAGTCGAAGCTGGGCAAGGCGTGTCAGTACGCGATCGGGCAGTGGGTAGTTATGGCGCGCTATCTCGAGGTCGCCGAGTCCGAGATCGACAACAACGCCTGCGAGCGCTCGATTCGTCCGGCAGTGATCGGGCGCGAGAACTACCTTTTCCTCGGCAGTGCGAAGGCAGGCGGTGAGCGAGCGTCGGTCTTCTACTCGCTCGCGCAGAGCGCGAAGAAGCTCGAGCTGAATCCCTTCGAGTACCTGAGCGACGTCATCGCTCGCGTGATGAAGTCGCCCGGGGACCGCCTCGATGAACTGACGCTGCTCGGCTGGACAGTAGAGCGCAAGCGGGCCGAGAAGCAGACGGCGGGAACTGCTCGGTAAGGCTCCCGGGAAACCTGAGCTCAACATCTACGCGCACCTGGGCCCCACTGGTCGACCGGTA
This sequence comes from uncultured Planctomycetia bacterium, assembly GCA_964390645.1. GTDB lineage: Bacteria > Planctomycetota > UBA8108 > UBA8108 > UBA8108 > CAYMLL01. The sequence continues at coordinate 4,626 of CAYMLL010000412.1, read as the reverse complement.
GGGCAGCGGTCGGATAACCGCTCGAGCGCGACGTCAACCCGTCGCTCGCGATCGAGTCGGGCGGTTACCGTTCTCGGGACTTCCCATCTGGAAGGTCCCGCCCGACAGTTGCACCACGACGATGCCGCTCTGCTCGTGGCGATGCTCCTCGTAGCCCTGGGCGTTCTTCTCGAGAGGGGGTGAAGACCGGGACCGCTGGCTTCGGGTCAACCCAGACCTTCACTCCCCGCGACTCGAGGCGCGGAATCTGTGAATCGTACACGGCGTCGGGAAGGGGATTCCCGCGCAAGTCCAGTTCGTTGCCGTCACCAAGCCCCGAGTTCCTGACGAGCGCGGCGCTTCATTCAGCCAGGAACTGGACCGCAGAAGCCAGGACCGCGTCGGTCCCACCGATAAAGAACTCGGGTGTCGCCTCCACAACCTTGTCCGGCTGCACACCATTGCCGTCGAACAACTGCCCGTCGGGCTGGAACGAGGCCATCGAGGCAAGGCGAACGCGTGCTGCACCGAGATCAAACGAGACGGATCGGGCACTGCCTCCGCCGCTGGGAGTGCCCATCAACGTCACACCATCCAGTTGCTTGAGCCCGGCCAGAAAAACGTCCGTCGCGCTAAAGCACCGATCGTCCATCAGCACAACCACTGGTTTGTCGAAATGAAACGTATCCGGACGACTCTGGTGCGAAAGAACCAGGTAATGCCAGTCGCTGAACTGGTTGGCGGCCGGAGTCCACCTGGGCCGGAATGTTCTCTCGAAACGTGCGATCGCGTCTCGCTGTACCTGATTCCAATGGGCCGAGGAGACCGGGAACAGAAACCGATTGGCGAGATGGTTCTGCGGCAGGTCGGAATGGAGACGGTATTTTGCGGCGTTGACGACCACCGGTGGTTCTTCCGGACCAACCAGGAAATCGGCCAACGCCAACAGGGACGTCCGCCGCCCACCACCGTTTCCCCGCACGTCGACAATCAGCCCCGCGGAATCCCGAAAACGCGGCATCCACTCCCTGATCTCGGCAACGGCCTGTTCGTTCATCGAGGCGATCCTGAGATAGCCGATACGGCCATCGATCAGCCGAGAGGGGTGGCGAGGAAAGCTACCGTAGGTGGGAAATTGACCGGAAGCGGACAAGAGCCGAGGCGAACCGGGCGGGGTCGCCTTGACTTCCTGCTGGAGAGCAACTCGCAACCGGTCCCCCAACTCAATGTCGAGCAGCGTCTCGACCAGGTCCAGTCGTCGAAGAAGCCTCAGGGCCTGGTGCTTACGGTATTGGAGTGATCCATTCGGGGAGAACGGAGCGAGACGTTCGACGAGCGAGTCGATGGAGAACATCGTACCGGCTTCGCCCCCCAGGTGGGTGATGTAAGGGGAATCGGGCTCCAGGAATCCACTCCGATCGGGTTTGAACGCCACGTAACGATCGTCGAGTGGTCGAACCAGAAACGGAAGGTGACGACTTTCAAGCGGAGCCAATCCGGCCACTTCGATACGGGCGTGTCCGTCAATGCCTGATCCGATCAGACGGGCGACCGTGACCTGGAACCGCACGAGCCCCTTCGCCCCGTCGAAATGTCCAGAGGCCGCCTGTCTTTCTGCAGCGGCGAACTGGCCGTCGAAGCCAGTTTCACCGGCCTGGAAATACGCCCAGCGCTCCTTCATGGTCCGCTTCAGCTTCTCGAGCGTCGACAGAGCAACCGCACGATTGAACGGTACAGGTACGGCCGAACGCGGCTGCCCCTGACGCGCTCGCCAGACCGCCTGCCGCAATTCCCTGGTCATCCTGGCATTCGCGACCTTGATGACCTTTCCTGTTGCATCCTCGAGTACCAGGGAACAGGTGGTACCCACCTCTTGCCCCATGCCAACCAGAACTTCCACCAGGTCTTCGGCAAACCGCTTCTCCCATCGCCCGCCGTACGTTTTCTTGCAGTAGTCGAGGATTTGCTTGATCGGAAGGCCATTCAGAGACACCAGCTGCAGGGCCACTCCGTTGTAGGTCACCGTGGCCGAATCTTCCCGGCAGGAGACCCGTGAAAACGGCGACAGCTTGGGGGAGCGAGTTCGCGTAACGCGACGAGACGAAGCTCCCTTGGCGCGAAGCAACTGTGTGATTTCGACGCGTTGTCGCCCTTCAGCCATCTGCAGCGGTGTCTGCCCGTCACGTCTTCGACCGAGGTTCAAGTCAGCACCGCTGTCAATCAGGAGTTTCGCCACGGCCGTCCGGACCCTTGTGATGGCCCGATGCAGCGGTGATTCACCATCTTGGGTCTCCAGGGAGTTGATGTCGGCCCCCGACGTGAGCAGCTTCCTGACGGTTTCCACATCCCCGTCTTCGGCTGCCCTGTGAAGAGGTGTTCCTTCGGGTGGAAGCCGAGGAGCAGGACGACCAGCGATCTTCGGCCTGACCGCAAACCTCGGAGCGTCGAAACACAACGATCCACGAGGCGTCTCGATACGATCGCTCGGGTGCACCAGGACGGAGTGAGTCGGGATTGCCAGAACCACCTTGATGTCATCGTCCTTCCGGATCTCGACAATCTCCAGTTCCGACAGATCCAGGTTGAGTGATTTCACACCGTCGGAACACTCGCGCATGGTCTGGAGCATTTGCGTCCGGCGCCGAGCCTCCCGGTCTCCGGTACTGCGATCCCAGACCGGTGCGGCCTTGCGGTTGTCGGAGTCTCCTGCCCACCGGGCGAACTCGTCCCTGGGATGGCCCAGGTACGTGACCTTCTCGAGGTCCTGGGGAGTCCCCTTGACCACTGATGTCATGAAATCGGCCACGAATTTGTGAGCGGCACTTCTCTTCGCCTGCTCGAGGATCCCCTGATCTGCGGTCGGTGTCGCAGGGGGCTGATCAGGTGCAACGTCGGAGACCGGCGGCGAGGTCCCAGTCACGGCGGATGATTGCCGTATGACCTGGGTGGACTTCGCCGGACTGACAGCATCGAACTGTGGCAAGGAGGGTGCTCCGGACTGTGGAGGCGCGTCCGTCGATGAGACACGCCCGGAAAGACAAATGACCAGAGTTGCCAATGTCGCGATGCGTTGACTGAGCGGCATTGCAGTGTCCTCGATTGTCTCCATGGTCGGGGCAGTTCACGGGTCGACAAATGGTCCGACAACGTCCGGACCACGCCGACCCCCACAGGATCGTAATGGAGTCCAGTTCGCGAGCAACAAGAAATCGACAGGCAACAGATCGTTCAACGACCGTAACGTCCTGGCTGCCCTTGTCGATGGTCACATGCCTCGGTCTCGACTCAGTCCTCTCCATAAAGCCGCCAAGAAAATCGCAAACCTGGGCAGAAGACGGAGGTCGATTGAAAAGCGCCAATCCGTTCACGCGGCGCGAGAACTGATCGATGACGACAGCTACCCACCAGCAAAACGGCCAGCGAAGAGGCCGGGAGTGCGGAAGCCACGGCACCCGGAAGCCGCTCGCCGTGGGAACAGTCGAGAAGTCGACGTGCCAGATGTGGTCGGCATACTTCGCTCTGCGATCTCCCGTCGAACACGGTGGAGCCTCTTCTTCGAGCGCCAGCTCGCCTGGGTCTTTCTCCGGCTTGTCTTCCTCGATCATCCGCCCCACCGTGGTCGTTCCAAGCTGCAGACCCGCTCTGGCAAGCGTCTGAGCGATCCGGACCTTGCCCATCGTCGGACACACGATCTTCAAACACCGAACGAGGCAGCCGACGTAATCCGGGAACTTGTTCACCGGCTCGCCGATCTGAAGCAGGCTCCGCTCACCTTCTTCGTCGGCCGGCTTCGTCCACGAAGCGACGGTCTCCTCGGTGACCAGAAGAAACTGCGTGACCTGCGACGTGGACCAACCTCGTGCCGCCTTCAGCTTCAGGATCCTCATCCGGTGAATCGGCCCGTAGTACGGTCGACGTCTCGGCGGCACGCGGCTCCACCGGGCGTCCTTGATGCACAGCTCTTTCGTCAGGAGGGCGATCTCGGTCTTCGCTCGCTCCAAACGGGCGACCATTCGTACTTTCGGGCGTCGGTCCCCCGCCGCCCTGCTCCAAGCCGACGTCAACGCGGCGGAGGCCATCGAAGCGGCGTGTACAACGCTCGACCGGACAGTCCTCGTCCAGCCCCAGGGTAGTGGAAATCGCTCGCGACCGGCCATTTCGGTTCTTCGAGAAAGTCATGGGAAGTGACGTCAGAGAACATCATGAATCCAGATCTGGAGAATCGTCGAAACCCACGACGCGAGCCCCGGAAACTCGCTGGACCACTACACCGGAGTCGTCGCCTGGCACTTTGGCCGACGAAAAAAGAGGTGAGGAGGAACAGGGCGAGGACGGAGAGGATCTCGTAACTGCTGGTGCGAGCCCAAGAAAGAACCCCTCGGCAGGTCTTGCCGAGGGGTGTGTTCTGGTGGACCTATGGGGACTCGAACCCCAGACCTCTGCATTGCGAACGCAGCGCTCTCCCAGCTGAGCTATAGGCCCCTTGTGGACGTCGACTCTTCCGCGGATTCGCCGGTGCACGGTCGGTCCCGTCGGGAGCGCGGGATTATAGCCAGCCGATCAGTGCGGGGCAACCGGGGTGGCCGAAATCGTCGGCCTCGCCGGTTTGCCCCTCAGCGCCCCCAGAGCGTAGCGCGCGCACCGCGC
>CAYMLL010000411.1:0-5673 GCA_964390645.1 uncultured Planctomycetia bacterium | reverse complement strand
CGGGGGGGGCGGGTGGGGGCGGGGGGGGGCCCCCGCCCCCCGGGGCCGGGGTCGTTGAGCCGGCGAACGGCACCGGAGATGTCGCCGTCACCGGCGTGTGCGCGAGACTCGGAGCGCCAGGGTCCGACGGGGCCGGGACCTCGAGAAGACGGCTGTCACCGTGGATCCGGCGGATCCGTCGTGCGCCACGGATCCGGGTGAGAGCCGCCGACCTCGCAGGCGGCTGCCTCGTCCCGGGGGATCGCTGACTCGCGGGCGCCCGCGTCGACCGGGGCGCTTTGCCGTCAGCCGTCTGCGGTGTTCGGCGGTCCGACGGATCGGGGAATCGGCCCGGGGACTTCCAGGCGTCCGCTGCGGCGGCGTACGATTGCGGGCCACGTACCGTTCGATTCTAGAACTACCCTGCTGCCGCCACCGCCTCGGCAAGCACCACGGAGTACCCGCAAGCTCCTTCTGCGGGACCACTTGTGCGTTCGCACGGGGGATGGCTTCGAACTTGCGTTGGTCGGTGAGACACGCCCCGTGTGCACGACGTCCACTGGCTACGAGGTCGGAGTCACTCCGGCCGGTGACGGGGGACACCGAAACAGCGAATCGTCAGGGAGCCTGCGGTCGGGGCCTGTGGGCGCAGAGCCTCACACCGGTCGGGGGAGAAGTTCATGAGACATGGGTTTGCATTCGCCAGCATCCTGGTCGTTCTGTTCGGTCCCGGCTCGCCGGCTCGGGCACAGGACTACACGGTCGGCTCCTACGCGATGTGGAACGCTCAGAGGGCCATCGGGCCCCGGGTTCTCGAGAACCCGGGAATTGTCGGGATCCTCTTGACGCGCCCGTGGAACGAGGTCGAGATCGCAGAGGAGCAGTACGACTGGTCGAGGATCGACGCGCGCATCGCCGAGGCGAGCGCGTCGGGGCTCAAGGTCGCGCTGTCGATCTCGGCGAGCCCGCTGAATGCTCCGGGGTGGATCCAGTCCGCCCCCGGCGCGATCACGATACCGTGGCTGGACACCGGCACCTGCACGGTGCGGCGTGTTCCGGTCTTCTGGGACCCGGGGTTCCACGGCGCGAAGCGGAGGCTCATCCGGGCCATGGGTCGGCGCTACTCGAGAAACCCGACCGTCGTCGGGGTCATGGCCGCCTTCGCCAATTTCCGCACCAACGACTGGTACGTTCCCCACGCCGTTGTCTCTTCGGGTCCCTGTGGTGTCGAGCTGGACCAGGTTCAGGAATTCCTGGACGCCGGCTACACGACGCAGCGGATGCTCCGGATCGGCAGGGACATCATCGGGGACACGGCTCGCGCGTTTCCCGACCAGATCATCAAGCTGCCCATCGGGACGACGCACCGCCGGCTCGACGAGTCCGCGAGCTACCTTGCGGAGTCCATTCTGAGCTACGCGTACGGGAACCGGAAGTTCGGCCACCGCGTCTGCGCGCAGCTGAACTCGCTCAACACGCTCCGGCCCACAGCCTCGGAGCTGGCCGGGCTGCAGCTCAGTCCGAACTCGTTCCACTACATCTACCGGCTGCTCCGGGGGCGTCCCCTGGTCGGGCTGCAGATGGTCAACGCGGCGGCGCTGGGCGGGAACAACGGCTGTCAGCAGAACGGCGGCAACGTTCCGTGCGATCCCGTCGCCGTGCTCGATCACTCGGTGGACCTCGGGGTGTCCTACCGTCCCCTCTTCCTGGAGTTCTGGACCGACGACTCGACGGATCCGGTCCTGGCGCCCGTCCTCCAGAGGGCGACTTCCGAGCTGCAGGCCGCCGGGGGCGGTGCGGGCAACTGAGATCCCGGGGACGACGGCCGAGGAAGTCGATTCGGCGCGCAAGCCGGATCGACTTCCTCCGGACCGGCTCTTTCTAGGAGCCCCTCGTCACCAGGGCCCGTGTTGCCAGGGTTCGACCTTCGTCACGCGATGAAACGAGCCAGATCAGGGCGCTCGTCGTTCTCCGGGCTTCACCGAGGGCGGACTCCAGGCGGTGAGGGAGGGGGTGCGCTCCCGGTCGGTGTCGACGTCGCTCGAGGTAAGGACTTCGTGACGAGTTCCGTCTGAATCGCCGGAGTCCACGCTCAATACCGAACTCGAGAGCTCTGTGCGGCCCGACGAGACCAGGAATATATAAAAAATAAAGAAGAGATATAAAACACCTAAAAACATTAAAACATCTTGATCGTCGAGAGGGGCCAGGCGGACATTCGTCACCTTGCCTCGGTTCCGGGATCTCCGATGGCGGAGGAACCGGGTCGGTTCCGCGTCCGTTGCACGGTTTCGACGGACGGCTGACCAGACCGCACCGCCTCCGTTTCGGGACGCTCGATGGCGGAGGGGCCGGGTCGATTCCGCGTCCGTTGAGCACTCTCGACGGACCGGTCGGCCAGGCGGGGCGGTGTCCAGAGATTCTGACTTCGGATTCGCTGTTTCCCTTCATTTCCGAGGCTTCCCCCAACGACGATCATCGAGGCTTCCGGAATTTCATAGTGCTTCCGGCACAGACGCACTCGGGTCACCCGGTCTTCTTTCATGTACTGGGAGAAATCAGTGGTGATGCTTTCACCGACGACAGCGCCGGAGACGAAGCTTTCGAGATCGCCGAGGATGCCGCGCTCTACCTCTTCCCGTCGGCGGGAGTCGATCCGCTCACAACAGATCTCCCTTTTCCCTTCCGACAGAGCGACCTGATGGACCTGCGCGGGGGTTACTTCAGCAACAACCCGCTCGGTCTCTGGGTGCTCATCTTTCCCATCTACACGGAGGACGCGATCGACCAGATGGACACCCACCCTCTCCTGCTGGAGATGGCGGAGGAAAACGGGCTCGACACGGATGGAACCCCGCTGATCAGGACCCGAGGAGACCTGCGCGAGTTGCACCGCGAGGGTCTCCTCGATCTGGTCAAGAGACCGGTCCATGGAGGGCTCCCGCGCTACTCCATCTGCCCGACCTACAAGGATCCCCGCGACGGCGTCATCCGTCCGGGTGATTTCCTTTTCGAGTCGGCGGCCCAGCCGGAGCTCGGTGAAGCCTTCGAGTCTCTGCAGAGCACCGGCGATTGGCCCTGATAGAACGACTTGACGGAGATTCGCTCCCCGTCGATCGCCGAGACGAGCAGGGCTGGTGCGGAACGATCCTCGCCAGCCCCGTTTGCTTGCCTCGGTGGCGTTGTTGCGAGATCGCCCGAAGCGCAGGAACCCTGTCCGCTGCCCTGTCACCGGTGGGTGGGTTTCGATCGTGCAGGCCCGAACTCGTGTGTGGAGTCGCACTCTCTCGAGAAGCAGAGTCGACCGAAGTGACAGCAACCAGGGGCCGCGAGCTCGGATCGTGCGTGCTGCGGTCCGGAGCGGTTCACGCACCCACTCCTGTCACTCCCGTCTCCGGCCCACCGTCGCCGGGCGTGTCAGTGCCCGATCGCCTCGCCGTCGGGGGAGCGACGGTCGCTGCCGCCCTCGAGCTCGCCGTCAGGATCCACGACGATGACCTGTGCGACGCCCTGGGACTCGACCTCTGCGAGCACGTGTCCCCGCTGCCGAAGGAGCTCGGCGACGGCGGGGGTGACGGCGCGCTGCTCGTGGGAGATCCGGTCCGGCAGCCACTGGTGGTGCACGCGCCCGGCGTCGACTGCCTGCTGGGCGTCCATGCCGAAGTCGACGACGTTGACGATGGTCTGCAGCACCGTGTTGATGATCGTCCGGCCGCCGGGGCTTCCGGTGACCATCAGCAGCTTCCCGTCCTTCGCGACGATGGTCGGCGTCATGCTCGAGAGCATGCGCTTGCCGGGAGCGGTCAGGTTCGGATCGGTGCCGATCAGCCCATGGGCCGTCGTCAGTCCAGCTGCGGGGTTGAAGTCGCCCATCTCGTTGTTGAGCAGGAAGCCGCCGCCCGGCACGACGATGGCGGCGCCGTAGCGGTGCTCGAGAGTGTAGGTCATCGCCACGGCGTTGCGCTGCGCGTCGACGACGGAGAGGTGGGTGGTCTCCGGGCTCTCGAAGGGCCACTCGAAGCTCTCGGGGGTTGACCCGGACGCCCGGTCGGGACGGATCGTCCTGCGGAGCTCCGCCGCGTACGCCTTCGAGGTCAGGCGGGTGACCGGCATCGCCGGATTGAAGTCCGGGTCACCGAGGTGGCGGGCACGATCGGCGAAGGCCCGGCGCATGGCCTCGGCGTAGAGATGGCAGGTCTCGTCGGAGCCGGAACCGGCCTGCGCGAGGTCGTAGCCCTCGAGGATGTTCAGCATCTCGACGACCGCGACACCGCCGGAGCTCGGCGGCGGCATGGAGATGATCTCGTGGCCACGGTAGCTGCCTCGCACGGGCTCGCGTCGTTTCGGGACGTACGCCGCGAGATCCTGCCGGGTGATGATCCCGCCGTTCGCTCGCATCTCCTTCTCGATGAGCTCGGCCGTCTCTCCCTCGTAGAAGCCGTCCGGGCCCTGCTCCGCGATGCGACGCAGCGTGCCGGCGAGGTCCGGTTGCCTGAGGATGTCACCGGCTTCGTAGGGCGTTCCGTTCTTCGTGAACTGGGCGACGGAGGCGGGGTAGCTCCGCAGCCGTGGGAGTGCCTTGACGAGCGAGCCCGCCAGCCCTTCGGTGACGACGAATCCATCCCGGGCCAGAACGATGGCCGGCTTCACCAGACGCCTCCACGGCAGCCGGCCCTGATCACGCCAGGCGAGGTGGAGCCCCGCCACGGTTCCGGGGACCCCTACGGCCAGGTGACTCTCGTGGTGGCGATCCCGATCGTACTCGCCATCGACGAGCCACATCGTCGCCGTGGCCGCGGCGGGCGCCGTCTCGCGAAAGTCGTACGCGATCGGCTCGCCGTCGGCCGGCCGGTAGACCAGGAAGCCACCGCCGCCGACGTTCCCGGCGGTCGGGTGCGTGACCGCCAGCGCGAACGCCGTCGCCACCGCCGCGTCGATGGCCGTTCCGCCCTCGCGCAGCACGTCGACACCGACCCGGGACGCGGTCGACTCCTGCGAGACGACCATCCCGTGGGGCGCGCGCACGGGTCCGGAGCCCGCACACCCCGCCGTCACGAGCGGGAGCAGCAAGGCCGGGGCGGCCACGAGCAGAGCTCGCGACCGGATCGTTCTCGTCTTCATCCACGGCACCTTCGGTGACTCCGGTCGCGGTCCTGGGGAGACGCTCGCTCGCACTGCGGTTCGGGAGACGCCGGCCGGCAGGGACGGGACTACTGCGAATCCCCTCGGCTCAGCCTCTCCTTGATCCAGGCCTTCGCGAACTGCCAGTCGGTCTTGACGGTCCTCGGTGACACCTCGAGAAGCTGTGCGGTCTCCTCGACCGTCAGTCCGAGGAAGAAACGGTACTTGACGACCTGGGCCGTCCGCGAGTCGAGACGCTCCAGTTCCTCGAGGGCTTCGTCGAGGGCCAGCAGGTCGACATCGGCCTCGACGATGAGATCGCCCTCGCCGAGCGGCACCCGTCGCTTCTGGCCGCCGCGTTTCGCCGTCCGCCGTCGCCGCGCGTCCTCGATGAGGATCCGGCGCATCGCCTCCGCCGCGATACCGAAGAAGTGGGCGCGACTCTCGAAGCGAATCTCCCGACCGGCGGACAGCCGCAGGTACGCCTCGTGCACCAGCTCGGTGGTCTGGAAGGGCTGTGCCGGAGGCTCGCGCGACAGGAGGCCGTGGGAGAGTCGTCGAAGCTCCTGGTAG
>CAYMLL010000410.1:0-5674 GCA_964390645.1 uncultured Planctomycetia bacterium | reverse complement strand
AGCCAAACAGCTGATCGAGCAGACGCTCGGGCTCAAGGGCTCGAAAGTACCCCTCTGGCCCGCGAAGGTCCAGTTCCTGGTGATGCGCTCCGACACGCAGTACGAGCAGTTTGCCGAGCTCATCGATGACGAGCAGTACGCGAACAGGAACGATGGCGCGTACACGAAGGAGGGGCACACCGTCCTCTTCAATCCCGCCAGCTTCCTCGTCGTACGCCGTCTGGCCCTCGACGCGATGGAGACACTCCACGGTGCGCAGAAGCAATACTCCTGGTGGATCAACGAGGGGGTCGCGGAGAGGCTCGTCGCCGTCACGAAGATGTCGCGCGGCACGAGCGACAGGGAGAAGCAGTCGTTCTACCGCAACTACAAGTACGTTGCCGACATCGCGAAGTCCGGCAAGGACGAGCTCAGCATCTACGACCTCCTGGAGTCCAGGGAGCTCAAGCGCCGCGATACCGAAGGCGGCCGCTCGAAGGCGATGACTCTCGTCGACTTCCTGTCTCGCTCACGCCGCAAGGGATTCACGACCCTGCTGACCGACCTCAAGGGCCCCGACGCGCCTCTCGTCCCGGACGAGGAGGACGACGACGGCTGGAAGACCTACTGGCTCAACTACTTCGCCTTCCAGGAGAAGACCCTCGAGGTGATCTTCAAGAAGAACACCGATGAGCTCGATCTGCTCTGGAAGCGACACGTTGTCGAGACCGCTTCCAAGTACTCCGGAAGCAGCGACACGGCGAACGAAGCCCTCCGACGCCTTCGTGGGCGCAATCGTTAGAGACGGTTCGAAGACCGCTCCGACGGCCCGAGGCCGAGCGAGAGAGCGCGAGGCGAGACGGGCCGACGAGGCGAGACGGGCCGACGAGGCGAGACGGGCCGACGAGGCGATCTTACGGATTCCATCGTCGAAGAGGCTCAACGAAGCGCTCGCGCCGCCGTAGCCGGCCGAAACCCGGATGGGGTCCCGAGACAGCCTCCTGCTCAGGAGTTCGTCGAGGAGTCCCTGCGGATGCGAGCCGGCGGATTCCGCTCCGAGCCGGGTTCTTCAACGTTCTGTCAGCCCGGCTGAATGCCGGCCTGACTCGGGGAGGCATCGATTGCGGCTGAGCTACCTGGACAACGCGGCCACCCGGTTTCCCAAGGCGCCGCCGGTCTGGGAGACCTTCCGGCGCTTCGCCGAGGAGGTCGGCGCCCCCGGCGGCCGGGGCTCCTACGCCGCCGCTCGCGAGATGGATCAGGCCCTGGAGTGGTCTCGCAGTCGCGTCGGGCGCTTCTTCGGCGCCGCAGCCGATCGTGTTGTCTTCACGATGAACGCGACCGACGCCCTCAACATGGCGATCAAGGGCGGCGTCAACCCAGGCGATCACGTCGTCACGACATCGATGGAGCACAACTCCGTGCTCCGTCCGCTCGCGGCTCTCCGCGACGACGGAGTAATCGATCTCGACGTCGTGGAAGCTGATTCGCAGGGGCGCGTCTCGCCGGACGACATCGTCGCACAGCTAGGACCTGGCACACGCCTCGTTGTCCTGCAGCACGCTTCGAACGTCTGCGGCGCGCGCCAGCCGGTGCGAGAGATCGGCGCGATCTGCCGGGAGCGCGGCGTGCGCCTCCTCGTCGACGCCGCACAGACCGCGGGCCATGTGCCGATCAACGTCGAGTCCGACGGCGTCGATCTCCTCGCGGTCGCCGGTCACAAGGGACTTCTCGGACCGCCCGGCACGGGGGCGTTGATCCTCGCCAGGGGTGTGGACTTGCGCCCGTGGCGCGAGGGAGGCACCGGCGCGCTGTCGAACGAGCCCCGGCAGCCTCGCGAGATGCCACTGCGCCTCGAGGCGGGGTCGCCGAACGGCCCGGCCATCGCCGCGCTCGCGGCCGGCGTCGAGTGGCTCGCGGAGCGTGGCGTCGAGACGACCCGCAGGAGACTGGATGAGATCGCGAGGCGTCTCGACGCCGGCCTGCGCGAGATCGACGGGCTCGAGTCCTTCGGTCCCACCTCGATCGAAGATCGCCAGGCGGTGTTCTCCGTGCGGCTTCGCAGCCTGCCGCCCGCCGAGCTCAGCGCGGCCCTCGACGCGTCCTTCCACATCGAGACGCGGGCCGGCCTTCACTGCGCGCCCGGCGCCCACCGCAGCCTCGGGACCTGGCCGGACGGCAGCGTACGACTTGCACCCGGCGTCTTCACGACCGAAGACGAGATCGATGCGACGCTCGAAGCGCTGCGCGAGCTGGCGACCTGACCACGCGGCCGCGGCCACGCCATGGCGGATCGAGGCCCCGCCCCCGCGATCACGTATCGGTGCCGGCCGGCCCGCCGACCCCGACGCCATCGAGTCGCCGGAATCCGCTGGCGTGATCGCTGCCGGACTCCGGCACCGGCAGCCCGGAAGCACCCGAATTCCGGGATCTGGCGGATACACCGCCTGATGACAGCGCTCCGTGCCCGCTAACACTCGGCCATCGAGCCTGGAAAACCCGTGTAGAATCATCGGGAAGTCGGAACTTCCCGACCTCGCGGACCGTTCCCTCACCAGGAGCCTCCGGTCAGCCTCGAGCGCCATGTGGATCTGGAAGAACAGGTCAAGCCACTTCGAAGACTCCGCGATGCCGCATCTCGAAGCGGTGTATCGCTTCTCGCTGTACCTCTGTGGTAACGAGGCGGATGCGGAGGACCTGACACAGGAGTGCTTCCATCTGGCGTTCCGCAACTTCCACCAGTTCCGTCGCGACTCCAACTGCCGTGCGTGGCTGTTTCGCATCGCGCGCAACGCCCACATCGATCGACTGCGCCGATCATCGCGCCAGCCTCGCTCGGTCGACACGCGAAACATCTCCTCACGTCTGGACCCGCACGCGCCGGAACCGAGCGGCGACCGGCTGGAGGATCCGGAAGGCTGGTGGACACTCTCGATCGATGACGAGGAGGTCTTCTACGACATGTTCGGCGACGAGGTGAACGGCATCCTCGCCGAGCTGCCGAAGGAGTTCCGGCTGTCCGTCGTCCTCTGCGATGTCGAGGGATTCACCTACCAGGAGATCGGCGAGGTCCTCGGCTGCCCCGTCGGCACCGTGCGATCCCGGATCGCGCGAGCGCGAGGTCACATGAGAAAGAGGCTCTTCGACTACGCAAAGAGGCTCGGATACGTCAGGAGCGATAGAGACTAGTGGACTGCTGCCAGATCAGACAACAGCTCAACGAGCTCGTCGACCTCGAGCTGGATGAAGACGAGCGTCAGGAGTGGCTCGATCATCTCGCAGGCTGCTCCGAATGCGCCATGATCTACGATGAGCTCATGCGGATGAAGAAGCTCGTCCATGCGAAGGCGCGGCGTCCCGCGGCGCCGGCCGGACTGGCGAACCTGACGCGTCAACGCGTCGCGCGGAGCGTATCATCGCCCTTGTACCGACGGAAGCCCGTCGCAGCGGCGGCGGTGGCAGCGCTCTCGGTGACGACGATCGCCGTCTTCCTCGCCCTCTCGACAAGCACGACCAGCCTCGCGCACCCGCACATGGTTCGTTGCTGCCTCGACGAGTTCCTCCGCGTCACGGCGGGCGTGACGCCTAGCATCCCGGACGACACGGGAGCGACCCGCTCCGGGGCGCCGATCGCGACGGATGTCGCGCTGGAGAGCATCCGGACCCGGACGGGAGTCGTCCTCGACACGCTGCCGGAAATCGACGGGGGCACGTTCCACCGCAGCGAGCCTTGCAGCTTCGATTCGGTGGACGGAGATCCGGTCCGCGGGGTGCGGCTCGACTATCGTGTGGTTGATCACGAGCGCAAGCTCGAGTATCCCGCCTGCATCTTCGTCTTTCCCCTCGAGTGCCTCGAGTGCCCCGACAGCGTCCGGACGATGATGAAGAATGGCAAGGTCTGCCACTGCGCCGGCAAGACCGACAAGACGATCTACTGCTTCCGCTCGACCCAGCACGTCTACAACCTCGTGACGACCCTCGACTCTAGCTCCATCGAGGGCTCCCGCCGACCGAGACTGCGCTAGATCGCATGTCTCACCGCTTCCTGCCGCGAAACCGGTGAGAAATCCGGATCTCGAATCGGGCCTGCCGGGGCTGGTCATGCGTGGCGTGGGTCCGGGCCTCATCCTCGAGAGTCCGTTTCGCGGTTTCGACCCGGCGTCTCTTCGCAGCTCTCGCCCCGGATGGAGCCGCAAGACCACGCTCGCGTGTTTTCGCGAGCTTCAACAGGTTGCGACGGATAGCCCCGTCGATATTCCGCCGCCCCGGCGATATTTCGTCGCCCCGTGGGCCCGCCTGTATATATCATTTTATTTGGTACCTAGTAAATGCCTTTACAAGGACCGGCTCGAGAAGATAATGAGCGCAGGTCAACGGGCACGGAGCCGTGTTAGCGGTCGGCATGAGAGCGTTGGGTCCCCGTCTTGCCGATCATCGCTCCAGTACCGAGTCTGACGTTGCGAATGGACGGGTGAGCCCCTCGCCAGGCCCGGAATCCCGCCAATTCCCGACGGCTGAGCAGTCCGTCTCGTATGTCAGAGTCGGCGAAGGAAACAGACAAGGAGTCGGCAATTGCGTTCACAACACTCGATGGCACTGCGCTTCCTCTCGTTATCCCTGATTGCCTTGCCACTAGAACAGGTTGCCGCCAACGAGGAGCTGATCAGATACCTGGGCATAGCATTGCAGAATGCCGACATGAACGGAGATCACAAGAGGGACGTCAGCGACGGAGTGTCTCTGCTCAGCTACCTCTTCAGGGCGGGCCCCGCACCGGCGCCGCTCGCCGCGTGTGGCGAGGGGGAGACCGCCAGGCAGAACGGTGACTCCAACGGAGACGAACGCCTCGACATCGCCGACGTGACCGTCTTCTTCAGCTGGCTCTTCCGCGGCGGCCGAGAGCCCGTGCGGGCCTGCAGCAGGAGCGGTACCGGGGGGCCGGGACGGGGGCACGACGGCGAACGTCACCGCGCTCGAGTTGTGCCGCCGGAGGTGTTTCCCGAGGTGTACGCGAGGCTGCCGGCGGTTTTCTGGCAATGGTTGGTCTCGACTCCCGTCGAGCATCTCCCCGCCATGGGCGCTTTCGGTCTCCCCCCGGCGGATTGCGCCGCCGGGCAACCGCGGACGGTGAGGTTCCTGGGCCCCCCCCTGAACTTCAACTTCCAGGGAGGCAACGATGCCCCCCACACCGTGTACTGTACGGTTCCAGAAGGGACCGCGCTGATCGCGTCGATCGCCACGGCCGAGTGCTCGGACGTCCCGGATGATCCGGACTTCTCCCCCACCCCGGAAGACCGGGCTGCCTGCATAGCCTCCGGGCAGGACAACCTCAGAGGGATCGGCGCCCCGCCTGACGGGTTTCCTGGCTTCTCGGCGGAACTGGACATCGACGGCGTCTCCGTCCCGGACGTGGACCGCTTCCTCACGACCTCCTCGGACTTCCCGCTCGAGTACGGGGAAGGAAGCTACTTCGCGGAGTTCGTACCGGCGGGAACGACAGGCACGGCGGTGGCGACCGGCTGGTTCGTCCTCGTCGCGCCGCTCGAGGAAGGCGTGCACGAGATCCATATGGCCATCGGCGTCAACGGCTTTACCGACACGCGACGAAGAGACGTCACCTACGTCCTCACCGTGGACGACGAGGACGACGACGACGATGACGATGACGATGACGATGACGATGACGACGATGACG
>CAYMLL010000409.1:0-5699 GCA_964390645.1 uncultured Planctomycetia bacterium | reverse complement strand
GCCCTCGCAGGGCGAGGTTTCGTCGTCGGATACGGCGAGTCGCAGAGCAGCTCGGTCTGGCTCCTCGACGAGGATCCCGACGACGCCAACGACGAGATCATCGCGAGCATCTCTCGCTTCTCCGGGCCGCTTGCCTTCGACCCGGCCGGCAACCTCTACGTCATCACCAGCGGCCGCAGCGACCCGGCCACGGGCCGGCCTTCGGAGGTCCTCGTGCGCTTCTCGGCGCTGCAGCTCCAGAGCGTGATCGGCGACGGAGCGTTGAGCCTGGGTGACGGGGAGGAGCTCGCTGACGGACTCGACGGGCTGTTCAACCTCGAGTGGCTCGACGGCAAGCTCTACGGCACCAACCTCGGCTTCGGGGCTGCTCCCCCTGGGCTCGAGGCCTTCGACCCGGACACATCGTTCACGCGTCGCGTCTTCGCGACGGTCAGCGTCGACGGGGTGCCGGCGACGACCAGTCTGCTCGCCGTCCGGCCGGGCATCGAGGCCTTCGCCGAGGGAAACGGACGCCGGGGCGGCTCACTGATGATCGCCTACTCCAACTTCACGAACACCAGCGCGGTCGACGAGGCCACGCCGGAGCTCCACTTCCTGCGCGGCGACGTCGACGACAACGGCGAGCTGGGGATCACCGACAGCATCACCACCCTCAACTGGCTGTTCCTCGGTACCCCGACGCCGTCGGTTCTCGAAGCCTCGGACATCAACGGCGATGGCGACAACGACGTCACCGACCCGATCTACCTGCTCGACTATCTCTTTCGTGGAGGATCGGAGCCTCCGGCGCCCTTCCCCGACCGTGGCCCCGTGCCGGGTCCGTGATCGCGGATCCGGGGACAGCGTCGCCGGGGTCTGGTATCATTCCGAGCGCCCACGACACCGGACCCCGAGAGGCATGATTCATGGCTCCCTCGACCACCTTCGACCTCGCCGCCGTCCAGGCGGCCATCCGCGCCGCGGACCTCGACGGCTGGCTCCTCTACGACTTCCGGAACACGGATCCGATCGCACGGAAGGTGCTCGGGCTCGAAGGACACGCCGGCTCGCGACGCTGGTTCTACTTCCTTCCCGCCGAGGGCGAGCCGCGCAAGCTGGTTCACGCGATCGAGACGAAGGCGCTCGACGCGGTCCCGGGAGCAGCGACCGTCTACCTGACGTGGCAGTCCCTCGACGACGGAATCACGAGAATCCTCGGCGATGCGCAGCGCGTCGCCATGAACTACTCACCACAGTGCGACGTTCCGTACGTCTCGAAGGTTGACGCCGGAACCGTCGAGAAGGTCCGCTCCAAGGGAGTCGAGGTCGTATCGAGCGCCGATCTCATGCAAGCCTTCGAGGCCGTGCTCGATGAGGAGCAGCTCGCCAGCCATCATCGCGCGGCGAAACGCGTCCGCGACCTCGTCGACGAGGTCTTCGCGCTCGTCGGCAAGACACTGCGCGCCGGCAAGGCGATCACCGAGCGCGACATCGTCGAACACGCGAACTCCGCGCTGAACGCGGCGGGCATGATCAACGATCATGATCCGATCGTCGGCGTCAACGAGCACGCGGCTGATCCCCACTTCGAGGTCGCGTCGGAAGGCTCGTCCGAGATCCGTGTCGGCGATCTCCTCCTCTTCGACATCTGGGCGAGAGAGGAGGCGCCGGGCTCGATCTACGCCGACATCACCTGGTGCGCCTTCGTCGGCGCGGATCCACCAGAGGACATGGTGAAGGTCTTCAACATCGTTCGTGACGCACGCAAGGCCGCCTGCGATCGCGCCGACGAGGCATTTCGAGCAGGCGAGGACATCCGAGGCTACGAGCTCGACCGAGCCGCGCGCGCGGTTATCGACGCGGCCGGCTACGCTGAGCGCTTCATCCATCGGCTCGGCCACTCGATCCACGAGAACACACATGGCAACGGAGCCAACCTCGACGACCTCGAGACGCACGACACGCGCAAGATGCTCCCGGGAACGGTGTTCTCCGTGGAGCCCGGCATCTACTTGCCCGGTCGCTTCGGGATCCGTAGCGAGGTCAACGTCTACCACACCGGAAACAGCGCCGAGGTCACCGGTGCACCCCACCAGGAGGAGCTGGTGCGGATCGACGTCTGAGCTCCCGCTCTACCTCGAGTCTACTCCCCGGTCTGGACGGACGTGTGGTCGTGCACGATCCTCCAGCCCTCAGGGCGGCGGCGGAGGATGAGCGTGAACATGCCGCCGGCGCTGTCGTCCGTGAAGGACAGCTGCCACTTGCCGACGACCTTGCCAACCCCGGCCGCGAGCAGCTCGACGTCGACAAGCGTGAACTCCAGCGAGCCCATCTTCTCACGATCGCCGTAGCGTCTCTCGTAACGGTCGAGCGTCGCTTGCCAACCGATCGTCGTCTGGTCGCCAGAAACGAAGCGCAGCTCCTCGGAGCGAGCATAGCCCTCCATGAAGGCAGGAATGTCGCCGCGGTTCCAGTCGGACTGCTGCTTGCGGAGCAGGGACTCGATGGCGGCGATCGAACCCTGCTCGACGGCCCCGGGCGAGCGACACCCCACGACCACGAGAGCGACGAACGACAGCGCGAGCAGGGACGCTCGCTCAAGGTATCCGGATCGCACCGTACACATGCTTCCTCCCGTGAGTCATGATCGGAGCTCGTGCTGAATGACAGGACGCGCAGGTTTCCGCGATCACCCCTTCGATCATCTCTCCCTCACGGCGGCCGAGCCCACGGATCGAGATGGTCGTGTCAAGCGGCAAACGTCGCCAGGCGTCGCCTCCCTCCAGCTGCGCCGCGCGATCGAGACGATAGATTGCGTAGCGGACCGAGCCATCGTCGACGTCGATCGTCCAGCACTCCATCGGCACACCGGTCTCGCTGAAGAGGAGAGCAGCGCGCTCGGGCGCGGACGAGTCGCCGACGGGTCCGACGCGCGCTCCGTCACTCGCGGTCACATCGTAGAGCACGGTACGCCTCGCGTCGCCGCCCTCGGCGACGACTCGCTGCCAGCGCCCCTGCCGCAGAGGCGGCGGCTGCAGGGCCGACGGCCAATCGTCGGTCGCTCCCTGGACCCGGCCCGCCAGCTCCCGGTGGCGTCGCGCGAGCTCCTCGCTTCCGTGCCCGCTCCAGAATCGCGCCTGGGCGAGGAGGTCCGCACGCAGGAGAGCTCGCGTCGCAGGTGCCGCATCAACGGTCGCCAGCTCTCTGTCCACCGCCGCCAGGAGCGCGGCGATCTCGGCTCGGTCGACCAGGCCCGGCACCCGCATCTCGGACAGAGGCGCGTCCGGGCGTACCGCGACGATGCGTCCGTCAGCCGATCGACGCGCGAACGAACGATGGAACCACCGGTTCACCGGGTGTGCCGCCTCGCGTGCATACACGGTGGGCGATGGCCAGCCCTCGACCGTCCGCGGACCGTAGCCCTCCGGAATGATCGGCGGCGACTCGTAGCACCCGGCAAGCGTCAGGACGGCGACGCAACCGAGCCGAACGACAACACGATCAGAGCCCACGGTACATGCTCGTGTAGAACCTGACGACGATGAGCCCCGCGACGAGGCCGGCGAGGAGCAACGCCACGACGGGCAGCACGCTGAGGACTCGATCCACGCGCGTCGTCGTGCGCTCCCTCAGGATCTCGCCGCAGTGTTTGAGGGCGCTGTCGAGGCTTCCGGACACCTCACCGGTCGCGATCGCCGAGTGGAAATCGCGCGGCAGGCTGCTCAGCGCGCAGAGGCTCTCGGTGGCGGTCGCTCCCTGGCGAATCTTCTCGTCGGCGGCCCTGAACTCGCGCTCGAGGAAGATCCAGCCGCTCGCACGCCCGACGAGCGGCAAGCTGTCCTCCCACCCGAGCCCGGCCTCGAGCAGCAAGCCGAGGAGGGAGAGCGAGCGCGACAACGCGTGATCGACCGTGAAGGGGCCGAGAACGGGAACCTTCCGCAGGACCCCCTGCAGCGTGCTCCGCAACGCAGAGGCCGGCGGAGCGATGCGATCCCGCTGATACCAGAGAACGACCAGCAGCGCGATCGGCCCGAAGAAGGCAAGCTGGATCCGCAGGTACTCGGAAACGAGGCCCGAGAAGAGAAGGTAGAGCGGAGGCAGCATGACGGTCGCGACGAGGATCAGCAGCGGGTACAGCGAACGCGAGACCATCTGTGTGCGCATGTCACGCAGCAACTCGACGTCCGCGATGATCCGTTCGATCATCGTATCGAGCCGACCGCTTCGCTCTCCCGCCTCGACGAGCACGATATGCTCCGATGGCACATCAGCACCATGCACGTCCGCGAGCGCCTCGGCGAAGGTGCGACCACGATCGACCGATGCGAGCGACTCCCTCGCCAGCCGGGCACACTTGCCGCCACCGGCGAGCGTCGCCAGGGACTGCTTCAAGGGCACGCCGGCTACGAGCTGCGACCGCAGCCCCGTCAAGAACTGGTAGTATCCAGTATTCACGATCTTGCTGCTTGAAGTAGAGCGAGCGCGCAAAGAATCGTGAACCAGTGCCTCAATTCCGGATTCCCGGCACTCGTTGTCGGTCGACCACCCGCCTGTGCCGACGATCCCGGAACGGGGAGTCAGGCGCGCTCGCCGAACCAGTTGAACTCGGGCTGTGTGTAGACATCACAGTCCTCATTCACGCGAGCCTGGCACGCCAGCCGCACCTCGTGCTCATGGCCGAGCTTGAACCAGCTCACGGCGATACGAAACCGCTCCTTGAGCGTCTTCGGGTCAAGGCTCTCCATGCCCTCGACGACATGAACGCGGCACTCTCCGCAGTGGCCGAGGCCGTGACAATTCAAGAGGCTCTTCATCCCCGGATAGAGCTGAACACCGTTCTTGATCGCCACGTCGCGGAGCTTCTCTCCGGGCTCACACTCGACGACCTTCTTCTCACGGGTAAAGTTGACCTTGGGCATCGGCGATAGCGCGTGACTTTGGAGGGTGATGAGACCGTCGCGAGCGCCCTTTTCGGGGCACGATTATCGAACAGGAACGCCGTAGACTCCACGGCGATCGCGGGTATCCGATCGAAGGGAGGATTGTAGGGAATCGTCAGGCCCGATGCAACGAGCCCGGGACCACAGACATCATGCGGCTGCGGGACGCCCGACGGGAAGACCGGCGCGAGGCCAATCCCATGGAGGCAGCCGGTCGAGGTCTGACGCCGGCGGTTGCGAATCAGTCAGCCGAGCCACCTCCGCCCGAGCCACCTCCGCCCGAGCCACCTCCCCGACGACGACGTCTCGAGCGACGACGCCGTCCACCGCGCTCCTGCGCGTCCTCGGAAGACCCCGAATCCCGCGTGCCCGAATCCCGCGTGCCCGAACCCCGCGTGCCCGAACCCCGCGTGCCCGAACCCCGCGTTCCCGAACCCCGCGTACCCGAACCCTCCCCTCCCCGACGACGTCAAAACCGCCGAGCCCGTCATCCCCAGCCGACGCTGGGAATACGTCCGCATGGGAATCGAGGACTACATGCTCCTGGCGATGGCGAGGGAGAGAATCGATGCGCTTGGAGACGCCGGTGCGGCCCACCGGAAACGACTCGACGAGATCGTCAAGACCGTCATCACGAATCGCACAACCGACCGGCGGCTGTTCCGATCCAAACGCCTGGCACTCGTGAAGCTGGTTGAGGAGTTGAACAGGTGACGATGCATCGGCTGGCGCTCGCCTTGGGCCTGGCGTTGCTGGTCTCGCTGGCCTGCGTTGCGGAAG
>CAYMLL010000408.1:0-5705 GCA_964390645.1 uncultured Planctomycetia bacterium | reverse complement strand
AGGGCATCGAGCTCGTGCGCGATATGGCGACGAGGGAGCGCTTCGCCGAGGACCTCGCCTTCGGCGTTCGCGTCGGGCGGCGCGCGCTGTCGAAGGGGCTCCTCTGTCGCTACGATCCGCACTGGCTCGCGTTCGGCCCGCCGCTCGTCTCGACCGCCGAGCACATCGACGAGCTGCTGTCCATCCTCGACGCCGCCCTCGGCGAGGAGCTCGCGGCTCTCTAGTGCTCGCTTCCGGGGAGCACGAGCGCGCGCCGCGGATCGCCTCTCAGGCGATGATCTCGCGGATCGGGCTTCCGAAGTCCTGCTCGAGGCGCTTGTGCTGCGGCAGCTCGAGCCGGCGCGCGTCGAGGCCCAGTAGATGCATCAGCGTCGCGTGGACATCGGTGACGTAGTGCGGGCTCTCGGTGGCGTGGAAGCCGATCTCGTCGGTTGCGCCGTGGACGACGCCGCCCTTGATGCCGCCTCCGGCCAGCCATACGGAGAACCCGTAGGGGTGGTGGTCGCGACCGTTGCCCGACTGGGAGCCGGGCGTGCGGCCGAACTCGGTCGCGAACACGACGATGGGCGCGTCGAGCAGGCCGCGCGCGCCGAGGTCGCGCAGCAGACCCGCGACGGGTCGGTCGACCTGCGGCGCGAGCTTCGAGTGGTTCGCCTTCAGAGCGGAGTGCGCATCCCAGGATCCCGCCGCCCCGCTACCGTGCTGGATCTGGATGAAGCGCACCCCGCGCTCGACGAATCGCCGCGCTGCGAGCAGCTGCATGGCGAAGGGGCGCGTCGTCTTGTCGTCGAGTCCGTAGAGTCGCCGGGTCGTCGCGCTCTCGCTGTCGAAGTTCACGACCTCGGGCACCGCGGTCTGCATGCGGAAGGCGAGCTCGTACGACTTGATCCTCGCGGCGAGGTCGTCGTCCTCGGGGTAGCGCTCGGCGGTCAGCCGGTTGAGCCGGTCGACGAGGTCGAAGCCGAGTCGCTGCTCCTCGTGGGAGATGTCGAGCTCGGGTCGGGCGAAGGGGAGCGGCTTCTGCGGATCGATCTTCAGCGGCACCGAGTCGAACGCGGGGCCGAGGTAGTGACCGTCGCGAACGTCGAAGTACCGCGGCCCCATGTTGATGAACTGGGGCAGGTTCTCGTTCAGCGTTCCGAGACCGTAGTTCACCCAGGCGCCGATCGTCGGCACACGCTCGTCGAGCATGTGCCGGCCCGAGTGGAACTGTACCTGCGCTCCGTGGTTGTCGTCGCTGGTCCACATCGACCGTACCACCGAGATCTGATCGGCGCAGCTCCCGATGTGAGGGAACCAGTCGCTGACGGGCGTGCCGCACTCGCCGTGGCGCCGGAAGCCGATCTGCGTCGGGTAGAGCTTGTTGCGCTGCTTGCCGTTGGCGTCGTTGACGACGACGACACGCACCCTCTTCAGCAGCTCGGGATCCTGCACGCTCTTGAACGGCGTGCCGGCGATCGTCTTGCCGGCGTAGCGGTCGAGCGTCGGCTTCGGGTCGAAGCTCTCGAGGTGGCTCAGACCACCGCGCAGGAAGATCCAGATGACGCTCCTGGCTCGCGGTGCATGGTGGGGTCGACCGTCGGGAGGTGACCAGCGCCTCGCCTCCTCGCCTCGCAGATCCTTCTGGAGGATGGCGCTGAGCGCCACCCCGGCGAAGCCGAGGCCCAGACCGCCGAGAAAGCCGCGCCGGTCGACGGAGTTCCCGCGCGGAAGGCTGCACGGGCAAGAAGGCTCGGGCTGGTTCATGAAGTCTCGGTCGGCGAACGGTGATGAAGTCGGTCAGCGAACGGTGATGAAGTCGTTGTGGTTGATCAGCGCGTGGACGAGGCTCTCGCGCGCGCGCCGGCGCGTGTCCGCGCCCCCTTGCCCACCGATCGTATCAGCAAGGGCCGCGAGCGTCCTGAGACATTCGTCGATCTCGCGAGGGCTCGGCCGCCGCGTCAGCACGGCCTCGAAGGCGGTGGTGACGAAGAGACGGTCGTGCGGTGGCTCTTCGCCGTCGCTTCCGGCAGCTGTCCGGGCGGCAATTCGAGCGGCAATTCGAGCGGCGATGAGGCGCGCCATACGCAGCGCGAGCTTGCTGTTGGCGAGCGTCAACGCCTGCTGCGGCACGATGCTCTCCGTGCGACGATAGCAGGCGAGGATGTCGGCGTCGTCGAACATCGACAGGAACGGATGCTGGTGGTCTCGTGACTGCGTGAAGTAGATGCTGCGCCGTCGGTTCCGGTCCTCGCCGCGAGGATCGATCGTCGGGCCGCCGAGACGGACGTCGAGAACCCCGGCCAGAAGCAGCAGGCTGTCGCGGATCACCTGCGACTCCATCCGCGTCGGTGTGCGTTTCCAGTAGAGCTCGTTCTGCGGATCCTCCCGTCGGGTGAGCTCGTCAGCTCTCAGCGACGATCCGGAGAGCCGGTAGGCGGCGGACGTGACGATCATCCGGTGGAGGTGCTTCATGCTCCAGCCGCTCGCGACGAGCTCGACCGCGAGCCAGTCGAGAAGCGCCTGCTGCGGCGGACGCGACGCACGCCGGCCGAAGTCGGTGACCGACTCGAGGAGCGGTCGCCCGAAGTGACGCATCCAGATGTGGTTCACCGCGACCCGCGCGGTCAGCGGATGGCGCGGATCGAGGAGCCAGCGAGCGAGGGCGCTGCGGCGGCCGGTGCTGGCTCCGGGGTAGGGCCGGCGGCGCGAGTCGTCGGTCTCGTCGGGGCCCTCGAGCGCCTTCAGCGAGGCGCGCAGGGAGGTGTAGCTGTCGCTCGGCCTCGACGCGGCCTCGACGGCCTTCTCGAGACGTGCGGCCGTGGAGTCACGCTTCTTCCTTGCGGCGTCGGACTTCGCCTTGCCGTCGGCCTGCGCCAGACCCAGCTCGGCGCTCGCGAGGTCGGCCTGTGCGAGCGCGAGCTCGTGCCCGCGTGCGGCGCGTCCCGCCTCGCGGACAAGCTCGTCGAGATCCTCCGGTGGAGGGCGCGCGTGTCGAGCGCGGTCGGCGCGAGACGACGCGCGCAGAGCGTCCGGTCGCAGCTCGGCGGCGGCGAGCGTCTTCTCGGCGGCGGCGACGGAGAGGCGCATCTCGGCGACGCTCCCGGGGCTGTCGGGCTTGCCCTTCGGCGATCGCAGAGCGATGTCGGATGCGAGCGAACGCACCTCGACGGAGTGCAGCTCCGCCGTTGCATCGAACACGGTCAGATCGAGCCGGCCGGCCTCGCGGGCCCGTGGCAGCTCGTAGGCGAGGACGTGCTCGCCGTCCACCGAGACGTTGACGAGCCGGTCGCGGACCGCGCAGCCGAGCTCGTGGACGCGGCCCTTCTCGACCGGATGGCGCGCGCTGGCCTCCGGAGGGTAGACGATGTTCGCGCGCTGCTTGTAGGCGATCTGCACCTTCGGGGCGGGCCGGAACGCGCTCATGTAGACGATCTTCTCGCGGCCGTCCACGGCGTCGAACGCGAAGCCGATCGACATCCACTTCTTCCCGCCGGTGATTCGGAATCGCAGGCGGGCCTCGAAGTCGGCGGGATGATCCTGCCGCGTTCGCAGGTGCGCGCGGACGGTCGACACGCGATTCTGCGTGATGAATCCGTCGCGATGCGTCCACTCGCCCGGCCCGATCTCCCAGAGGTCCGGGCGCGGCTTCTCGAAGGAGTCCGCGAGGACGAGCATCGAGGGCTCGGACGACGCGCCTGCGGCCGCGACTGTCTTCTCCGCCTTCGCCTCCGCCGTGCGTGCAATGGCCTCCGCCAGACGAGTGCGAGCTTTCACGAGCGAGGCGCGCGAAGCCGCGATCGTCCGCTCCGCCTCGCGCAGGCGATCCTCGAGGACGAACGGTCGCAGCGCCGGAAAGTGAGCCTGCGGAGGCAGCTCCACGCGCGCGATGTCCAGCGGAGCGAACGCGAGGACTCCCGGCACGCCCGGCGTCAACGGGCGGGCTCTGTCCGGACTCTTGGCATCGCCGCGGACGTGCAGGTAGGTGGGGGCGTCTAGGTGGGCGTCGAAGACGCGCGGCATCCCGTCCTTCTCGAGGTCCGTCTCGCCGGGCACGGAGTCGAGTCGCACCTGGTGTGGCTCGAAGAACGCGCGCATGCGGTAGTAGTCAACCTGGGTGATCGGGTCGTACTTGTGGTCGTGGCACTTGGCGCAGTTCATCGTCAGGCCGAGCAGAGCCTTGCTCGTGTGCTCGATCGTCGTGTCCAGCCACGTCGTGCGATTGAAGAGGTAGTAGTTTCGCGCCAGGAAGCCGGTGCCGCGTACGGCGTCGGGATCGCTCGGATAGAGCTCGTCGGCCGCGAGCATCTCGAGCACCATGCGGTCGTAGCCCTTGTCGTCGTTCAGCGACTCGACGATCCAGTCTCGCCAGCGCCAGATGTGCTTCTGGCTGTTGCGCAGCTGCGCGCCGAGTCCGTACCAGTCGGTGTAGCGCCAGACGTCCATCCAGTGGCGGCCCCAGCGCTCGCCGTGCCGTGGGCTCGCGAGCAGACGATCGACAACGCGCTCCCAGGCATCCGGGCTCGCGTCGTCGAGGAATTCGCGCTGCTCCCGGGGCGTCGGGGGCAGACCGACCAGGTCGAGGTGGACACGGCGCAGCAGGAGACGGCGGTCCTCGAGGGGAAGCGGCTCGATGCCGTGGCGCCGACGCTCGACGTCGAGGAGGGCGTCGATCGGATGCGCAGCCTCGCCGTCCGGCTTCTTCGCCACCCTCGCCGCCGTGCTGTCGGTCGGTGTCCTGCGCGGGGGGCGAAACGCCCAGTGCTCCTCCACGGAGGCCTCGGCCTTCTCGTCGGGCGGCGCCGGCGCGCCGGCCACGATCCAGCGGCGCAGGCTGTCGATCTGCTCGGGCGACAGCGGCTGGCCCTCCGGAGGCATGCGCTCATCCGGATCCGTCGCCGTCACCCGTTCGATCAGCAGGCTTGCCTGCGGCTCGCCCGGCTCGACGGCAGCGCCGCCGCGGCCTCCCGCGCGGATCGCCAGGGCGGTGTCGAGCCGCAGCCGCGCCTTCCTCTTCAGCGTGCCGTGGCACGCGTAGCAGCGCGCTCGCAGAAGCGGCTTGATATCGCGGAGGTAGTCCACGTCGGCGGCGACGCCCCCGGACCGCACCGCCAGACCGACCAGGATGACGGCCAGGAGCGAAGAAGGCTTCGGGAACCGCTGGCACCGCGTTCGGGAGGGTTCGGTGGAGCACGCCATGGAGGGTCCATCATAAGGGAAAGACCGGTCGGGTCGGAAACGGTCTCGGGAACAGAATCGCCGTGCAAGCCCGGACGCCGGCCTCGCCGGGGCGCTCGGCGCCGCCTCGTCGCGGAAATCGCCCTCGGCAGGCTGCTCCTCGCGGTCGTCCGTCTTCGACGCGGGATCGGTCGGGATCCTGGCGCTCCCGGACGGAGCCCGCCTCCGAGAATCTCGCCGGGGAGCGGAGCTTCGGCTCCTTCTCTTGATGTCCCCGGTGGCGCGATCGGAGTCGTCCGTCGAGGAGCTGCGTGTGTACGGACAAGGTGTCTTCGAGGTGCGCCCCGCGAAGATTCCGGGTCTCCTTCTCCCACTTCCTGCAGCCGACGCTTCCGGCTCGACGGTGTGGTGTGGTCGGGCGATCGGACGTCGAGGTGCTCACCTCGGCTCGTGAGCGTGACCCTTGCCCGTGCTCACGCCGGTTGCGAACGCGGCACCCCGTCTTGTAGGCTGGACGGCCGCGCCCAGGCCACACCACCGACCACCAC
>CAYMLL010000407.1:0-5716 GCA_964390645.1 uncultured Planctomycetia bacterium | reverse complement strand
GTCTTGCCGGGGCCCGTCTTGCCGGGGCCCGTCTTGCCGGGGCCCGTCTTGCCGGGGCCCGTCTTGCCGGGGCCCGTCTTGCCGGGGCCCGTCTTGCCGGGGCCCGTCTTGCCGGGGCCCGTCTTGCCGGGGCCCGTCTTGCCGGGGCCCGTCTTGCCGGAGCCCGTCTCGCTGGAGCCCGTCTTGCCGGGACTGGTGTCGTCGGTGATCCTCGGCGAGGCGAGCCCGGTTGCCGGTGGGCGGTACGATGCCGGCGTCGGCCGTGAAAAGACGGGCTCGAAGAGCGCCATCGGTCGCGACGGTCGAAGCAGCGTCGGCGGCTTCGTCACGGAATCGATGAGCACCGGGATCGGTGCGTGCGCCCGGCTTCCGGCGATCGCGGGGCGAACGACATCCCGCGAGCCGAAGGGGAGCAGTCCGAGCGCCCACAGGACGATCAGGTGAGTGACGACCGCGACGATCGCGGCGGGAGTCAGTCTGTCGAGGCGCGCCTCGTTCATCCTTTGCGGGGACCTCCGAACGTCCAGTCTAACCCGACGATCGCGTTCGTGCCGGTCTCGTCTTGCCCCGAGCCGTGGATCCGGTAGTCCTTGTTCGTGAAGTTTTCGACGCCGATGAATCCATGCAGACCGTCACGGATCCTGCCGCCGGCGCGCATCGAGTAGATCGTGTAGCCGGGCGTGCCGCCGGGAGGGATGCGTTGCGTGTCGGTCCTGTCACGCGGACTGAGACGGTCCTGACCGTCCGCGATCGTCACGGTTCCCTCGACCCACCAGCGACGAGACGGAGAGTCCCAGCGCAGGCCGAGGATGCCCATCGCCGGCGGCATACGGCTCGATGGCTGGCTGCGCTCGGCTCCGTCGACGATGCTGTCGACCTCGCCCTCGACCCAGCCGGCGCTGCCGAAGAGCGTGAAGCCGCGCCCCAGACGCCACCTCGCGCCGAGCTCGACACCGTGCGTGAATCCGTCGCCGACGTTGTCCTTGGTCACCGCCGGGTCACCGTCGATGATCTGGCCGGTGGGGAATCGTACGATCATGCCGTCGATGATCGTGTAGTGGTACGACGCCTGCAGCTCGATGGACTCGAGACGGATCTTCGTGCCGGCCTCGAAGGCGACGAAATCCTCCGGTCGGAGATCGGGCGAGGGGATCTCGACCTCGCCGCTTCGCGAGACATCGAATCGTGTCAGGTCGGAGAGGTTCGGAGCGCGAAAGCCCTGCGAGACGCCGGTGAAGATGTTCCACTCCTCCGTTGCGTGGTAGACGCCGCGCAGGCTGCCGACCACCGAGGAGAAGTCCTCCGAGACGGGACCGAGTTCGGGCGCGCTCGACGGGTCCGGATCGACCTTCGCTGCCTCGGCGTGAGCGTAGTTGAAGCGGCCGCCGAGAGTCACCTCGAGGTCGTCGCGGACGGAAAACGCATCCTGCAGGTAGAGGCCTGCGAGATCGTACGAAGCGTCGTCGGCCACGGGGCCTCTCGGCCGATGGGGGCGCGGCGAGCCGTCGGCCTCGAACTCCCGGAAGAAGGAGTCGACCTCGTCGTGGTACCACTCGAGGCCCCAGGAGAGCGTGCCGAGGCGGGTCTCGCTCTCGAGCTGCACGAACGCGCCGAAGACGTCGTCCTCGAATCCCTGCCGGCGTGTGCGTCCGTTGCCGCGTCGGCGGTTCTCCTCCTCCTCGTGCAGCTGGTAGGAGAAGCCGAGCTTGCCCGCACTGAGCCATTCGACGTCCTCCGGCTCCCAGCGGACTTGCGCGTACGCGAGGTGGCGATTCTGGTCGAGGTCGCGGCGCCGGTCCGTGCCGATCGTGGTGCCGTGAAAGCTCTTCGAGAAGATCGTCGAGTGAGTGCGCGGAGCATCGTCGATGTCGACGCGCTGCAGAGCGAACACGACCTCGAGGTCATCGCGCGGGTAGAGGACCATCTTGGCGTCGCCGTCGAGTTCGTCGTAGCCGGTGTTCGGCAATCGACCGGCGCTCGAGCCGCCGATCAGGTCGCCGAAGTCCTTGTAGGAGGATCCGAGCAGCAAGCCGAAGTCGTCGGAGTAGCTTCCCTCGGCCTCGACGCGTCCGCCGTGCGAGTCCTCGCCGCTCGCGTAGCGGTAGTGGACGCGTCCGCCGGGGCTGAAGCCGTTGCCGCCGAGCCGCGGGGATCGGGTGATGACGTTCACCGTACCGCCGATCGCGTCGCTGCCGTAGAGAACGGACGCCGGCCCCTTGAGGATCTCGAGTCGCTCCACGAGGAGCGGATCGACCGTGCTCCAGTACTGGTTCGGTCCGCTGCGCATCACGGAGTGGTTGAGGCGCACGTCGTCGATGAGGACCAGCGTACGGAAGCCGGTGAAACCGCGGATGAACGGGGAGCCCTGGCCGTGGCCGGTCTTTTGCACCATGACGCCGGGAATCTCGCGCATCGCCTCGGGCAGAGTCCGGAACGCTTTCTCGCCGTAGATCTCGAAGCCGTCGAGCGAATCCACGGTTGCGGGGACATCGAAGGCACGGTCAGCGAGACGGCGTCCGACGACGATGATGCGATCGAGGCGCTGCACGCCGCCTCCGTCCCGGTCGTCGCGGGGTTCCGTGTCGCGGGGCTCCGTGTCGCCGGGCTCGGCGTTCGCGGGTCTTCCGGGTGGAGGCGAGGTGATCCTCTCCGGACCGTGACTCTGTCCGGCGACCGGTATCGTCGGACAGAGCAGCAGCAAGGACAGCGAGGTCAGGTACCAGGGACCGAGGCTCATGCGTCTCTCCGGAGTTGACGCGAGGGCTTCCCGCAACGGGAAACGCGCTATCTTACGGATCGCTTCGCGGGCGTCGAGGGTTCGGTCGGGTACCGAGATTCCGGTTCCGCGACCGCGTGGAAGGGTCGAGCCTCCGGTCGTCGTTCATGTCCGCACGTCGATCGTGACGGCGAATCCGGGGCAGCTCGGCGAGGAAGGGACCCGGTCCCGGATCCGGCCCGTGATCCACCGGGTCGGGAACGGCTTTCCAGCGCCCCTCGACGCGGTTATCGTGCTTCCTTGCCGTTTCTCGATGGGTCGCCGTCCGCACCGCCATCGCCGAGCGCGGCTCGGGATGGGCGGGCGTCGGATCTGATCGGGCACCGGAACGACTGCGCACGCGAAGGGTCGACCTGCCTCGGGCGGGAGCGACCGCGGCGGACGGCGCAGTGAGCTTCCACGGGATCCAGCAGAGACTCATGCGCCGTCACCGTAGTGCTCGAAGCCTCGTCCGCTCGCTCTCGCTCTCGCTCTCGCTCTCGGCGACAGCGGCCGAGTCGGGTCCTCCTTCGCGCGAGACGGATCTCGAGACGACGGTGCGCGCGTTCGTGGAGGAGCACTGCTTTGCCTGTCACGGCGAGACGAAGCCGAAGGCCGATCTGACTCTTCGTGGCGTCGGGTCGGACTTCACCGACCTGGCCGTGGCGGACGTCTGGCAGGCGGTGCACGAGAAGCTCGAGCTGGGCGAGATGCCTCCGAAGAAGCGGCCGCAGCCCGAGGCGGAGGCCGTGAAGCGGGTGA
The DNA here is from genome assembly GCA_964390645.1 of uncultured Planctomycetia bacterium. Taxonomy (GTDB): domain Bacteria; phylum Planctomycetota; class UBA8108; order UBA8108; family UBA8108; genus CAYMLL01. The sequence continues at coordinate 2,199 of CAYMLL010000407.1, read as the reverse complement.
CGCGCTGGATCGAGCGCGAGCTCGGGAAGGTGGGTCGCAAGCCGAGCCTCGAGCACAAGCGGCGCTCTGCGCAGTTCGGCAACCACATCGATCACGAGACGCTCTTCGACGGCTCACGAAAGGGGCCGGCGTTCTCCCGTCCGCGTCTCTGGAGGCTGAGCCCGTACGTGTACGACCGCGTCGTCGACGGCCTCGGCGAGGGAGTCCGCCACGCAGCCGCCATCCATCAGCCTTTCGCCATCGACGACGGCAAGGGGGTGATCAACGATTTCGCCTCGCGGCATTTTGCCGACGCCGCGACCCTGCAGCTCCTGCTGATGAACTGCCGGACCGTCGCCCGGTACCAGACAACGGGGATCCTGCGACGTGAGCACGACGGGCGCATGCACCGTCATCGTCGAACACCCCGGGTGGTTCGGGAGATCCTCGATTCCGACGTCCCGCCGAACTCCGAGCAGCTGCGTGCCGTGATCGAGCACGAGTACCGGCTCCTCCTCGAGCGTTCACCGACCGAAGCGGAGATGAGCCGGACCCTCGATCTCGCGACTCGCGCGATCGGGAAGGCCGGCAAGGTCCTCGGCCTGCAGACGGCTCTCATGGCGATCCTGCTGAAGCCGGAGGCGGTGTACCGGCTCGAGATCGGGCTCGGCCCACGGGACGAGCACGGTCGTCGTCGGCTTTCTCCTTACGAGCTCGCGTTCGCGCTGGCGTATTCGCTGGTCGACGAGGGGCCGGGCGACATCCGGGTGCGGCTCGGGGACGAGGGTGACGACGGCGGCGATGATCATGATGATGACGACGATGACGAGCCGGCGGCGAAGAGCCTCCTCGAGATCGCTCATGAAGGCGGACTGTCGACACCGCAGGACATCCGCCGCGTCGTGCGTCGGATCCTCGATGACAACGACATGTCCGTCGCCGACTACACCATGTTTGCGGAGGACCACAAGGTCCGCAATTCGCGCGTCCTGCGCTTTTTTCGCGAGTTCTTCGGCTATCACCATGCGCCGCGCGTGTTCAAGGACGCCAAGAGGATCGGCATCGACAGCGGGTTCGAGACGCGCCGCATGGTCAACGACGCCGATCAGCTCGTCATGCACATCTTCGACGAGGACCGCGACGTCCTTCGGCGACTGCTGACGACGGACGAGTACTTCGTCGCGTACCCGGGTTCTCTGGAGAAGTTCCGCAAGGAGCTGAGGTATATCCGCAACAACGTCGACGACGCCAACTTCGAGCGCAACTCGAAGTACATCGCGCGGGCGGAAGCGGCGGGTCGCACTCCGATCCCGATCGAGGGGCCGTCGAGCCGGAGCTATGTGGGGTTCTACAACATCGATCACGAGACGTGGAACTACCCGAGGGAGCAGCCCTTTCAAATGCCCCGGGGTCAGCGCGCCGGGATCCTGACCCACCCTGCGTGGCTGGTCGCGTGGTCCGGGAACTTCGACAACGATCCGATCCGCCGCGGCAAGTGGATCCGGGAGCATCTTCTCGCCGACACGGTTCCGGACCTGCCGATCACCGTGGACGCCGTCGTTCCGGAGGACCCGCACAGGACCTTGCGCCAGCGTCTGGAGGCGACGCGCGAGGAGTTCTGCTGGCGCTGTCACCGCAAGATGAACCCGCTCGGGTTGCCATTCGAGCGCTTCGACGACTTCGGGCGCTTTCGATCGGAGGCGGTTCTCGGCGAAGTCCTGACGATCTTTCCGGGGCGACACCGGGATTCCAGGACGGTTCCCGTCGACACCAGCGGCGAGATCATCGACAGCGGCGAGAAGGGGCTCGACGGCAAGGTCCGGACGGTTTTCGAGCTGGTTCACCAGCTCGCCGGGTCGACGCGAGTGCGCCAGTCGTTCGTCCGTCACGCGTTCCGCTACTGGATGGGGCGCAACGAGACCCTGGACGACTCTCCGACCTTGATCGCCGCCGACAGCGCGTATACGCAGGGCGGTGGCAGCATGAAGGCGCTGATCGCCTCGCTTCTGTCCTCGGACTCGTTCCTCTACCGCCGATGAGACGCTCGATGAAGAGACCGACCCGTCGACAGGCACTCGGAAGCCTCTCCCTGGGGGCGTTGTCGCCCTTGCTCGTCCCGTTCGTGCGGCAGGCGCGCGCTCACGCCGACGGCAAAGCGGCCGCGGTGCCCCCACGCGTACTCTTCGTCGTCAAGTCGAGTGGACTGACAACCGCGGCGCG
>CAYMLL010000406.1:0-5749 GCA_964390645.1 uncultured Planctomycetia bacterium | reverse complement strand
CCGACCGAGGACGGCGCTATTCTCGCTCGCGAGGTCGAGCTCGAAGACGACGACGGGTAGCCACCCCGGTTACGCGCCACGACACCCAGCCTCCTCCAGCGGCCACTGCGCTGTCTCGAGCCCGGACGGTTGACGCGACCGTCAGCGCGGCACGAGGCAGCGCAGCACGGCCGCATTGCGTTGTTCACGGCTCCGAGCGGCGATTCCACGCGGCAACACGACCGCTTCAGCGCCGGAACGTCGAGCTTCCCGACGCACCGACTCGCAGAGCTCATCCGGGCGCGTCCGGCCCCGGCTCTCTGGCGTATCACCCGGCGAAGGCCGGTCTGACAGGGCGGAGGCGGCCGGGCCGCTCCACCTGGACGAGGTCCACCAGCGGATCCGTTCCCGTCGAACATGGAGCCACGACAGAGCGCCCGCGATGCTGACCACTCTCGACACACCCACTCCCGACGAACCCGCGCGAGGATCTCCCACCGGTCCGTCCATTCGACCGCAGGTCGGACACTCGCCCTGACGATCTTCGCCGTCCATGCTCGAGCCCGAGCGTGACGACCGGTGCCCAGCACGATCCCGACCCGAGGTCGGTGGCGACCGCGAGCGAGTCCGGTCGGTGATTCCCTGCCAGGCCGCGATCCGTCCTCCTCGCCACGGGGCACTCGTCATCGGTCAAGCGTGACATGCTTCCAGATGGCCATGTTCACCGGGAGATCTCCTCGCCGCAGCAGAGATCTCGAGACCCACGACATCGATGTGCGGCGTCTGCATGAACGAGTCCTCCCGCACGAAGGCCATGGAAGGCGGGCGGTTTCTTCCCGTCGCGCAGGATCACCGTTCCGTGTCCCCGGGACAGGCCTTTCCGTCGTCCCGGGTCGTCAAGTACTCGTCTCTCACATTCTGGAGAGGTGCCCGGCACACCACGGGGCGCCGCGAGCACTACCGGGGAATCCCGGCGCCGCGTCCGGAAGTTCGCGAGCGCGACGGTACCCGAGGCCCGAGGACCCCACCGAGGCCTGACGGTGACAGGTGATCGAAGGTGCCACCTCGTTCGATTATCGATCATCACCATGTCCGGGAATCAACGATCGCATCGAGCGGGATCTCGAGTTGGCCCCTCAACTCCGCCAATTATAACTAGTTATGTGATTATATTATAGTGGAACATATTATGCATCGCCTGACTCTGTAGCTGACCTTCCGTGAACCGTCCGCAGCCCAGGTCCCGACCACAGCGTGAACGGCAGGACGGTCAACCCGCAGGCGGGCTACGGAGCGACAGCTTGGATCACAACACCAGAATGTCCGGGAATCGAACATGTGCGGGGCACTCACGGTCAGCTTGCTGCTCGTGACGATCGGACTGATCCCATCGTTCGACGAGACCTCGGCCAACGAGCCGAACAAGGCCAACGAGCCGAACGAGCCGAACGAGCCGAACAAGGCCCACGCGACACGATGGACTCTCTTCACGGTCGACGTCAACGCGAGCGGCAGGACCACCGCTCATGCATTCCAGGGCTGTGAATCGACGGCGGCCCCGGCCGCCATCAAGGACGCCGAATGTTTTCCGTTCGATCTTCGAGGAGGCTCCCTCCACTCCTCTTCGACCTGCCCGCCGGTTCTCCGAGAGCGGCGTCGACATGCGCCTGCAAGCCGGACAGCACCGGTTTCACCCGCTTCCCCACAGCAGCTGCGTCAACCGGCCGGGCTCGCGAGTCGCGATCGCCGTACAGGTTCCGTCCTCCGAGGAAATCGGGCTGCTCTCGCGGGGCTCGAACCCGACCGCGGTGGACGCGCCACCCGGCGCTCGGCACCCGTCGAAGCCATCGCACGCCGGCCTCCGACTCCGCAGGATGGCTCCGCAGTCGATCAGGGCGATGTTCGCCAGGATTCAGCCCTCCGTGTCGGCCCCGGCGAGGGGCGACCGGCCGTCGACCGCCGTCCGGTCGGCATCGAAGCCGACCTTCGTGAAGCCCGACCGGCCGTTATCCTTCCGGCACCGAACCCTGCAGGAAGTCCCGGCCAACCCAGCCCTTTCCCCGACGTTCCGACCCTTGCCAGAAAGGCCGGTCCGAACGAGGGAGGCCGGCATCCCGGCCCCGGCCATTCCTGGCGCTCGACGAACACCGAAACTCCCCCTTCCGGGCCCGCCCCTGCCGGGCGTTCACCCGTGGACTCGCTCGAAGGACGCTCTCCTCCTCGGAGGTTGACATCCAAGCTGTCAGCACCGATGCTGAACGCCGCTCCGGTCTGTGTCGGGTTCCGGGGATTTACTGTACCGAAAGGCGCGGATCACCCTGGGTGGGCTCGAGCGACGTCTTCCGGGCTCCATGATCGAGGGGAGGCTTTCCCTCGGCGCTGCTGCCGTGTCGGCGGCCTCTGCGCCGAGCAGCACGTCGACGATTCTTCTCGCGGAAGGACGACTCGCCCTCGCGGCGTGAAAACGAATCGTGTCCTGTCCGGGAGAGAACGGATTCTGATCGTCGATTACAAAACTCCCACAACGGCTGGTCGTTCGACGGGTCAAGAACCGCCGGACGTTCTTTCTTTTTCGGTGAAAGGGAACGAATGAACCTCCCAAGAATGAACAAAGTCCGAGCCGCGACAATCCTCCGGCCTTCTGGACGGGTTCGGTTGTCACTGATCGCCCTGGCGTTCTCGACCGTCACGGCTTCCCATGCGCGCGGTGATGGTGATGACGAGGCACCCGAGGCCACGAAGTCGCTGTCTCCCATCGTCCGCGCCCCCGGGGTCGGCTCCAAGCAATCGACGTACTTCTCGCCCCGGGACGAAAGCCGACGCATGCTCGAACGCGGCCCCAGAAGTCTCGAGGCCGTCGACGTCCACAAGCGGCGCGTCCATGACGAGACCGCCACCGCGACCGGCAAGCTGCCGAAGCGTGCGATGCCGCAGTCGATCTCAGGAGCGGCCCTGCGACAGAGGCTCGCACGCGATCCGGACCTCAAGGGGTTCATGGACAACAAGACCTATACCCACAAGTTCGACCTGCGACGGGACTGGCTCGTTGGCGCCACGTTCCCTCTGGCCGAGGGCGGCGGAGCCGGTGGCACCCCCTGTGACGACTGCCGCGTCGGAGCCCTCGAATGCGACGGCGACGCGATCGACGGAACACTCGCCGCCGGTGACTGCCTGCTGGGAGACAACACGCTCTTCGACATCTACACCCTCGATCTCCAGGAAGGCGCGGCCGTCACGGTCACCCTGACCGCCGACTTCGACACCTTTTTCTTTCTCGTCGACGTCGACTGCTTCGTCATCGAGACGAACGATGACTGCGTCGGGGGCGATCCCCTGTCGGGCTCCTGCCTGACCTACAATCTGGGCCCGGGGCTCTACCACCTCGTCGCCAACGGATTCGCGCCTCAGGACGCCGGTCCCTACACGATCGAGGCCACCTGCGGACCGATCACGACGTGCGACGACTGCGTCGCGGGCGAGGTCTCGTGTGACGAAACGGTCACAGGCGATCTGGCCCTGCCGCCCGACGACTGCGACCTCGGTGACGGTACCGCTCTCGACCTCTGGAGCCTCTCGATGCCGGAGCCCGGTCGCGTCACGATCGAGCTGGTTCCCGGCGCGGTGGGCGATCCCATCGCGGACCCCTACCTCCGTCTCTACGGCACGGAGTGTTTCGTCATCGCAGCAAACGACGACGCGCCGGGAATGGGGCTCAACTCACGCCTGGTGCTCGATCTCCCTGCTGGCGAGTACTTCGTCGGCGCCGGGTCGTACGCGCCGGAGGCCGGCTCCTACGACCTGACGGTCGCCTGCCTCCTCGGCTTCGACTTCTGCGCCGACTGCGACGCCGGAGAGATCGACTGCGAGGCACCGGTGGACGGAGAACTCGCGAAGGGCGATTGCACTCTCGCGACGAACGAAGCGTTCACCGATCTCCACACGTTCACGGTGACCGATTCGGGACGATACACCTTCACCTTGACGAGCGACCTCTTCGCTCCCTTCCTGACGTTCTACGACGAGAGCTGCGAGCCCCTGGCCACCAGCGACAGCTGCGCCGGCGACATCGTCAGCGCCTGCCTGACCATGGACCTCGAGCCGGGCGCCTACGTCGTGGGAGTCTCGAGCTTCGGCCCCGGCGAGATCGGCACCTACACGTTGAGCAGCGAGTGCCTCGCGGGATTCGACTTCTGCGCCGACTGCGTCACGGCGGCGATCGAGTGCGACTCCGAGGTCCAGGCGACACTCGACGAAGAATCGTGCACCCTGGCGGGCGCAGGGTCGTTCGTCAGCCTCTACCCGTTCACTCTGGCGCAAGACGGCCCGGTCATCGTCGACCTGCAGTCGGCGGAGTTCGACACCTTCCTCTGGCTCTACGACAGCAACTGCGACCCGGTCGCGTCGAACGACGACGGAGGGCAAGGTTTCAACTCGCTCCTCATCACGGACCTGACCGCCGGCGACTACGTCGTCGGAGTCAGCTCCTTCGCAGCAGGCGAGATCGGCCTGTACGATCTGTCGCTCTCGTGCCCGGATATCCGCGCCTGTGTTGATTGCGAGGTCGGATCGGTCGATTGCGACACCCCCGTCGAAGGGACGCTGAACGCCGAAGACTGTACTCTGGACGACGGTTCGAGCTACGACATCCACTCCTTCACCGTCGACGTGGCGTCGGTCGTCGATCTCACCCTGACCTCGAGCGACTTCGACGCGGTCCTGTTCGTGTCGGATCAGTTCTGCCGGCAAATCGCCGAGAACGACGATTGCGACGGAGATGGGACCAACGCCTGCCTCGAGCGCCTGGTCCTCGAGCCCGGCGACTACTCCGTCGGCGTCGCAAGCCGCGCCGCCGGCGAGACCGGCGCTTACCAGCTGACGCTCTCCTGCGAGGTATACGACCCCTGCGTACACTGCATCGTCGGCGAGGCCGCCTGCGACGGCACGGTCGCCGGGGAGATCACCGCCGGGGACTGCCCGCTCGGCGACGGATCGAACATCGATCTATGGGAGCTGACGCTCGACGAGCGCAAGGCCGTGAACATCGAGCTCGAGTCCCTCGAGTTCGACCCCTACTTGATCCTCGTCGATCAGAACTGCGTCCAGGTCGTGGCGAACAATGACTGCCCGAACGGCGAGCTCGGCACCTCCTGTGTACAGGCGTGGCTCGATCCGGGCACCTACTACATCGTCGCGAACACCTTCAACCCGGCCGAGACGGGCGCCTACGACATTCGCGTCGACTGCACCAACCCGGCTGACCTCTGCGTCGAGTGCGAGGTCGCGCTGGTCGATTGCAACGAGAGCTTCGATGGCACGCACCCGACAGCAGCAGACTGCGTGAGTCCGCGAGGCAACGACCTCGACATCGTCAGCTTCGTCCTCGAGGAGGACGACCTGGTGACGGTCGGGATCGTCGGTGGCTACGACACCTACCTGCACCTCTTCGACGAGAACTGTGCCCAGATCGCTGAAGACGACGACGGTGGGCCCGGCCTGAACTCGCTCATCGAGCAGAACCTCACCGCAGGTACCTACTTCGTCGGCGTCAGCAGCTTCGGGGCCGGTCAAGGTGGGCCTTACACGCTGACCGTCAACTGCGGCGAGGTGACGTTCGACTTCTGCGTCGACTGCGAGGTCTCGCGCGTCGATTGCGACGAGAGCTTCGAGAGCACGCATCCGACCGCGCCCGACTGCCTGAGCCCGCGAGGCAACAATCTCGACATCGTCAGCTTCGTCCTCGAGGAGGACGACCTGGTGACGGTCGGGATCG
>CAYMLL010000405.1:0-5764 GCA_964390645.1 uncultured Planctomycetia bacterium | reverse complement strand
ATCGCCATCTCGGGGCGCTGGCGCGGACCGTAGACCGTGAAGAAGCGCAGGCACGTGATCGGCAGGCCGAAGAGGTGGTTGTAGGTGTGGCAGATCAGCTCGCCGGCGCGTTTCGTTGCTGCGTACGGTGATACGGGGCTGTCCACGTCGTCGTCCTCGCTGAAAGGCTCCAGCGGTCGCGCACCGTAGACCGACGAGGACGATGCGAAGACGAATCGCTCGACTCCGTGACGGCGGCTGGCGTCGAGGAGGATCGTCGTTCCGTGAAGATTCACATCGACGTAGAGCGGAGCGTTCTCCAGCGACGGTCGCACGCCGGCGCGCGCACCCAGGTGGATCACGGCTCTCGGAGCGTGTTCGGTGAAGAGCGAGCTTACGAGCTCGCGGTCACGAAAGTCGCCTGTGACGAGCGTGAAGCCGGGGTGGGCGCCCGCCACCTCGATGTTGCGCCGCTTGATCGAAGGGTCGTAGTAGTCGTCGAAGTTGTCGAGCCCGACGACGTCGTGGCCGTTCGCGAGAAGTCGTTCGACGACCCACGAGCCGATGAAGCCGGCTGCGCCGGTGATCAGGATCTTCACTGCAGCTCCTCGAGGTTAGATGTCGGAGTCTCCGTGCATCATCGGCGCCGTGTGCTGTCGGCTGCAGGCACTTTCCGGCTGGATTTTATCGGCGCGTTCTCTTATGGGAAAGGTCATGGACTCGAAACCCGCTCTCCTGCTGTTCAGCGGCGGACTCGACTCGACAACGGTGCTCGCGGTCGCTCGATCGCGCGGATTCGAGCCGATTCTGCTGATCTTCCGCTACGGGCAGCGCCACGACGTCGAGGTGGAGCGCGCGCTGGCTGTCGCCCGGGCGCTCGGGCTCGAGCACCGGCTCCAGGAGCTGGATCTGCGGTCCGCCGGAGGCTCCGCGCTGACCAGCGACGACATCGATGTGCCTCTGTCGCGCGATGAGAACGAGATCCATGGCGGTCCTGTCCCGCCCACGTACGTGCCCGCACGCAACACGATCTTCCTCGCCCACGCGCTCGCCTGGGCCGAGGTCCTCGAGATCGCTGATATCTTCATCGGTGTCAACGCGCTCGACTACTCCGGCTACCCGGACTGCCGTCCCGAGTACATATCGGCCTTCGAGAGCCTTGCCAATCTCGCCTGCCGCTCGCCGCCGCAGGGCGGCGCGCGGCTACGGGTTCATGCGCCTTTGATCGACAAGACCAAGGCGGAGATCATTCGCATGGGTGTCGAGCTCGGTGTCGACTATGCCGGGACATGGAGCTGCTATTCGCCGCACCGGAGGACCGATGGACGAGCGCTCGCGTGCGGCGAATGCGACAGCTGTCAGCTTCGGCGTCGCGGCTTCGTCGAGGCCGGAATCGACGATCCGACATCGTACGATCGAGGGTGAGGACCACTCCATGAAGATCCTGTTCATCAACGAGACGCTGAGCTACGCGAACGCGACATCGTACGCGTACGATCTGGCGAAGGAGATGGTCGAACGTGGCGTCCGGGTCCGGCTTTGCACCGGTGGAGGTGGCCAGGTCGGCAGATTTCGCGAACTCGGCGTGGAGATCTACCCGGTCTACCGGGATCCACTGAGCTTCCGCAAGCTTCTGGGATTCCTGAGGCAATTCGATCCGGACGTCATCCACATACTGAGTCTGCGTAGCGTACCGTTCGGTCGGCGCATCGTGCAGGGTCTCGACAGGCGCTATCTGGTGACCGCGCACACGAGGGCATCGCCGGAAGTTGCCGTCATCGACGACCGGATGATGTGCGGTGCGATCGCCACGAGCGAGGGGGTGCGGGAGTCGCTGGTCAATCACGTCGGCATCCCGAAGAGCCTGGTGCGCATCATTCCGCGTGGCATCGATCTGAGGCGCTTCGTGCCCTCGGAGAAGCCGGTATGGACGTCCGAGAGCGGTCGGCTGCCTGTCGTCGGATCGATCGGTCGGCTGACGCGCGACAAGGGGCATCACGTGCTCATCGAGGCGGCACGGCGCGTGCTCGACGCGGGAGTCGAGGCGCATTTCGCGATCGTCGGCGAGGGTGAGGAGGAGTCCGGGCTGCGACGGCTCGTCGAGCAGCTCGATCTCGTCCTCCACGTGACGTTTTCGCCGCATATCCCGGGGCATGAACACCTCTACGGTCTCTTCGACGTGATCGCGCTGCCGGTTCTCAAGACCGGTGTCGGTGTCACGGCGATCGAGGCGTTGACGATGCGCAAGCCGTTGATCGTCAGCGGCGTCGGCGAGATGCTCGACGTCGTCAAGGACAGTGAAGCCGCGCTGCTGGTGCGCGAAGGCGATTCAGTCGGCCTGGCGGACGCCATCATCGACCTGCTGCGGAATCCGCGGCGACTCGTCGAGCTCGGTACACGCGCAGGAGAGTGGGTCGAGAAGAGCTTCGCGCTCGAGCCGATGGTCGACCGGACGCTCGAGTTCTACGAGCACTGTCTCCAGCTCCCGGAGGAGCAAATGGAAAGCGTGTGAGGCCTTCACACCGGATGGCTCACGGTCCACCCGTGACGAACGGGCGTCGACTGCTCGTGGGCGGTGTTGCGGTGACGACGTCGGTCCTCGCGGGGCGGAGAGTCCGCCTGCGGCCGGGTTCAGAAGCCTGTGCGGTGCACCACGGTGTACACGGGTCCCGGGCTCCGCGGCCGACTGCGAAAGAGCGTCATCGAGGCGACCTCGAAGCGGCAGATTGACTCGCCGTCTCGCCCCCGGAGCGCTTCTGCGGCCACGGCGAGCTCTTGCGGGCTTGCCTGGCGACTCGCTCGCGCGAGTGTCACGTGCGGTGTGAACGCGCGACTCTCGAGCGTGAAGTCGCGTCTGCGGAGCTCGCCTCCGACGCGCCGGTGGAGTCCACGTGCCGGGCTCGGGTTCCGGAATCCGGCCCAGACGACGCGAGCACGGTGGCGGTCCGGGAAGCAACCCAGGCACGCGGCGTCCAGATCGAATTTCCGGCTCGCCGCGCCAGCAGCGTTCATCGCGTCGATGACATCATCGAGGCGGCTTCTGTGGACCTCGCCGAGGTAGTGAAGGGTGATGTGCAGGTTCGGCCGTGAGACCCAGCGAAACGTGGCTTCCGACAGCTCTTCGCGCAGCTGCTCGCGCCGGTTGCGGAGCGCGTCGAGCGCCTCGTCGGGCGGCTTGATCCCGATGAAACAGCGGATCTTCTCGTCGCCGCTCGCCATCCGGTTCGTGTAGTTTGACAACCCTATCGAGCTCTGTTAACGTGAGGCTTTCACGGCCCCTTGTCTTGTCGCGGTGAATTTGCGTTCAGCATATCCTGCACGGTTCAGCATATCCTGCACGGGCGGCAAGAGGGGGTTGTCTTCGTTAGAACATGGCCTGGATGCGTGTCTAGGGGGAGAAGAGCACGTGAGTCCTGTCTCACGGACCGCCGCCGTCGTGATACCGGCCCGACTGGGCTCACGGCGGTTCCCCCGGAAGGTGCTGGCCCGCAGCACCGGCAAGTACCTCGTCGAGCACGTGTGGGAGCGGGTCGCGAACTGTGAAGCGATCACCCGTGTGATCATCGCGACCGACAGCGATGAGGTCCTCGAAGCTTGTCGGTCCTTCGGAGCGGACGCGCGGATGACGTCGGAGAGTCACCGCTGCGGGACCGACCGTGTTGCCGAGGTGGCAGAGGACCTCGACGAGGACATAGTGATCAACGTTCAGGGAGATGAGCCGTATATCTCGCACGAGGACCTGGAGCGCCTGCTTGCGCTCTTCGATGGCGGTCGAGCTGACCGGGAAGTCGTGATGAGCACCCTGGCGGCGCGTCGTGGTGATCTGGAGGGCTTTCTGGATCCGAATATCGTCAAGGCGGTCATCGACGACGACGGCCACGCGCTTTACTTCACTCGCTCCGGCGCTCCGCATGCAGATGGTCAGGAGACGGGTGAGCTGAAGGAGGAGCTCTCGTGGTGGCAGCACGTCGGGATTTACGCGTACTCGCGAGAGTTTCTGTTGCGGTATCCGGCGCTTCCGCCGACGGCGCTCGAGAGGCGTGAGCGGCTGGAGCAACTGCGTGCGCTGGCGCACGGCTACGCGATCCGCGTCGGCGAGGCGTCCGGCGCTCACCTCGGGATTGACACCGCACAGGAGTATGAGCGGTTCGTCGAGGAAGAGAACGAGCGAAGAGGAACGGTTCCCGCCTGACGCGAGGGCGTCGCCGGGAGCGGCGGTGGTACCGGTGGTTGGTAGCAACTCGCCGAGAAAGTGCCTTGTATACAGAATTGAATTCCCCCGTTCGAGCTCGAGACACGGTGGTCGACCTGGTGCGGTGCACCGTCGAGTTCTGGCGTCGAGGGGCTCGGGTGGAAGGGGTGATTGCGTTTCGTACCTGGCCTTTCCAGCGATTTGTTGACGTCGGGAGCGCAGCGAACGATCGAGGAGTCGGCTGCCGCGAATCCCGAAGGATCAGGAATTGATGACCAAGTATATTTTCGTGACCGGAGGTGTCGTCTCCTCCCTCGGGAAGGGACTGACCTCGGCGGCGATCGGCATGCTGCTGGAGAGTCACGGCCTGCGCGTGGCGATGCAGAAACTCGACCCCTACATCAACGTCGACCCCGGGACGATGAGTCCGTATCAGCACGGCGAGGTCTACGTGACTCGCGACGGGGCGGAGACGGATCTCGACCTCGGTCACTACGAGCGTTTCACGCGTGCCGATCTGTCGAGGGACTCGAACTTCACCACCGGGAAGATCTACAACGAGGTCATCTCGAAGGAGCGCCGTGGGGATTACCTCGGCTCGACGGTGCAGGTCGTTCCGCACATCACTGACGAGATCAAGCGCTGCATCGAGAAGGTCGATGGAGACGACGTCGACGTGGTCATCAGCGAGATCGGCGGCACTGTCGGTGACATCGAGAGCCTGCCTTTCCTCGAGGCCATCCGCCAGTTCGGGCTCACCAAGGGGCGTGAGAACGTTACGTACATCCACCTGACTCTGCTGCCGTATCTGGCCGCGTCGGGTGAGATCAAGACGAAGCCCACGCAGCACTCCGTCGGTCGCCTGCGGGAGATCGGAATTCTGCCGGACGTCCTGATCTGTCGTACCGAGAAGAAGATCGAGGATGACGTTCGCAGGAAGATCGGGCTCTTCTGCAACGTGCCGGTTCAGGCGGTCATCGAGGAGCCGGATGTCGAGTACTCGATCTATCAGGTGCCAGTGATTCTGCGCGACCAGAATCTCGACGGGCTGATTCTCGATCACTTCGGCCTGCCGCGTGGAACGGCCGACCTCTCCGCGTGGACCGACATGCTCGAGTCGATCCGTCGTCCTGAGCACAAGACGGAGGTGACGCTCGTCGGCAAGTACATCGAGCTTACCGACGCCTACAAGTCGATCTACGAGGCGCTCACGCACGCCGGCACGTACAACGACGCGAAGGTCGAGTTTCGTCGCGTCGGCGCGGAGGCGATCGAGAAGGAAGGCGCGGAGCGCCATCTCGAAGGGTCGAAGGCCATTCTCGTCCCGGGTGGATTCGGCGACCGCGGCATCGAGGGCAAGATCGAGGCGATTCGCTACGCGCGCGAGAACGGGATTCCCTTTCTCGGCATCTGTCTGGGGATGCAGTGCGCGAGCATCGAGATCGGGCGCAACGTGCTCGGCCTCGAGAACGCCCACTCGAGCGAGTTTGAAGAGAGCTCGGCCCATCCGGTCATCGACCTCATGTCGACCCAGGTCGACGTTGTCGAGAAGGGCGGCACGATGCGTCTCGGTGCATACCCCTGCGACCTCGT
>CAYMLL010000404.1:0-5787 GCA_964390645.1 uncultured Planctomycetia bacterium | reverse complement strand
AGTTTCGCAAGCCGGGCAACGGCTCCGCGATCTACACTCTGAAGGTCAAGAACCTCCTCAGTGGCAAGGTCCTCGAGAAGACGTACCGCAGCGGCGACTCCATCCAGGGCGCGGATTGCGAGGACCAGACGCTGCAGTACCTGTACAACGACACGCTCGAATGGCACTTCATGCATCCGGATTCGTACGAGCAGTACGCCATCAACAAGGAGCAGCTCGGTGATCTGTGGAAGTATCTCACCGAGGAGATGAAGTGTGATGTGACGTTCTACAACGGCAACCCGATCGTTGTCACGCCGCCGAATCATGTGATGCTCGAGGTCAAATACTGCGAGCCGGGCGCCAAGGGGAACACGGCGACGAACGTGACGAAGCCGGCAACGGTCCAGACGGAAGCGGAGATCCAGGTGCCGATCTTCATCAAGATCGGCGATGTGATCAAGGTCGACACGCGCACCGGCGATTACATCGAGCGCGTTCACAACTAGAGCCCACGATCGCAAGGGGCTGCCAGACCGACGAGCGGCAGTCGATGTTCCGTCCGTCCGCCAGTATCGAGATGTTGAGGAGGCGTGCCGGTCTTCTCGATCGGACGCGTCGTTTCTTCGCCCGGCGCGGAGTTCTCGAGGTCGAGACGCCGCTTCTCTGCAGTGGCGTCATCGTCGAGCGGTACATCGATCCCCCGACCCTCTCTTCCGGCGGCTCGACGCGCTACCTGCAGGCTTCTCCCGAGGCGGCGATGAAGCGTCTGGTCGCCGCCGGCTCGGGACCGATCTGGCAGCTTGCGCACGCCTTTCGAGAGGGCGAACGGGGTCGGGTTCACAACCCGGAGTTCTCGATTCTCGAGTGGTACCGGCCGGGATTCGATCTGCACCAGCTCATGGACGAGGTGGCGGAGCTCTTCTCGATCTTGATGGGCGACGTGCTCGAGAGCCGTGAGCCGTGCAAGATCCGCTACCGCGACCTCTTCGTCGAGCATCTCGGTGTCGATCCGATCGAATCCAGCGCCGCGAAACTCGCGGACCTCGCCAGGGCGCAGGGCGTCGAGCCACCGACCGGGTTCAACGTCGGTGTCCGGGACGACTGGCTCGATCTGCTCTTCTCCTTGCGGATCCAGCCGCGGCTCGGCATCGCGTGTCCGACCTTCGTGCACGACTATCCGGCGACACAGGCCGCACTGGCACGTCTGAGTGAGAGTGACGGGAGGGTAGCCGAGCGCTTCGAGCTCTTCCACGACGGCGTCGAGCTCTCCAACGGCTACCGTGAGCTGCTCGACGTGACCGAGCAGCGAGCTCGTCTTGACGAGACGAACCGTCGGCGTCGGGCCGATGGCAGGACGGAGTTGGCGCTCGACGAGCGCTTTCTCGCCGCGCTGGAAGCGGGTCTTCCGGACTGCTCCGGCGTCGCCGTGGGCTTCGACCGTGTCGTCATGCTCGCCTGCGGCGCGACGAGCATCGACGAGGTCGTCGCGTTCACAGCCGACCGTGTCTGATCACGGTGTCCGTGCGTCGAACACGTTGACGGTGGTGATCGACAGCCGCGAGCCGGCGGGGACGACGGGCTGGATCCTCGGAGCTCGCGGGCGCGCGAGGGCGGTGTTGCGCCGGCCGACTCGTGTCTTCGTGGTCGAGACGCGACGCGCTCGGTGCCTTCGCCCTCGAGCTCGAGGAGTGCGCGGCGACGAGAGTCGAGCTCGCGACGAACGTCGGTCGGGCTCGCCCGGCCGTGGCTCCCGGCTATCGGGGTGACCCGCAACGACCGTCCACGCAAGACCGTCGCTCCTTGCGTCGCTGAGGGGTTGCTCGCACACTGGAGCCTCGTTCATCGACAGCAGACCCCGTCGCCGGCTTCCGAGGACCGATCGTCCGTGCCGCTCCGCATCGCCGTCACCGGTACCCTCTCGGCCCTGCTCGTCGCGGCATCGACGAACCTGCCGCGCGCCCGGGAGGAGTCGGCCCCCGAAGGGCTGGAGGATCCGATCCGGGCCGCGCTCGCCGTGCCGACCCTCGGGGAGGGGCCGACGCAGCGGGAGGCGCGGGAGTTCACCCCGGGGCGCATTCCGGCCCTGGACTTTCGCTGCATCGCCGCGGGTCTTGTGGCGCGAGTGGGCGAGATGCGCGAGCGGGATCTGAGCCATGCGCAGTCGCCCGAGCTCTCCTGCTCCGGGCAGCTCGAGGCGGTCGAGTCGCGGCGGCGGCTGTCAGCATGGAAGGACCGCTGGAGCTCGCGGCCAGCGACGGCATCCGACAAGGTGGAGGAAGAGCGTTGACGAAGGAGATCAGCGTCCGGGAGGCCGGCCTGGCCGACCTCGACATCATCGTCGAGTTCAACGTCCTCATGGCCGCCGAGACCGAGAGCCTGGAGCTCGATGTCGCGACGGTCACCGACGGCGTACGCACCGTTCTGGAGGATTCCTCGAAGGGGACCTACTACCTTGCCGAGCGGGCCGGTGATCGCGGCGAGCGTGGGGTTGCCGGCCAGCTGATGGTCACCTACGAGTGGAGCGACTGGCGCTGTGGCCTCTTCCTCTGGATCCAGAGCGTCTTCGTCGCCGAGGGGCATCGTCGACAGGGCGTGTTTCGGGCTCTGTACCGTCACGTCGAGCAGCGAGCCACGATGCCGGGGCATTGCGGCCTGCGGCTCTACGTGCACGATCACAATGACGGCGCCGAGGCGACGTACCTGCGGCTCGGGATGGTGTCGCCCGGCTATCGGATCCTGGAGACGCCCGATGCCTTGAGGGACAGCGAGGACCTCGAGGGCCCCTGAGCGGGTGCGGCTCGACCGCTGGCTCAGAGGTAGCAGAGTATGAGGACGAGGACGATCGCCAGAGCGATGCGGTAGAGGACGAACGGCATCATGCCGATCTTCTCGATCAGCTTCAGGAAGAAGTGGATGCAGAAGTACGCGCTGAGTGCGGACAACGTGATGCCGAGAGCCAGCGCGAGCCAGTTCACCGGAGCGCTCCCGACGACCAGATCGAACCCCTCGTAGCCCCCGGCGAGCAGGATCGTCGGGATCGACAGCAGGAAGGAAAACCGCGCCGCGGCGCTGCGGTCCAGTCCGCGAAACAGCGCCGCGGTGACCGTCACACCCGAGCGGCTGGTGCCGGGAATCGGTGCGATCGCCTGTGCGAGGCCGATCCACAGCGCGTCGGCAAGAGAGACCTCGTGCTCGGTGCGCTCGCCTCTGCCGCGACGGTCCGCCCACCCGAGCAGGAGCCCGAAGACGAGTGTCGTCGTCGCGATCACGGCGAACGAGCGCTGCTCGGTCGAGCGGACCCAGTCGTCAACAAGTCCCTTGAGCAGGAGCCCCGAGACGCAGATCGGGATCGTAGCGACGACGACTCTGCCCGCGAGCGTGGCGTTCTGGCTGGACTTGTGGCGGACAACCCGCTCGAAGATGGCGTGGGCCATCGCGATGAGGTCGCGGCGGAAGTAGAGGACGACCGCCAGCAGCGAGCCAACGTGGACCGCGACGTCGAATGCGAGGTCCTGCTTTTCCCAGATGACGAATTGCGGCAGCAGCACCAGGTGTGCCGAGCTGGAGATCGGCAGGAACTCGGTCAGTCCCTGGAGGAGCGCGAGGCTGAGAATCTGATCGATCGGCATGGTCACCCCCCCCCCCCGCCCCACCCCCCCCCCCCCCCGGCGCCCCCCCCCCCCCCGGGGGCGCGCCCGAAGGGGGGACGCAGGAGAATACCAGATTCTCGATTCGCGTGCGCGTGCGGCGTCAAGGAAGAGTCGGGAGACGGTTATCGGGTGATGCTGCCTCCCGTTCAGAGGTCAGCCTGGCGTCTTCCGGTCGGTCTCCGCCGTGACCGGTCGCGGGCGTCGGGTCTCTGCTGGTACTAGACCACCGCCCCCACGCTGGCGCGTCCCACCGGTCGGGCGTACGTCGCCAGCACGCCGCTCTTGTAGCGAGGCTTCGGCTTCTTCCACTTCGCCGCGCGGCGCTTGATCTCGGCAGCGGGGACATCGAGGTCGAGCCGGCGCTTCTTCGCGTCGATGGTGATCGTGTCGCCGTTCCTGACCAGCGCGATCGGGCCTCCCTCCGATGCTTCGGGGGCAACGTGGCCGATCATGAAGCCGTGCGTCGCTCCGGAGAAGCGGCCGTCGGTGAGGAGGGCGACATCCGGCCCCATCCCGGCCCCCTGGATCGCGCCGGTCACGTGCAGCATCTCGCGCATGCCCGGACCGCCCTTGGGACCCTCGTAGCGGATGACGATGACATCGTTCGCCTTGATCTTGCCGTTCTTCACCGCCGCGAAGGCGTCCTCCTCGCGGCCGAAGACGCGCGCCGGGCCGCGATGCAGCTTCTTCTCCTGGCCGGAGAGCTTGATGACGCAGCCGTCGGGCGCCAGGCTGCCGCGGAGGATCGCCAGGCCGCCCTGCGGCTTCAGCGCCTTCTCGCAGCTGAAGATGACCTTCTGACCCTTCTTTCCCCTGCCGCGCCGTGCCTCCTGTCCGATGGTCTTGCCGGTGACGGTCATCTCGTCGGCGTGCAGCTTGCCGGCTTTGAGGAGATTCCTGGCGACGACGGCCATGCCTCCCGCCTCGTACATCTCGGGCGCGGTGAAGGAGCCCCAGGGCTTCAGGTCGGCGATCACCGGGGTGCGGCGAGAGATCCTGTCGAAGTCGTCGATCTTCAGCTTCACGCCGGCCTCCCTGGCAACGGCGAGGAGGTGCAGCACCGCGTTGGTGGAGCCGCCGGTGGCCATGACCCCGGCGATGGCGTTCTCGAGGGACTTGCGCGTGATGATCGCGCCCGGCGTCAGGCCCTTGCGCAGCAGCTTCATCACGAGGCGCCCGGTCTCGGTCGAGATGTTCTTCTTTTCCTTGTTGGTCGCCGGGACACCGTTGAATCCCATCGGCGAGACGCCCAGCATCTCGAAGGCCGTCGCCATCGTGTTGGCGGTGAACTGACCGCCGCAGGCGCCCGCGCCCGGGCAGGCGTGGTCCTCGATGCCGCAAAACTCCTTCTTCGAGATCTTGCCGGCATTGTACGCGCCGATGGCCTCGAAGGTGTCCTGGATGGTCAGTCGCCGTCCGCCGTACTCGCCGAAGTGGATCGAGCCTCCGTAGAGCATGACACTCGGGATGTCGAGGCGAGCCATCGCCATCACCATCGCCGGGATCGTCTTGTCGCAGCCGGAGATCGTCACGAGCGCGTCGAACATGTGCGAACGTGCGACGAGCTCGACGGAGTCCGCGACCAGATCACGGCTGACGAGCGAGCCCTTCATGCCCTCGGTGCCCATCGTGATGCCGTCGGTCACGGCGACCGTGTTCACCTCGATGGGCGTGCCACCGGCCGACCGCACTCCTTCCATGACCTGCTGCGCCAGCTCCCGGTGGTTGTAGTTGCAGGGCATGGTGCCGATCCAGCAGTGGGCCACACCGACCTGTGGGCGGGAGAGGTCGCGGTTCGAGAAGCCGATTGCCTTCATCATGGACCGTGCGGCGGCGCGGTCGGGGCCATCGAGGATGGTCTTGCTCTTGTGGCGGACGTCGAACGGCATGGGATGCTCGCTCCAGTGGTGGGGGCGTATCGGCGCAGAAACGCCCCATTGAAGCAGAATCCCGTGGAGACGCAAGACCTCGGGAAGTCAGCCGGCGGCCCTGTCCGGCTGGGGCGCGACGTCGTTGTTCTGCTGCGAGCGGAACCACTCGACGAAGCGTCGGACACCCTCCTGGATCGACACGGAGGGCTCGTATCCGAGCTCTGTTCGCGCTCTGGACACGTTCGCGAAGGTCGTCGGGACGTCACCCTGCTCGGCAGGCAGGT
>CAYMLL010000403.1:0-5815 GCA_964390645.1 uncultured Planctomycetia bacterium | reverse complement strand
GGCCGGGGCGGCGCGGCCCCCCGCCCCTTCGCTCTCGTTCATGTCGCGATCGTCGCGGTATGGCCCGTGACGCGACCCGGGTCGGCTCAGTGGATGATCTCGTCGACCTTCTGGCCGATCATGTCCTTGAGCTCGGCCGTGAACTCTCGATCGTCCTTGCGGCTCTTCGCTGCGGCATCTGGCTTCGACGCCCGTCCACGAGGGGTGGCCTGGTCCATATCCTCGCCGCCGAGATCATCGAGGTGGGAGATGATCTGTGTTCTCGCCAGCTCGTCATCGCCGGAGTCCTCGTCGTCGTCCCACGACGCCTCCGGAGACACGGACCGCATCTGCGTCTGATTCTCCGTGGTCGCCCCGGGCGGCTGTGACATAGCCGAGTCCATGCGCCCGAGGTTCACGGTCAGTTCCTCGACCTCCTCCGTCACTTCATCGAAAATCTGGAGATTCGACTCGATCTCCGCGCCTCGATCGTGTCCCTCGGCGACCGGAAGCTCGTCGCGGTGCTGGTTCGAGATGATGGGAGAGAACTGCCCCGGACGACGGATGAAGCTCCCGCCTGCCAGAGGCTTGCGCCCCTGACGCGCAACCGAGGAGCGCTGCTCCTCTCCATCACGATCGGCGTTGACGAACCCGTGCAGCTTCTGGTGCAGAACGTCGATCTCCTCGTTGAGATAGCGCTTCTTGCGAAGACGCGACGGCAGCGTGACCAGCCAGAGGACAAAGAACAGAACCCCGATCGAAGCCACCGTCAAGGTCACGTCCACACCATCCCACGCGGCGTCACCGGCGAGAATCGAGCCGGCCCGAGCCCTCACGAGGGACGGAAAGTCGGCGGCACCACCGGGCGCGGCAGCGCGAGACTCGGACGAGGGCACGGCGACGGCGACCACTTTGGCATCCGTCCCCGGATCCGCCTTGGCGACCTCGACTCCCCCCGTCACCTGCCGCGACTCCAGCCGCCTGGTGAGAGCCGTGCACTTGGCCACGAGCTCACGTTTCTGGTCCTCCATCGCGGCGAGCTTCTTGCTCAGAACCACCACGGTACGACCACCCGTACTCATCGACCGGATGACGGATTCCTTCGTCACGAGGTCCGAACGCACGCGATCGAGCTCGTGGTTGACCCGCGAGAACTCCTTGCGTAGCGACGCGGTCGTCGCGCGAAGACCCTGAACACGCGCATCGTACTCGACAACGCTCTGACGCAGGTCCGCCAGCTCCTCGACGTTCTGGGCAGCCTGATTCTGCACGGCCTTCAGGGTCCGGCCCAGCTTCTCACGCACGTTGACGCTCGCGGCGAGCCTGGCGTTCGCGTCGTCGCGCTCCGCTGTGAGCGTACGAGCCTCCTCCTGCAGGGCCGCGAACCGCACACCGAACGACTCGGCGTCGGCGGCCGCGATCTTCTGCTTCTCCCGTGCCAGGCTGGACTCCTGTCGCAGACGTTGAGTCGCCTGCTTCGAATCGACGAGCGCCGCGACGTAAGTGTCGTTCAGCTTTCGCAGGCGGT
Organism: uncultured Planctomycetia bacterium; assembly: GCA_964390645.1. GTDB lineage: Bacteria > Planctomycetota > UBA8108 > UBA8108 > UBA8108 > CAYMLL01. Next base: position 4,308 of record CAYMLL010000403.1, on the reverse strand, counting down.
CGACCTCGACGCGTGCGGAGGCGAGCTTCTGACTCGACCCACAACCAGCGGTAATAGCCAGCACGCCCAGGAGGACGGCGACTCGAAGTAGACGCTCGCGTTCCGGGAAACAACGCATGGTGAACTCCGTGCTGCGATCTTCGGCTACCAGGGTTCGCGTGGCATCTACCGGCGGGACCCCGCAAAGAACCGACGAGCGACCGGAAAGGAGCGCAGCCCTCCCCTCTGCGCCTCGCACGATCAGTGCGAGGGGCGAGCCCCTCTCCGAACTCGCTCGTCGAAAGGTGAAGGAGTATACAATGCGGCATTTCTCTCGCAACACGACCCCGAGCGCCGGTCACGAACCCATCGCCAGCCGTCGCGTGCAGTCGAAGACTGCCCAGTTCCAGTACGGGCTCCGCGAGCCCGGCTTCGCCGATCAGGAGTCGGAGATGTCGTCACGGTCGGCAGCCAACGCCTCGAGCACGAGTCGACGTGCCTCGTCGTGAAGGTCTCCGTTCGACCCGGAAGCGGCAAGAAGCTGCTGCACGCTCCTGGCTATCAGCTGACGCAGCGCTGGCGAACACTGCAGCATGTGCTTGGCGTACTCGTGAAGAACGAGATTGGTCAGCACCTCGACCTCGACACGGTCCCGACAATCCGAAACGCCGCCGTTGATCGACGATCCCCCCGAAGAAACACTGCCCGCCACCGCATCGTGAATCGACCTCCCCGCCCCTGGCGAAGGACCATGTGGCCCCGGAAAAGGACCATGTGGCCCCGGAAAAGGACCATGTGACACTGCCAGAGGATCACGAGGCACTGTCGTCGGCTCGATCGGCTCGCAGCGATTGATACGCTGGATCAGCTCCTGCGCCTTCACCGGATTGCGCAAGCCCGTTAGCCCTTCGCCACGGTCCCAGGTGTCCGTATCGAGGAGAACGAGCACCGTGTTACCGATCTCGATGACGTCGTCATACTCGAGAGCCGTCTTCTCGACGCGCTCACCGTTGACGAAGGTCCCGTGCCGACTCTTCAGGTCCAGAAGACGGAATCCGCCATCCACCGGCAGGATGCTGCAGTGCTTGCGCGAGAGGATCCCGTCGCTGATCGGGACGTCGACCTTTCTCGAGCGGCCGATAACGACGGCATTCTCGGGAAGGTCGAGGCCCCGCATGCGGTCGTCGAATATCACCAGACGAGCCATGCAACCGATTCTACAGCCCGGCCGGGTTCCGGAAAAGAAACGACAAGCGAGCTAGAGGACCGGCCGGGTTGCGGATCAGCCGTCCAGACCTTCAACCAGTTCCGCGGGCACCGGCTGATAGCCGTCCGGCTCCATCGAATACTCGCCTCTGCCGCTGGTTATGCTGCGCAGCGTTGTCGCGTACGCGGGCAGCGTTCGCAGCGGAACGCGACCCTCGACCTGCTTGGCAAGCCCCTCGTCGGTAATCTGCTCGACGATACCCATGCGGGAGTTGAGATCACCGATCACGGTTCCGAGGTACTCCTCGGGCGTGGTAACGACAACGCGCATGATCGGCTCGAGGACGACGGTACCGCACAACTCCTCGGCGCTGCGGGCCGACTGCACGCCGCACGCGTAGAACGCGATGGCGCTCGAGTCGACATCGTGCATCTTGCCGTCGACGATGGTTGCACGGAAACCCTGGATCTTCGCGCCACGCCGGCCCCCGCTCGTAGCGTACTCGCGGATGCCCTTGGCGATGGCTTCGAGATACTCCCGGGTGATCTTGCCCCCGGTAATCGTGTCGGTCACCTCGACGTCCTCTCCGTCGATCGGCTCGAAGCTGATTTTGGCGACCGCATACTGGCCGCTGCCACCGGTTTGCTTGATGTGGCGCGTCTCGAATGAGGCCTTCTTGCGCAGAGTCTGCCGGTAGGAAACGCGCGGCTTGCCGGTGAGCACCGCAAGCTTGAATTCGTCGCGCAGACGATGCACGACCACCTCGAGGTGCAACTCGCCCATGCCGGAAATGATGGTCTGACCGGTCTCCTGATCCGTGTGGACCTGGAAGGTCGGATCCTCACGAGCGATGATACCGAGCAACTCACCGAGCCGATCTCGGTCAACGCTCGATCTCGGCTCGATGGCCTGCGAGATCACCGGGTTCGCGAAGGTCGTCGCCCCGTAGACGATCGGCGATTGCTTCGAGCAAAGGCTGTCGCCAGTAGCACTCTGTTTGATACCCATGACAGCGACGATCTGCCCGGCTTCGGCGGTCTCGATCGCCTCACGGGACGACGCGTGGACCAGGAAGATCCGGCCGATGCGCTCGTGACGACGGAGGCGCGGGTTGTAGAAACCTTTGCCCGCCTCGAGAGTCCCCGAATAGACCCGCACGAAGGTCAGGTCGCCGGTGGGAAAGTGGACCGTCTTGAAGACCATCGCGCCGGGCTCGGCCAAAGGGCTCGGCTCGAATGCGATCGGCTCCTCGGTCCTCGGGTCTACTCCCTGCGCCGCCCCCCTGTCGATCGGGCTCGGCAGGTACGTCACGACGGCATCGAGAAGCGCCGGCACCCCACGGTTGCGCAGCGCCGATCCCATCAGCACCGGAACGAAGTTCTCGTGGATGGTCGCGTGGCGCAGAACCTGGACGACCTGATCGTGTGTAGGTTCTGTGTCCTCGAGAAGGAGCTCCATCAACTCGTCCGAGTGCATGCTGAGGGCGTCGAGCAGCTTCGCGCGTGCCGCGCACGCGACCTCGACATAATCGCCCTCGATTGGCCCGCACGTGAAGTCGGCCGGATCATCGGTGCGCTCGGGAAAGGTCACTTGCGTCATGTCGATGAGGTCGACCAGCCCGTGGAACTCGGGTCCCTCTCCGACCGGGATCTGGATCGGCAGCGCGTTCAGGCGCAGACGCTTGCGAAGCGAATCGACCGCCCGGGAGAAGTCGGCGCCGACCCGGTCCATCTTGTTGATGAACGCGAGACGCGGCACGCTGTACTTGTTCATCTGCCGGTTGACGGTCTCGCTCTGAGCCTGCGTCCCAGCGACCGAATCGATCGCCAGGACCGCCCCATCGAGAACGCGCAACGAACGTTCCACCTCCGCGGTGAAGTCGACGTGTCCGGGAGTGTCGATAAGGTTGATGCTCGCGTCGCCCCAGAGGAAATGCGTCGCAGCGGAGCCGATCGTGATCCCGCGCTCCTGCTCCTCCTTCAAGAAGTCCATCGTCGCCTCGCCGTCGTGGACCTCTCCGAGCTGGCGAATCTTGCCCGCAAGCTTGAGCATGCGCTCGGTGATCGTCGTCTTGCCGCTGTCGATGTGCGCGACGATTCCGATGTTTCGCGTTCTCACCAGAACAGAGGGACTGCCCGTGGCTTCCGTGGGCTCGAGTAGGGTACCGGACATGGATCTTCGAGAAGGTTACGAATCGACAAGACTATCGACGTGATACAAATCGCGCCTGAAACAAACTTCTTCGGCCACAGAACACCGATCTCTGTTCCCCGACCGGTTCCCCGACGACAGGAAGAACCGCAAACCCCACTGGCTCCCCCTCGGAGACCCCTCGATCTGCCGCTGGGGCGGCCGATCGAGATCGATGTCCGAGTTTCCGAGGCAGCCGCGTCTCGGCGCCGCTCACTGGCGAAGGAGGGAGCGATTATAGGGCGAACCCGGGTGCCAACAAGGCCAAAACGAACGGCCCGGCCAAGCCCCATGGGTCGCGGCCCCCGGCGCCACCACAACAACATGTTGTGGTCCGCAGCCCGACGGCCCGCGAAGGCGTCACGCCCTCGGACTCGTGAACGCGTACATGTGGCGATAATGTCTTGACTCGAGGACGTCCAAGTCCAACAATCCGCCGCGTTTTCGTGGCGGCTGCCCTCCCCTCTCGGCCGCCGTGACCGTGAAGAGAAAGGAAGTGCGAGACAATGCGCAAGTGCTACCGATGTGGCACCGCGTGGCGTGGTTACGGGTCCGAACCACGCTCCCGGGAGATCTGTGACGGATGCAGGGGCTATCTCCACTGCTGCCTGAACTGCCATCACTTCGACAGGACTGTCACGAACGCCTGCAAGCTGCCGCACACGAAGTTCGTCGGACCGCGTTCGCAGCTGAACTACTGCGACGACTTCAACATGGCTGACAGCCACCGCAGACAAGCCGAGGCCCGGGTCGACGGTGCCAGGAGTCGCTGGAAGGCTCTCTTTGACTGAGGCTCGTCTCGGCCGGGGCACTCCTTGACGGGGGACGCTCCTCGACGCAGGACGCTCCTTGACGGGGGCCGCGCCTTGACGGGGGCCGCGCCGGGACGGGGGCCGCTCCGTGACGGGGGCCGCGCCTTGGCCGAGGCCTCC
>CAYMLL010000402.1:0-5845 GCA_964390645.1 uncultured Planctomycetia bacterium | reverse complement strand
GCCTCCTCGCTGAACCGGATCGTCACGTCGCCTCGCGAGCGTGGACCTTTCTCGTGCTCACGTCAGTTCCGGACGCGGCACCCGGACTTGTAGACCGGGTGGACGGGACTCGATCTCACTGCGGGTATGCGCTCGGCTCCTCGGAAACGGACCGCAGAGCTCGGAAGGTGCTGGATTTCCGCCCGGAGCGAATCATGCACCAGCGCCCACTTTCGTCGGGGACGAATCATGCACCAAGGCCCAGGAACGTGCGGAATGTCGTGATCGAGAGCACGCTCAGGTTCCGTCCTTGTCGCGGATGTCGAAGCTGGCCAGTCGATCCGTGAGACGGAGGATAAGCTGCCCGTCGGCGATCGCGGGAGAGGCGCAGCGCGAGGCGGAGAGGCGCGTCTTCGAGAGCTCCTCGAAGCCTTTCGTTCCGGCGCGCAGCATCCAGAGCTGCCGGCCGTTGCCCGTCACGCCGATGATCTTCCCGTCGACGAGAACGGGTGAAGAGATCTCGGCGCGTCCCTGCTTTCGCCAGTGCACGGTGCCGTCGGCGAGAGTGACACACAAGGCCTCTTCACCACCGAGCAGATAGACGATGTCGCCCGCGATGACGGGGGTCGCGGCGCCACGGCTCTTGCGCGGAATGCTCCAGATCGGCTCGGCACCATCCGGGGTGAGCCGATAGGCGACGAGACCGACACGCTGGTCATCGGTGTGCACGACCGCGACGTCTTCGGAGACCACGGGGCTCGAGAATCCACCTCCCTTCGCGACCCAGGCAACGTCGCCGGTCTTCGCATCGACGCAGCTCACGGTCTTGCGGTCACCGTTCACGAGCAGGTAGATGCGATCACCATGCCTCCAGACCGTGGGAGAGGACTTGCCGCCGCGAACCTGAGGCTGCTCCCAGGCGATCGCCCCGGTCGTACGTTCGAAAGCGATCAGGTGCTTCGCGATGACGACGGCCTGGTCGCCGGCGATCACGAAGGAGGACGGGGCTCCGCCCTTCGGCAGCTCCGTGGCCCAGACGCGTTTCCACGTGACTCGGTCGACGCAGTGAGCATGTGTCGTTCCGAGGAAGTAGACCCGATCTTCGTGGACACACGGCGTGCTGGAACCTTCGCGCTCCTCGCGTCGCGCTGCAACGCCGTATTTCCACGCGGTCTTGCCGTCCGTCAAACTCACGCAGAGAAGCACGTCCTTCGCGGTCGTGACCGAACTCGGGATCGCGCGAAGGAGGCGAACGCGGACCTTGCCTTCCACTCCGTTCTCGTCGAGCCAGTCGACAAGCGCCTTCTCGTTCACGAACTCGCGATCCTGGATGCTTCCGAGCTTTCGCAGGAGCTCGAGTGACAGCGCGTCCGGCCCGTCCTTGAAGCGGCGAGTGATCGTCCCGCGCCAGCGGCGGTCGTCCTTCGAGAGGTTCTTCTCGACCCAGGCCTTCGACCACTCTGCGAGCTCGCGACCGAGCAGGTCCGGTGGCAGCTCCGCACGGGCCTTCTCGACGCTCGCGAGGAGCTCCGCAGGCATTTTCTCCTGATCGAACCAGTGCATCTTGTCGAGCGCGGAGCTCGAGATGCGACGCTCGATGAGCTCATGCTCGATCGGCCAGTTGACGTAAAGAAAGGCGTATCCACCTGCGATGGCCGGGCTGCCGTGGCCCGCCTTACGGGGAAATGCCTCGCTTTCCCAGAGCGCGTCCGGGCCCTTGACGCCTAACGACTCGCCGATCGGTGTAGAGTCGTCGACGACACCGGTACGGTGAATACCGCGCCACTGCGGGTACTCTCCGCCCGCTGTCGTGCGGGCGAAGGAAGACAGAACAAGCGCGAGAATCGGTACTGGAGCTCTCATGGTCACCTCGCTCCGAGATCGTGCCTCCGTCCCCGATTCGCCTCACACCCCGGGGCGCGTCTGCGAACCGAACGCGTCTCGACAGCAGCTGCCTCACGACGGCGAACGGTCACGTGGAGTCTCGCTGCGCGGAGCGGAGCAGGTCGAGGATTTCGCTTCCCGCCATCGATGCCACGGCAAGTTCAGGCAGGGTCGAGAGAGCGACGATCAGAGCCGTAGGAAGATATTCCGCCGGTACATCCAGTAGCAGACAAGCCAGAAGCAAGAGCCGACCGAGATCGCTTGGACGGTCGGCACCCAGGCTTCGCCAGCGAGCTGGAAGAAGTCCTTTCCGAGGTGTGTGGTCAACGTTCGCCGCGTCCACCCCTTGAGCAACATTCCCATCGAGTAGATCGCGATCGAGTTCATACCGACGACGACAAGCGGGAAGGCCCAGAACCGGCAGCGCAAGACGTCGAGCACCAGGAAGAGGCCCGCCAGGATCATGCAGCACCAGCCCGTTGAATAGAGGGCCCAGCTCGGCGTCCAGATCCGCTTCACGAGCGGACAGACACCCGTCCAGCCGATCACCTGTCCGACGAGGAGCCCGACGACGCCCGCGATCAGGAGCGCGCCCAGCTTGTACTTCGTCGAACGCGGCGATCTCAGCAGCTCGCCGATCATCAACCCGAAGAGCATCGTGGCGATGGAGGGAATGAAGTTGAGCGTCTGGTACCCGCCCTGGTTGAAGACGAACGGCTTCTCGCGCGGAAAGAGGTTCAGGAACCACCGGTCGACAGCATGTCCGACATTGGCATTCTTGTGCCACGAAGCCCGCACGCTGGCGAGGTTCTCCTGCGCCCAGTCGCTCGTGACCCCGAGCTCGGGCGCGCCGACGGTCGTATCCAGGCCGGAGCTCGGATAGAGCACGAAGGCGCACCACGTACCGACGAGGATGACGGCAGCGCAAATCGCTTGCGCCCGGAGTGAACGTCTCCAGAGCAGGAACAGAAACGTATAGCCGAGCCCGATCTGGCCGAGGACGTTGATGAACGTCCAGCTCGTCCGATCGCTCCGGTTCGACATGAAGAGAATGCTCAACGCTACGAGCAGTACGGACCGCGTGATCGCGTGGGACAGCATGCGCGCGTACGAGTGTCCCAGGGAGCTGCGCTTCGTGTACGAATACGCCATCGACACCCCGACCATGAACATGAAGGAGGGCTGAATCAGATCCCAGTAGGAGCAACCCACCCACTGCGTGTGGTTGAACTGGTAGCGCACGGTCTCCCAGAAGCTTGATCCGGGGGTGAGCGTCAGGTGTCGCTGCGCCGTTTCGGCGAGGCCGAAACCGCCGAACGCGAGCGTGACCATGATCAGCCCGCGATAGGCGTCGAGGGAGAGAAGGCGCTCGTCGAGTCTCTGTTCTTCCTGCACGATGCTCATGCGGACAGTTGAATCGCCCTGCTCGCGATCCTCAAACAATCTCGCCAATCGGCTCGGTCCCGACGGTTGCCACGACGAGCTCCCGCGGCAAGCCCGGATTCACGCGGAGCTGCCCGACGTCGAACAGCGTATGCAGGATGGTCGCATTCACGTTGGCGGTCGAGATGGGCGTCGTCGCCGGACGGCTCACCTTGCTGTCCGACCCGCCGACCACCTGCCCCATCCGGAGTCCGCCGCCCGCGAAGACGATCGGCGCCAGGTTGCCCCGGTGATCGCGGCCGCCCTTCCTGTTGATCCCGGGAGCGCTCCCGAGCTCCCCCGTGACGACGAGGAGGATCTTCTCGCTCGGACCGCGCGCCTCGACGACTTCCAGGAACGCGGACGCCGCCTCGTCGACAGCCGGGCCCGGAAGCGGCATACCGTCGTCGATGCCGGACGCGTTTCCGTGCATGTCCCAGCCGGCGCTCGTGACGGTGACGAAGCAGCAACAGAGCCAAGAAGGTGACGCCCCTGACATGGAAGTCCTCCGAATCCCGCCACGCGGCTCCCTTCGCTCACGTGGCTACGCGATTCCGGCGATCGGAGCGTGTGAAATCAGCTGATCGAGCTCCGGCGCAACGGCTGACTCGAGCCGCAGCTTGCCGGGGTCGAGCACGGTCCTGAGCAACGTGGAGACCAGGTGCTGCGGCGTGAAGTTCTCCGTCGCGGGCTCACCACCCATGCGGTCCGAGCGACCGATGACCCGTCCACCGTCGATGCCGCCGCCGTAAAGCAGCAGGGGTGCGAGCTTGCTCCAGTGATCACGGCCCCCACGCTTGTTGATGCGTGGTGTTCGTCCCATCTCGCCCGTCGCCACGAGCAGGATCTTGTCGCGCAAGCCGCGCGCCTCGACGTCCTCGACGAACGCGGCGACGGCGTGATCGAATGAGCGACCGACCGCCTCCATGCCGTCGACCATGTTCAAGTTGTTGCCGTCCGCGTGCATGTCCCAGACGCCCGCATAGCCGGCGTGGATCGTCACGAAGCCACAGCCGTTCTCGCAGAGTCGACGCGCGAGCAAGAGGAGGTGACCGATCGTCGCAGCCTGCGCGTTGTAGTATCCCTTGCGTCCCCGCGAGACCTTGTCCCATTTGCCGGGCTGCACGTGCGGGCGAGTGTCGTAGAGTGCCAGGGTCGCCGCCTCCTCCCGTGCCAGGTCGAGAGCGTGAGACACTCCGCCCTTGAGCAGGAGCTCGTACGCTTGCCCTTGAAGAGCGTCGACGCTTTAGAAGGCCGCCGACGCCGCCGCCAGACCCATACAGCGCACCACCAAGCCCAGAAGTTGCCGACGATCGTCGAGACGCTCCCGCGAGAGGTGCAGCGTCATGTCCTCCTGCAGGCCGCCGCCTCCGCCACGAGCACGGCCCTGGCTGCCCTTCTTCGGCTCTCCCTTGTCCGGCACGAACGGCGCGTAACCTTTCGCGTACGGTCCCGTCGCCGAGATGTTCCCGCGGGCTTCGGGGCGCGGCACGGACTCCTCGACGGATCGCGGAAACAAGACTGCGTTGGTCGGCATGCCCGTCTGGCCGTGCGTGGCACCCACGAAACGCGAGAAATGCGTACCGATGTTCGCCTGCAGCGAATCGGGACCGACGATGGGTTGAATATTATGGCCGCCGTTACGCGTCTGAAACGATCGCACGATCGTCAGCTTGTGTGCGATCCTCGCAAGCCGCGACATCGAAGATCCGAAGCGAAGGCCGGGCACCGACGTCGGAATCGTCCCGTCGACCGACCGCGACTCCGACGGGCCGTCGAGCTTGGGGTCGAACGTCTCGAACTGACTCGGACCGCCTTGCTGAAAAAGGAAGATGACCGACTTGCCCGTGACGGCGTTCGAGCCCGCTCCGGACGCGGCGCCGACCAGGCGCGGCGAGGTCAGCCACAGCGGGAGCGACAATCCACCGAGGGCTCCGAGTGTCAAGAACTGCCTTCGATCGGTCCCGGCGCTTCCGTCGGAGATGTTCAGCATGGCTGTATTCTGACGGATTCGGGTGGTGGGCCGCAAGGCGGATCGCAGCCTGCCTGGGTTGCCCGTGAAGAACGCGCGCCCACGGCGTCAGGAGCGAGCGCCGCGTGAAGGTCCCACCCCGGGCAGCAGAATGGCCGGGACAAGCCCGCGGATCTCAAGATACCGCCAGCCGCCACACGGCCACACGACCGTGGCCGACGCCGTGAACGCGGATCGCCGCAGGGCCGTCGGTCTTGTTTCTTTCCGCGACCTCCAGGTCGAGCTCGTGGACGTGCATCGGCGCCTTCTCCTGGACGAGCGGCTTCCTGGTCTCCGGATCGATGACCGTGACGAAACCGTTATGATCGCCGCCGCCCGCGAGCAGCCAGCGCCCATTCGTCGGCTCGAACACGAGGTGCTCGACGAGCCCCTTGAACTTGTCGTCCTCGTAGACACCCACGCTCTCGCCCTTCTTCCAGTCGAAGAGCTCGATGCGTGCCTTGCCGCCGAGGTGATCGACGTTGCCGATCTTGCCGATGCCTCCGACCGCGACAAGCCGGCCGTCCGGCGAGAACGCCACCGATCGCG
>CAYMLL010000401.1:0-5863 GCA_964390645.1 uncultured Planctomycetia bacterium | reverse complement strand
GTCGTGTCGTTGAATTCTCGGCAGTAGGACGCGGCTCTCTCGAGCCAGCGGTCCACGGTGTTCCAGCCGATTCGTTTGACTCGGACGATGGATGACTTGCTCACACCCTCGACACTGAGCGCGGCAACCTGGTCGAACGTGATGCGACGATGCTGAAGGCGATAGTGAGCGGTCCTTGAGGTCGAGCAGAAGGTCTTGCGGCACTTTTTGCAGCGATAGCGACGACGCCTGCCAGACTTGCTCGTGTAGAAGCCATGCCGGATCACGTCAGTGGAGGACGAGCAGGTGGGGCAGGAGGGTCTCTTCACTTCGGGACAACCGGGAGAGTAGAACTAGTGACCAGAGAAACGGCCGTAGATTCTACCGCTGGATCGATTTACGATCGAGTCGCCAACAGTTGATGGCAGAAGCACCTTCCGTTCTCCAATAAGCTTCGCTCATGCCCAAATTCTCACTCTGCTTCGCCCTGCTCGTTGTGGCGCTCCTTCGCCCTTGTGGTGTTTCCGCCGCGGACCGACCCAGTTTCTTCATCGTCATGGGTGACGACGTGGGCTGGGACGCCTTCGGCTGCACCGGTACGTCCTTCGCCCGGACGCCGAACATCGACAAGCTCTCTTCGCAGTCGCTGCACATGGACCGATTCTACTGCTCGGTCTCGCAGTGCGCCCCGCTCCGCGCGGAACTCTACACTGGCCTCTATCCGAACCACAACGGTGTGCTGGCTAACGCGCGCAGAGTGGAGAGGCCGGGCGTAAAGAACGTGGCCGACCACCTCAAGCCGTTGGGCTACCGCATCGGGCTGACCGGCAAGAGTCACTTCGGCAAGGGGACGGTCAAGTTCGACAAGATCGCCGGCTTTCCGAAGGGGGCCAACGGATCGATCGGCGAGTACAACCTCGACGGCGTCAAGTCGTACATCCAGGACGCGGTCAAATCCGGCGATCCCTTCTGCGTCTTCGTGTGTTCCGTGCACGCGCACCACCCTTGGGACCAGGGCACCGAATCCAACTTTCCTGTCGACTCTCTGAAGTTGCCCCCTCACTACATCGACACGCCTGCTGCTCGTCAGTCGATCGCGAAGCACGCCGCCGAGGTCGGAGAGCTCGACCGGCAGCTCGGCGATACCGCTAAGCTGCTCGAGGAACTCAATCTCGAAGAGAGCACGGTCCTGATTTTTCTTTCCGAGCAGGGTATCGCAATGCCGCGCGGCAAGTGGTCGCCTTATGACTACGGCTCCCGAGCGCTGTGCCTCGCCCGCTGGCCCGGGAAGATCAAGCCGCGTAAGACGTCCGCCCTGGCCATGTATTGTGACATCGTGCCCACGCTGGTCGATCTGGCGGGCGGGTCGGACCCCGAGCTGGACGGTCGATCGCTCAAAGGGGTGTGGATTGGAAACGAAGACGAGCATCGCGACGCGGTGTTCATCTCCAACGTACACCCCTTCTGGCAGAAAGCCGTGGTCACGAAGGACTACAAGCTGATCTGGTCCGCCGAGCCTTCGCAAGATCACATCTGGAAGAACTTCAAATCGAGGAGCAAGTTCTTCTCCAAACCCTGGTCGGAGTGGGTCGAGAAGGCCAAGACCGACAAGGACGCCGCCGCCAAGCTCGAGCACGTTCTGCACCCCAACGAGATGGAACTCTATAAGATCGACTCCGACCCGTACGAGGTGAGCGATCTTTCACAGGATCCACAGCACCGCGGGAGGATAGGGAAACTGCACACGCGGCTGAAGGCGTTGATGAAGGAAGCGGACGAGTCGTTGGAGCCGACGGCCGGCGTCCCACGGCGAAGAAAGAAGAAATAGGGCAGGAGCCGAGGCGTCACTGGATTCCGGAGCATTTTCAGAATCCGGCACTCCTGCAAAGCCTCCCCTTTCGTCCTGATCGGGCCGGAGACCGTTCTGTTTCTCAGGGCATCCTGGACTCTCGCGCGCGAGAGCTCGCCACTCGGGATGGAAGTCGGGAGACACCAAGACTCGAGTCGAAACAGAGAGTGTTTTGACTGAAGGATGTCGTCCTCCAGAAAACTCTGACTTTGAGCTCGCTGATTCCGTGGTCTCCTCGGTTCGGGCGTAGCGGTTCGGCTCGTGCTCTGTCAACGAGTGTTCGGCTTCAGCAACCCGATCGGCGTCGCCATGGGTGCAATTTGCAACCATCGGCGGCTCATCGGATAAGATGTCTCCCTGTGATCGACACTGCCATTTATTGGAGGAGAACATGAGTTTCATTCGTAACGCAATCGTGTTCGGCTTGCTCGCCGTCGTCACGCAGCCGACGATCGCCGCCGACCGCGTGGTCTACAAGGGCGATAAAGGCCCGGGCAACGGCAAGCATATTGTCTTCATCGCGTCGGACCATGAGTATCGAGGCGAAGAGACGAGTCCGGCCATCGCCCGCATCCTGGCCAAGCGATTCGGTTTCAAGTGCACTGTCTTGTTCGGCCAGACCAAAGAAGGCGTCATCAAGCCGGGCTCGTCATTCGTGCCGGGCATGGAGGTTCTAAAAGACGCCGACATGCTATTTCTGTTCCTGCGGTTCCTGCATCCGGACGACGAATCCATGGCCCACTTCGAGGCGTACCTCGAGCGGGGCGGTCCGGTCTTGGGCCTGCGTACCACCACGCACGGGTTCAACGGTTTGAAAGGCGAATACGCCAAGTACAATTTCAACAACAGGGACCCGAACTACGAGGGCGGTTTCGGGCGCCAGATTCTTGGCGAAACATGGAACCCGCGCAAAGGCGCCGGTCACTACGGCCGCAACCACAAGTACAGCACGCGCCTCGACACCGTTCCGGTGCAGGCCAAGCACCCGGTCATGACCGGCGTCGAAGACATGCACACCATGGCAGGCGCCTATTCGGCTGTGCCGATGCCTGATTCGGTCATCCTGGCGACCAACCAGGTTCTCCAGAGCATGAAACCGGGCGCCGAGCCTGTGCCCAACAAGCCTCCGCAGCCCGCCGTCTGGGTTCGGACTTACAAGTCCAAAGCCGGCAAAGCGGGACGCGTTTTCTGCTCCACGCAGGGTGCTTCAGAAGACATCATCAGCGAAGGTTACCGCCGCTGCATCATCAACGGAACGCTTTGGTGTATGGGGATGGAAAATCAAATCAAAGCTGACATGGACGTGTCGTTCGTCGGTCCATATAACCCCTCGACCTTTAGCTTCAAGCCGAGTGTCAAGGACGCCAGACCGGGCGACATCGAAGGCTGGGACACACCGATTCTCAAACCCAAGAAGTGACTCCCGCTTCGAGCAGCCTCCGAGGCATCGCCTCCGGGACTTCACCAGGAGTGTCTGAAACCATGATTGACCGTGGTCTCGTTCGTGGGGGCAGGTCAGGCGGTTGATGGTAATGGAGCGAGTCGTCCGGCAGTGAACCTCGCGAGACGCGTCGCTTACGATTCGTTCGAGTTTTTGGACGGAGCGCGTAGATCGTATCGTTTGCGCGACTTACAATCGGCGCGTCAACAGTCCATCGAGGAAGCACCGAGTCTCGGACCACTTCGGGCAACGCGATCGGAAGCATGATGATCAAGAACGGCCGATTCCATTCACTGTGGGTGTTCGCCACGCTGACGTGCGCGGTGTTTTCTTTGCCGGCCGGCGCAGACGAATCGAGGCCCCCGCTGCCTGATCCCGACGGCAGGCCAGCGAACATGAGCAAGCCCGTGCAGGTGTACATCCTGATGGGCCAGTCCAACATGCTAGGCTTCGGCAAGATCAACGGGGGGAAGGGCTCCCTGACGCACGCGGTGAAGGAGAAGCAGAAGTATCCGTATGTGGTCGACGATGCCGGCGATTGGACCGTGCGCAAGGACGTTCGCAATGCGCGCGTCATGTCGAGCGGCACCGGCAACATGAAGGTCTTCAACAACGAGTGGATGACCATCAAGGGCAGGGCCATCGGTCCGGAAATCGGCATCGGTCACCACGTGGGCAATGTCACCGAGGCGCCGGTGCTCATCCTCAAGAGCTGCATCGGCAACCGGAGTCTCGGCTGGGACTTGCTGCCCCCCGGCTCCAAGCAGTTCGAACAAGACGGAATGATCTATGCCGGGTACAAGGATTCGCCCGACAAGTGGAAGAAGGGGGAAACGCCCAAGCCGATTGGATGGTACGCCGGCATGCAGTACGACGGCGATATTGCCAACGCGAAGAGGGTGCTGGCTGAGCTGGACAAGTATTACCCCGGTGCGAAGGGCTACGAGATCGCGGGCTTCTTCTGGTGGCAGGGCGACAAGGATCGCTACAACGCCGTACATGCCAGCCGTTACGAGCAGAATCTCGTGCGATTGATCAAGACGCTTCGTAAAGATTTTGACGCGCCGAACGCGAAATTCGTTTGTGCTACTCTCGGTCAGACCGCGAAAGGCGCCGGCGGCACCGAAGGGCAAATCCTGGAGGCCCAGCTCGCGGTAGACGGCAAGAACGGCAAGTACCGCGAGTTCAAAGGCAACGTCGCCACGGTTTACAGCAAGCCCCTCTGTCACGGGGGCGCCTCCAACGGCCACTACGGTGGCAACGCCGAGACCTACACGGACATCGGCGAGGCGATGGGGCGGGCCATGGTCGAGCTGCTGGGTTCCCGGAGCTCTGTTGCGCAGCTCGTCGAGCATCTCGACGCCACCTCGAGGCCCGTGTACAAGGCCTTGGAGAAGAAGAAGTACACGGCGGCCTACAGAGCTCTGAAGAAGTTCGAGGCGGCTCATGAGGCGAAGGTGAAGGAGAAGAAGCTCAGCGAGGATGCGCTCGCGGCACAGAAGAAGCTCCTGGAAGCCTTCAAGCAGGAGATCCACTGGCCGGTCGATCTGGCGCTTGCCGAGATCGAAGGGCTGAGGAAGTCGGGCGATGTGTACCGGCTGAGCGTCGTCTTTGGCGAGCACGGCAAGTCGTTCAAGGGAATCGACAGATTCAACACGGCCGTCGGCACGCTGGGAAAGGAGCTGAAGAGCTCCGGAATGCGTTCGGTTATCTCCGCGGGGAAGAAGTTCCACGGCTTCATCGAAAAGGTCAAGCGCTCGGAGTCGAAGCGCAAGGGGCCACGTTCCGCGGCCGGCATCAAATCGATCAACGCGTACCTGAACCGCCTGGCCAAACGTGAGAAGGACAGCATCTACGGCAAGGCCGCCGCGATCGCCGCGGAGAAGGTCGCCGATCCCGATCACGTCGTCGACTCCGCCAGCTCATACATCCGGCTGGCGCAGACGGCCGAATGAGCACTCGTTTCCGCAGGGGAGGGGGATGATCTCGAGAGTGCTTCTGTGCCGAGCAGCTTGCCGTGGGACCACGCGCGCCACATCGGCCGAAAACGGAGAGCCTTTCGATGCCGGTCCTTCCGTCATCAACTGTTGCTACGCCGTCAGCCGAGACATTTCGCAGCAATCCCCGACGACGACGCTGAACATCGTCGGGTACGACGATTGAATCTGCGAGCAGAGAATGTCCCGGAGCGAGAGTCGTCTTCTCGTCAGCCCCGCTTGCATCGCCGGCGTTGTTCCCGCCGGTCTCTGACGACCAGAAACGCAGAGAACGTTTCGAAGCCAGTAACGACCGCTCCACCATCACCTCGTCGGCGGAAGCCTCTCCGCAGCGCTGGTGATACGAACCTCGAAGGGCGCCTGACGGCGCCCTTTGGCGTGTGTGGGCAACGCTTTGCGAAGTCGTGGCGGGGGCTACGTCGGGACGAGGCTCGGGACGTCGGGGGCAGTTCTGCGCGTTGAGAGCGGCGTTTCTCGCTCTCTATCTCCGTTAGCTCGGGACGCGTCCCGAGCGAACCCCATGCAGGGTGCGCGACCCCGCAACGACTTAAGGAGCGCGCATTACACGGGGGGCGACACCCGCTCGGCGTAGCGGGG
>CAYMLL010000400.1:0-5885 GCA_964390645.1 uncultured Planctomycetia bacterium | reverse complement strand
CCGACTCCGTCACCGTCGCCGTCGGCCTGATCCTCGTTGGCGTCCTGCGGGCAGTTGTCGCAGGAGTCGCCGAGTTCGTCACCGTCGCCGTCGGCCTGGTCCGCGTTGGCGTCCTGCGGGCAGTTGTCGCAGGCGTCGCCGAAGCCGTCACCGTCGCCGTCGGCCTGGTCTCCGTTGGCGTCCTGCGGGCAGTTGTCGCAGGCGTCGCCGAGTCCATCACCGTCGCCGTCGGCCTGGTCCCCGTTGGCCGTCAGGGGGCAATTGTCCTCGGGACCGAAAACGCCGTCCTCGTCGGGGTCCGAGGGCACCGTCTTCACGGGGCGAAAACCGTAACGGAAGTTGGAGGAGTCGAATCCGCGGAGGAACGGAAGGCTGGAGAAGCGGTCGGCCGAGCGGGAGAACCAGGTAAAGCCGCTCCATCCGCCGTCCCGGATGACCCGGGCCGGCGAGCCCGAGGTGGCGACCGGGTCCGGGCCGGCAGCTTCGGGGCTACTGTAAAAAGTCCCGTCGAAGACATCCTCGCACCACTCCCACACATTGCCGTGAATATCGTGAAGACCGAAAGGATTGGCGAGCTTCTGACCCACGGGGTGCGTGCTTCCCCCGGCGTTGCCACACCACCACATGAAGTCGTCCGCCGTGGGGCAGGGATCACAGTCATCCGAGTTGCAGTCGTCGCCGAAGAAGAACGTCGTGCGCGTCCCGCCTCGGTTGGCATACTCCCACTGCGCCTCGGACGGCAGCTCGAGGCCCGTCAGCGCGAGGAAGCCGTCGGCCAGCTTGAGATCACTCCAGGAGACCGTGTCCACCGGCCGCTGGGTATTCCCCACGAAGAACGACGGATTCACGCCCGTCACCGCTTCGTACTCGGCCTGAGTGACCTCGTACTTCCCGATCAGGAAGGGGCTCAGCGTGACCGTGTGGACCGGCCCCTCGTCAGGATCCCGGAGTGGTTCGTTCGCGGGGCTCCCCATCTGGAACTCGCCCCCCGGTAGGAGCACGAAGACGATGCCCGTCTGGTCGTGCGTGTACTCGGGATAGCCCTGGGCGTTCTCGCCGGTGAAGGTGAAGCCCTCGAGGGCCAGACGTTGACACATGTCCCCGACGCCGTCCTCGTCCGTGTCTTCCTGGCCCGGGTTGGGGGTGCCGGGGCAGTTGTCCTCGTCGTTGGGAACTTCGTCTCCGTCCACGTCGTCGTCGCAGACATCTCCGACTCCATCCCCGTCGAGATCGGCCTGGTCGGGGTTCTCGACGTCCGGGCAGTTGTCACAGGGCTGACCGTCACAATCGGGGGAGCGAATGACGTTCAGGAGGTACTGTACCTCCGGAAAACCGATCGCATCGGTGGTCACTAGGCTGTCGAGGCCGCAGGCTGGAGCGAAGATATAGGAAGGGGCCGTCTGGGGGTTGCTGCCGCGCGCCACCAGGAAGACGCTGGCGCTCGCGTCGTAGATGACTCCCACCAGCAGGGACCTGCCGGCGGGCACCGTGACCACCGAGCTCAGGCGGAAGGTCTGATAGGTTCCGGCCATGTCGTTCGTGACGCGGACGACCTCTCTATGGAGAAGCTCGATATTCTCTGCATCGGAGCTCGGGGGACAGTCGCTGCTGTCGCTGTAGAGGTCGATGCGGATCGGCTGGCCGTCCGCCAGCGTCGTCGTGGTCCCCGGATCGATCCCGATGCCGACCTCCGCCACTCTCACGACGTCGGGACATTCGAGCGCCGAGAGGTCGAAGGCGCGCATCCACATGCTCAAGTTATTCGGGCACCACACCCCCCCGCCTCCGACCTCGGTTCCCGGGGTCTGGGTGAGGACGAGCGGGCACGCTCCGACGCCTCCGGCGGGCTCGTGGTTCGGGCAATCACCGGCGAAGGCGAGCGAAGCCCCCAGGCAGAATAATGTGGCCAAACCCATGACGCGTTCATGAATCAACATCCCGGAGTCCCTCCTTGGCACGCAGATCGAACCCAAGAAACCGGCGGCCCGGCTGGGGTTCGCACTCGGCTGGAGACCCGTCACGGGCGGCCCCTTGCGAGCCCCCGCGTCGGTCTCGGATCCTCCCTGTAACGGCATAGATTTGAATGGCAAATAATGGTGAGTAATAGTAATAAATAAACAAAAAAAACCATGCCGGAATGAGATGCACAGCGATCAGCGGCTTGACGTCAGGAAGTCCAGAAACGACCGATCGGGCCCGCGGCGGGAGTCTCATGGCGACGAACGCTCGCGACGGGATCGCCGATACGGTGGTCGTCCGGTCGCAGGGCTGCCCGCCGCAGGGTGAAACCTTCAAGCGGACGGCGGGGGAGTACCGGAAGACTCGCGTGACCCCGAGCGTCGGGAGGGTACTCGCGAGCGTCGGGAGGGTACTCGAGGTCTGACTCAGGGTCTTCAGGTGGAGCTGCGACTTGCAGGGAGTCGATCTCACCGTCGCCCCCGGATACAATGAGGCGCTTCGCTTTCTGCGGCATTCCGGAAATTCGATGAGTCCTTCTCCGCAAACTTCCGGCTCGTCCTCCACGGGCGGCTTTCGCGCTCTGCCGGTGCTGTCCCGGACAGCGAAGAGGCCGCGGAGCTTCCCGAGCTGGATCAAGGCGCGCTTCTCGGACAACGAGCGCTACCGCTTCCTGCAGGGCCGGCTGCGCGAGCACGGGCTGCACACGGTCTGCGAGGAGGCCGAGTGTCCGAACATCGGCGAGTGCTGGGCTCACGGCACGGCGACCTTCATGCTGCTGGGAGACACCTGCACGCGTGGCTGTAACTTCTGCTCGGTGGTGACGGGGCGACCGGAGCCGCTCGACGTCAACGAGCCAGAGAAGGTCGCCGAGGTTGTCGAGGACCTCGGGCTCGATTACGCCGTGCTGACCTCCGTGAATCGCGATGACCTCGCGGACCAGGGATCCGATGCGTACGCCCGCACGATCGAGGCGATCGACGCGCGTATACCGAGCTGTCGCGTCGAGGCTCTGGTGCCGGATTTCCAGGGCTCGAGGGACTGCGTCGGGCGTGTCGTCAACACGCCGCTCTTCGTCTTCGGGCACAACGTCGAGACCGTGCCACGGCTCTACGACCGGGTTCGGCCCGGTGCGCAGTACGCACGGTCACTCCGGGTGCTCTCGACCGCGAAGAGGATCGCGCGAGCTTCCGAGAGTCCCGGCGGTCCACGCGAGGGGCGCGAACCTCTGCTGACGAAGTCGAGCCTGATGCTCGGGCTCGGCGAGACACGCGACGAGCTGCTTCGGGTCTTCGCGGATCTGCGCGCGCACGGTGTGGATATTCTCACCCTCGGCCAGTACCTGCAGCCCACCGGGCGGCAGCTCGAGGTCTTCCGCTACGTGCCGCCCCAGGAGTTCGAGGAGCTCCGCCGGACCGCCGGGGGGATGGGCTTCCGCCAGGTGGTCTCCGGCCCGCTGGTGCGCAGCTCCTACCACGCCTGGGAGGTGGTCGAGGGTGTCGACCACGACTCGCGCGGTGGTCTCTCGCAAATCCGACGAGACCCTTGACGGCCTGCCGGCCGATCCTAAAATCATGGCTCCTCCGAAGGGGGGAGACCGATTCTGAATGGCGTGGCCCCGTCGTCTAGCCAGGCCCAGGACACAAGGTTCTCATCCTTGTAACGGGGGTTCAAATCCCCCCGGGGTCACCAGTATGCTTCAGGGACTCGCGGCCTGCCGCGGGTCCCTGTTTTCTTGCCGATCCGGCCGGGGAGTTTTCCCGGGAGGTCCTCCCGGAGGTACCGTTGAGCCGCCGCGAGCCTGCCCCCGACAGCCGCAGCGACGAGGACCTGATCGCCGCCATGAACGGCGGAGACAGCGACGCCTTCGGGGAGCTCTATGTGCGCCACCGTGACTGGGTGGTGCGGCTCGCGTACCGCTTCACGGGTGATCGGGACGACGCGCTCGACGTCCTCCAGGAGACCTTCCGCTACTTTCTCGGCAAGTTTCCCGGCTTTCGTCTCACCGCGAAGCTGACGACCTTTCTCTACCCGGCGGTCCGCAACCTGTCGATCGGCCTGCGTGAGAAGAAGCGGCCGCTGCTGGTCGGCGACGACGTGCTCGAGGCGGCCCTGGGGCCGGCGTCAGGCCCGCACTCGCGGCAGCGTGGGGAGCTCGCGCCGGCCCTCGCGACGCTGTCGGACCGCCACCGCGAGGCCCTGCTGTTGCGCTTCGTCGACGATCTTCGCCTCGAGGAGATCGCGGTCCGGCTGGCGATTCCGGTGGGTACCGTGAAGTCCAGAATCCACCACGCCTTGCGTGTTCTGCGCGCCGATCCGCGGACGCGCCGCTACTTCGATCTGCAGGATGACGAGAAAGAATGAACCCGCGCCCGACCGTGGCCACTTCAAGGTCCGGGAGACGACGATGATCGAGCCGACACACCCTGACAGAGAGCCCTTCGACCTCGACGCGCCGTCGCGCCTCATCGAGGATCTGCGCGGGCTCGAGGACGTCGATCTCGAGGTGCCGCCGGCGGTGGACGCGGCGATTCTGGAGGAGGCGCGGGAACGTCTCTCGCCCCCGGTCGTCCACCTGCCGGGCGCCGGCGGGAGTCGTCGGGGTAGCCGCCGGGCGGCAGCGGCCGCCGTGGCCGTCCTCGGCGTCGCCGTGTGGATCGGCTGGCCGCAGCCGGATCCCGTGGCGGTGATCGCTGACCCGTCCGACGTCGACGGCAGCGGCTCGGTGGACATCCTCGACGCCTTCGCGGTGGCTCGGTGGCTTGACGAGGAGCGGGCGATACGGGAAGCGCGTCTGGACTTCAACGCGGACGGCGTCATCGATCGTCGGGACGTCGACGCGCTCGCCGCTGCCGTCGTGCGAGTCGACCTGTCCGGGAGGGCGGATCGATGATCGGCTCCACGTTCCGTCCGTCGACAGGTCGATGGCCTCTTGCGGCGCTGCTGGCGCTGGCGATCGTGCGCGGCTTCGGTCCTGGCGGCGCAGGAGCCGCGCCGGCGCAGGACGGGCAGCGACAGGTCGGGCAGGACGGGGCCGCGCCGCGCTTCGAGGCCATCGATGTCTTCGTGGACAGCGGCGAGGCGCCGCTCGCGGCGTGGCAGCTCGAGGTCTCCGGCGACGGGCCGAAGGTGACGGTCGTCGGCGTCGAGGGTGGTGAGCACGCGGCCTTTCGCGAGCCGCCGTACCACGACACGAGGGCGCTTCAGCGGTCGGGGCGCTTGATAATCGCGGCGTTCCATACCCGCGACGACCTGCCGACAGCGCGTACGCGAGTCGCGAGGGTTCACTTCATGGTCGAGGGCGACGGGGTCGTTCGCTACACCGCACGGCTCGTGGTGGCGGGCGGCGCCAACGGCGACAGGGTGACGGCCCGGGCGAGCGTCCGGCCGGCAAAGGAGAACGGACGATGAGTCGATCGACAACGGGCCTCCTGGCGAGCGTCCTTCCGGCCGTGCTGGTGCTTCAGGGCTGCTCGACGCAGGCTCCGCAGGAGACGGCGAGCGCGGGGCTGGACGCGTCCGGTCGCGAGGCGCGGACGCAGAGCTTCGGGGACCTCGGTGTCCTCAGCGAGCAGGCGAGAAGGAACGTCGACGCGGGTCTCGACGTCGATGGAGAGTGGGCCGCCGAGACGGTCGACGAGCCCTCCGCCGAGCTCTTCGAGTCAAAGGACTCTAAGAGCTCGAAGCGCGCCCCGGGGAGTCCTGCGGAGCGCTTCGGGAAGCTGCCGTCCGAGGGCGAGCTCTGGATCATCGAGCGCCTTCCCGGGGGCACCGACGCGACGCCACCGCGTCAGGACGACCTTCCCGGCAGCGGTGCCCTGGTCACCTCGATCGACGGCAGGAAGGTCCCGGTGCCACTGGCGCACACCGACGTCGAGGCAGAGGTCTGCGGCTACATCTCGTCGGTGACCGTGACGCAGACGTTCCGC
>CAYMLL010000399.1:0-5972 GCA_964390645.1 uncultured Planctomycetia bacterium | reverse complement strand
TGTTGGTGCCGGCCGAAAAACGCGCTTATTCGCCGGTCAAGCTCGCCGCAAGAGAAAGCCCCGCTCCACGGCTGTGACATCCGCGAAGCGGGGCTCTCGATCAATCGTCAGCCCTCGATCAGATCGTCGAGGAGCTTGACGGCCTCCAGAAACGACATCCGGCCCGCGACCATCGCGAGGTCGATCGGGTTGAAGTTCCTCGCGCAGCCAAAGCAGCGTCCGAGATTTGTCCGCACGTTCGTCGCCGTGTTGAATTCCGAGCAGACCGGACAGAGAAAGCGCAGATAACCCTCGCTGTACTTCGTCGGCACCTCGAGCTCCATGCATGCTCGGTCGATCGGGATCAGGTTTCGGAGTTCTCTTAGTTTCTTCGCCGCGATCATCCCTCACCCCCCTTCTTTCCTTTCGCTCCTTTCTTACCACGGCGCTTCGACTTCTTCTCGGCCTCGCGCTCCTTCGCTTCCTTCAGGCGGTACGACTCGGCTTCGATCTTCACGACCTCCGCCTTGTGGATCAGCCGGTCGACCATGGTCACGACGCACGTCGAGCTCGGAAACACCTCGCCCCATTCCGTGAAGACTTTGTTTGTGGTGATGATCACCGGCTTCTCCTGGTAACGCCGGTTGATGACCTCGAAAAGTAAATCGCCGTGGCGAGCGGAGCCGGCAAGGTACCCAAGTTCATCGATGACCAAGACCTTCCAGTGCGAGTACTGTCGAAGCTTCCGAGTCAGGGCCGACCCCGTCTCCTGCGCCGCCAAGTCGTTGAGTAGCTCACTCGCGGTGACGAAGCGAGCCGTGTGACCACGCAGGACCGCTTGGTACGCGAGGTTCTTCGCGATCATCGTCTTGCCGACCCCGTTCGGGCCGACGAGGATCACGTTCGCCACCTCCTCGATGAAGTTCAGCGTGAAGAGTTCCTCAAGCTGCTCGTTGTCGATCTTCTTCGGCCAGCTGCCATCGAAATCCGCGAAGGGCTTGAAGCGTCCGAGCTTCGCGTTGCGTAGTCGACGTTCGAGACCGCGGCGACCACGGTCTTCTTCTTCGACCTCGAGGAGTCGCGGCAGCCAGGGCGCGTCGTGAAACTCCTCCCAGTTTTGAGCGAGCCCTCGGAGGCCGAGAGATTCGAGACGACGGCGAAGATCGTCAGGCTCTGGACTTGCTGCGGTGGATTTCATCGATCGTCCTCCTCTGCGCAGTCGCCTCCATCGTTGCCCGTGTACTCGTCATAGTCCCCGAGCGAGTGCTCCGGGAAGTCGAGATTCTCCAATCGAGGATCCGGCCGAAGCGGAATCGGCAGCGCGGCGCTTTCGCCGCGCCTCTCCTGCTCTCGCTCGAGCACTTGCCGCACCGCTTGCGGATGCGGTGCGTCGTTCGCGAGCACTTCAGTGATCGCCAGTTCGAGTCGCTCCTTGCCGTACGTTTGAAGCAGCACCATGAGCTCTTTGGTATGGCGCCCCAGCGCTTGGTGCCTCTCTGCGAGCTTCTTCAGCAAGACGGCGCTTGAAGGGACCGTGCGTGACAAGACGTCGGAGTCGCGCGCCTTGCGCGCCAGCCGCTTCCTATGCTTGAGCTCTTCGATGTGGCGAGGGTCCTCGATCTGACGACCGCGATCGAAGGACCGCTCGTGCCGAGCGATCTCCTCCTCGCCGTCGAGGACTCGCACGGTGCTCAGGTCTGCGAGAACAACGAGAGTCTTCTTTCCTCTGCCCGGGGGGATCGAGTAGTCGTTGAGATCGAAACGGACGTACGGCGTCTTTCCAACGTGGACCTCGACAAGCTCGGACGAAGGGAAAGTGTCGTTCGGAAGCTTGCGAAGATTCGCACGATCGCGCTCGAGTGCGCCAGCGACCGAGTCGCGGCGATCCTCCGGCCACGGCCGATCGAGCGCGACGGTCGTCGCCCACTCGTCGGCTTGCCGATTGGCGTCCTCGAAGCTCTTGAAAGTGCGAGCGGGAATGAAATTGTCGCGTACAAACCGGATTGCGCGCTCCACGCGACCCTTCTCATTTCCGCGGTATGGCGCGACGGGCCGCGGCTCGTAGCGGTAGTGTCCCGCGAACGAAAGGATCTGCGGGTTGAACCGAATCGCGTCGCCGACGCGATCAAGGACAACGCTGCGCAGGTTGTCGTAGAGGATGGTACGAGGGACGCCACCGAAGTAGGAGAAGGCCTCCTCGTGACCAGCGAGGAAGTGCGGCATGCGCTCGCTTGGAAAGAACCGTAGAAAAATCGCACGCGAGTACGAAAGCAGCATGACGAAGCCCACGAAGGGTCGCTTCGCCTCACCGATCTGGATTTTTCCGAATTTTCCCCAATCGACCTGCGCTTGATCTCCGGCAAGAGTTTTCAGTCGGAGGTAGGCTTCCGTCTGCGGCGCTGGACGATAGCGCGCGACGACGGCTCGGAACTGACTCTGCTGTCCGTCGAAGCCGCGCTCGCGCACCATTTGGTAGAGCCGTGCAGCGGTGAGTCGCGGGTACTTCTTCAGCGTCGCGATGATGAACGGGATGAACGGGTCGGTCTTCGAAGGTCGTGCCAGCTTTGCACGTGGAGCGCCGTCGCGCTCGAGGACGCGCCGAACGGTCGAGTGGTGAATGCCGAGCTGCGTAGCGATCGTGCCGGGCGGCCAGCGCTCGGCGTGGTGAAGACGAAGAATCTGAGCCTCGATCTCTGGGGTGATTTTCATCAGCCGGGATCCTCTCCTGAGCGAAACGTATAACGCGAGCGGCCGGAAAGGGACTGGCCGCACAGACAGCAGCGACCCGAGGAGCCGTCGCGTGCGAGGGAGAAATTGCGAGACGGCACATCGGTACTCGCCCGAAGAGGTACGTCAGGGGCGAGTGGAGCGGAACCGTGATGCGTCACGGTAGCGTGAGGAGCGGGGCGCGGCGGTGGCGATAACTCGGCGATGGTCGTTGTCGTCGAAGCTGTCGGCTCGGCGGTGTTTGTCAGCCGCTCGAGAGCGCAACGTGCTCGGTAGCGCTTTTGACGACGGCGATGGTTACGTCGCCCCTTCGCAGAGGATTGATAGCGCGTCCCCGCTGCGCGGCAAGACTCGTCGCGAGCGGCGTTTCGGCAAGAAGGCCCGCAGTAGCGGTTACCGCGGTCGCACGAGGAACAGACAGAGACGAGCGACCCGCAACGGTCGCAACAGAAGAGCCGGGAGGTCGAGTCCGCCACGTCGCATCTGGACAGGCGCCGGCTCTTCGGGGAGAGTGGCCCTGTCTTTTTGATGTGGGCTTCCCGACGATCGCCAAATCATTGACGGGGAGCCCGTTTTTCATCGGGGAAAGCGGGGCAGGTTACGCGCGGCGGATTGGCGTCTCAAGACGCTCGAGAGACCGATCGCGAAGAACGAGCGCGAAGCCCAGAAGGGCGGGGTGGCGGGGTATGGACGTCTCGTAGAGAGAGGCGGGTTATCGGAAGCGGAGTTGCGGGGTACGGGTCAAGCCGGCGGATATGCGCGCCTTTCAACCGGCGTCGACACATGTCTCTGTGCCAAGTAGAATCGCCGAAATCCCCTTCCCGTCCGCCCGTCCTCACGGCTTAATGACATCCGTCCTCGGGGAGAGGGCGGCCCTCGCAAATCCAAGCGACAACTCCAAGGAGGGCACCGTGAACATCGAAGATGGGCTGGCGAGATTCGTCGTCCAGCTCGAGGCCGACGGGCGATCCAGCCACACGATCTCGCAGTACCGTCGCCACGTCCGTCTCTTTGCATCGTGGGCGCGCGACGTTGGCCACGGTGGCGTCCTCAGAGGGATCGACCACGAGGACATCGCGACTTTCTTGACGTCGACACAGCCCAACACACGGCCCGATGGAGGCCTCAAAACGGCGGGATCGATGAACGCGCTACGGGGTTCGGTGAAGGGATTCTTCCGGTACCTACATCAGGCGGGCCATGTCTCGCAGGACCCGAGCAGACTCGTGCGGCGTGCGGTCTGTGGCAGAGCTCCACCCGAGACGCTCTCGACTAACGACCTGGATCGGCTGCTCTTCGTGCTGGCGAACGCGGACGGCCTCGACGGTCGGCGAGACTCGGCGCTGTTCCATCTGATGATGCGCGCAGGACTTCGAGTCGGGAGCGTCGTCGCTCTGGACGTGGAAGACGTGGATCTCGACCGTGCCGAGCTTCGGCTGCGGTCGACGAAGGGCGACCGGCCCGAGCGCGTCTTTCTCGCCACGGCTCTGCGTGACCACCTTCGTCGATACATCGACGAGCGCACGACTGGCCCCCTCTTCGTCGGGCAAAACGGCGATAGACTGACGACCCGTCACGTACAGCGTCGGCTCGACCACTGGCTACGCAAAGCCGGCGTCGATCATTCCGCATCCCCGCACACGCTCCGCCACAGCTTCGCCCAGGGGTTGTACCAGAAGACGGGCGACATCTTCCTCGTCAAGGAGGCGCTTCGACATCGCAGCATCACGTCGACGATGGTGTACATGCGGCCGGACGAGGATCGGCTTCGAGCGGCGCTGGGGTAGCGGCGCAATCGATCATCCGGCACGAGTGCGGGGCCGTTCTGTTCCCGTCGATCATGCCGGGGTAGAATAGGTCGCAACTCCAAGAAAGCTCCAATGGCCTTCGGGCCAATTCCAAGCCGAACTCCAAGACTATCCCTCCATCCTTCGGAGTCGGCATGGAACAGCAGAACCTCACGATCAAGCGCGTCCCCATCGAGTCGCTCCACCTCGATCCGGCCAACGCTCGTGACCACGGTCCCGAGAACATGGACGCCATCGTCGCGAGCCTGACTCGCTTCGGGCAGGCGGAGCCACTGGTCGTTCAGGAATCGTCCGGTCGTGTCATTGGTGGCAACGGACGTCTATCTGCCATGAAGCAGCTGGGCTGGACGGAGTGTGACATCGTCGAGCTGGATGTCGACGACTTGACTGCGACCGCTTTGGGAATCGCGCTCAATCGCACCGGGCAGCTCGCTGACTGGAACGAGGAGACCTTGGGCCGCCTTCTCTCAGAGCTGCGAGACGCTGGTGAACTCGACGGCGTCGGCTATTCCGACTCGGACATCGACGAACTCCTCGATGGTCTTCAGGCGGATATAGACGTGGGTAACATAGACGACGAAGGACCTGTCGACCCACCAGAAGAGCCTGTGTCGCGCCGTGGCGACCTCTGGTTACTTGGCGACCATCGTCTCCTTTGCGGCGACTCGACAGAAGCTGAAGACCTGAGGCGTCTTCTCGATGGCGAGACCGCTGCGCTACTGGCGACTGATCCGCCGTATTGCGTTTCGTATACCGGCGACGACCGGCCGGGCGACAGTGGCAAGGACTGGTCTGATGTGTACCGGGAGATCGATATCGCCGATCTCGGTGAGTTTCTCGACGACGTATTCAAGGTCGTTCTTCCGCGTCTGGACTCGCACACCGGAATCTACGTTTGGCACGCGCACGTTCAGCAACCGACCATTGCCGCACTCTTCGAGCGTCACGACCTGCTTCTCCATCAGGTCCTCGTCTGGGTGAAGCCGTCGGCGACGTACAGTCACTCGTACTACCGGTGGCGTCACGAGCCGTGTGTCTTCGGGTGGAAGCGCGGGAACAAGCCACCGCATGGGGCCGGGAAGCTCGAGACGGTGTGGGAAGTCGACTGGGAAGGGAAGGCGAGGGTTGTCGGCAACGAGCATCCGACGCAGAAGCCGACTCGACTCTTCGAGATTCCAATGGAGCAACACACCCGACGCGGTGCGGTTGTGCTTGAGCCTTTCTCTGGATCGGGTAGTCAGATCATCGCGGCTGAGAAACTTGCCCGACGTTGCCGTGCGATGGAGATATCACCGGCTTTCGTGGACGTGGCTGTCCTTCGATGGGAGAGAGCGACCGGGAAAGAGGCGATCCTGGACGGTGACGGGAGGACGTTTCGTCAGCTGCTACTGGAACGCCGTGGCCATTTCGTCGAGTTGGCCGGAGCTGGTACCGCGAACCCTGAAGACTCGACGGAAC
>CAYMLL010000398.1:0-5997 GCA_964390645.1 uncultured Planctomycetia bacterium | reverse complement strand
CAGGTACCTCAGCACCCCCCACCAGCTCACCGACTCCACCGGGTGGAGGTCGGCGTTGTCGACATCGTCGTGCTCCGCCGGGTTCTGCCGTTCCCAGCCCTGCGTCTGTGCCACGTCCACCCACTCCCGCTGCGTCACCTCCGTCGCCTTCATCAGGAAGGGCCGCGTGATCCGGACCCGGTGCTGCTCCTCGTTGTCCGCCCGGTGCGGCTCGTTCGCCGGGCTCCCCATCACGACCCGCGCCCCCGGGTTGGTCACGCCCGTCACGCAGCACGCGTCCCGCTCGCTCAGCCTCCCGTCACAGTCGTCGTCCCGCCCGTCGCAGCGCTCGCCGGGAGGGTGGGCGGCGTCGTAGCAGGCCCGCTGGCAGCCGTCGGCGTCCGGCTCGCAGGGGTCGTTGCACTCCTCCGTGCAGGCGTCGACCCCGCCGTGCTCCAGGGCCAGCCAGCCCGTCGGCGAGACGTGGGCGCGGACGGCCGCCGGCGCGAGCAGGCAGCTCTCGGGGTCGCACGGGCTGTCCGGTCGCAGCGGGCTGCACAGCTCGTCCGTCGCGGCCACGCCCGGGTAGAGGACGAACACCCTGCCGGTGAGCGCCTCGCCGGGGTGGACCTCGATGGCGACCGGCGTCACCGGCTGGAAGACCCAGGCCCCGCCGGTCCCCTGCTCTCCCTGGGGCACGGCCAGCAGCCCTACACCGGGCGGGTCGAGCGCCAGGCAGGCCTCGAGGTTGTGCAGGCCGGCGGGGCGGCCGGCCAGGCGGTCCTGCACGGCACCCGCGCAGATGGAGCCGAGCCCGTCCGCGGTCCGCGAGAGGAAGCGACGACGATCGAGAAGGCTCGGCGGTGGACGACGACGGATTGTCATGGGACGTAGACGAACTCGCTGGCGTTGAGCAGCACGCGACAGACCGCCTCGAGGCCGTGCTCCATCGCGAGCTTCGAGAGACGCGCGGCCTCACCGGCATCGGGGGAGCGCCCGAAAGCGATCCGCACCGCCCGCGCGACTCGCCGATCGAGCCCCTCCTCCTCGCGCTCGACGCGTCCTGCGAAGAGCCTCGCGTGACGGTTCGCGAACGGGCTGTTGAGCAGGCTCAGCGCCTGCAGCGGCGTCACGGACCGGCTCCTGCGTGCCGTCATCCTCCCGGCGTCCGGACAGTCGAAGGCGCTGAAGATGTCGACGGCCTGCATGCGGATCTTCGTCGCGTAGATCATGCGCCGCCGGCCGCGCTCGTCGAAGGTCTCGTGCGGGTGGTAGTCGCTGAGACCGCCCTTCTGCCGGAAGAAGTCGAAGCCCGGGCCGAACCTGTCCGGGTTCAGCGTGCCGCTGGCGGCGAGGATCGAGTCGCGGATCACCTCGGCCTCGACTCGACGCGGCGCAAAGCGCCACAGGAGGCGGCAGTCCGCATCGACGTCGATCGCCTCCGTCCGCGGACGGCTCGACTGCCGGAAAGTCGCCGAGCGGAGAATCGTCCGGTGGAGCGCCTTCAGCGACCAGCCGCGGTCGACGAGCTCGACGGCCAGCCAGTCGAGGAGCAGCGGGTGGCTCGGCCGCGCTCCCATCCTGCCGAAGTCCGAGGGGGTCAACACGAGACCGCCGCCGAAGTGGTGCTGCCAGATGCGATTGACGATGACGCGCGCCGTCAGCGGATGATCTCGTCGCGTCAGGTGCCGCGCGAGCGCGACACGCCGCCGGGCCTCGCCCGCGTCGAGTTCGAGCCCGAGCGATCCGAGCGACGCGGGCACGTCGGACGCGACGCGCTCGAGGCGACGCAGCGGAGCCCCCCGCGCGAGCAGCCAGACAGGATCGGGTGACGCGAACGTCGCGCCGAAGACCTGCGGGCCGGCCGAGAGCCGCGCGTGCTCGGCGCGCGCCGCCGCCAGCTCCTTGTTGACGCGCACGATCTCGGCGACGTCCGTCGCGCGGACGCCCTCGAGCGAGACCCTGTCCGCGGCGCGTCCATCATCGCCGCGCGGCAGTCGATCCCGCGTGTGCGCGACCCGCTTCCATCCTCCGGAAGGTGACCGCGTCTCGATCTCGTAGTCGACCGGCATCCCCCCTCCGCCGTACCAGACGATGCGATCGATGACGGCCGGCTCGCGGAGCGTCACCTCCACCCACGCGGGGCCCGCCTTCGCGGCCTTCCAGGGCCAGCCGGTGCCGGTGGAGTCCAGCTCGCCGTCGACGAGGTTGTCGGGATGTCGAGTCTGATTCTCGAGCGCGAAGCTCGACGCGGTCGCCGAGCCGCCGGAGCTCGCGAGCGCCACGTTCCGCGATTCGCCGCCACGCTTCGCGGTCCAGACCTGGAGCTCGAAGAGCGATGCGCTCCCGCCCGACGCCGTCGCCCGGATCTTCATCCGTACGCGTCCGGTCGAGGTCGGGTCGAAGGTCTCCTCCTGCACGTCCGCCAGCGGCCCTCGCAGCCCGTGCTTCACCCGCATCGACTCGAGCCGCGCACCCAGAGACTCGGCTCGCCGCGCGACGTCGGGAGCCTTCGCGATCCACGCGTCGTCCTCGGCGCCACGCAGTCTGCGATGTCCATACCTCAGCCCCGCGAAGACCGACTGCATCGCGTAATAGTCACGCTGCGAGATCGGGTCGAACTTGTGATCGTGACAGCGCGCACACTGCAACGTCAGGCCGAGGACGGCCTGGCCGACCGTGCCGATGACCTCGTCGAGCTCGTCCTGCCTCGCCTGACGGATCGACGCCTCGTCCTCGCCGATCTGCCCCTCGAGGTTCGCGGGCCCGGCGACGAGGAAGCCGAGCGCCGCATCCTCGCCGACGGTGTCTCCCGCAATCTGCTCGCGAACGAATCGGTCGTAGGGCTTGTCCGCGTTGAGCGAGCGGATGACCCAGTCGCGATACGGCCACGCCTTCTCGCGGGGGTTGTTGGTCTCGAAGCCGGCGGTCTCGGCCCAGCGGATGACGTCGAGCCAGTGCTGCGCCCAGCGCTCGCCGTAGCGCGGATCGTCGAGGGCGCGGTCGACGAGCCGCGCCCAGCGATCCGGCGCCGAGTTCGCGACGAAGCTCTCCACCTCCTCGGGTGACGGCGGCACGCCGAGCAGGACGAGCCAGAGGCGCCGGATCAGTGTTCGCGCGTCCGCTCGGTCGCTCGGTTCGAGGCCGCCCTCACGCAACCGTGCGAGAACGAAGCGGTCGATCTCGCCCTCGCACCAGTGGTGATCCGGAGGCAGATCGGGCCGAGATGGCGGTCGCAGTGACCACCACTGCGCGTCGCCACGAGCCTCGTCGTCACGAGTCTCGTCGCCACGCGCCGGGTGGCTCGCGCTCAAGGCGAGCGTCAGCAGCAGCAGCTTCAAGGTCGCCGAGGTGTTCATGGTTCCCGAATCTCGCCCGCCGATCCGACGCAGGAGCCATGATACTCCTTCGAACGGGCTCCCGCCTGTCTCGTCCGCACCGCTCACGGACCTTGACGCCCCGCTCGCGACCCGAGAGACTCGGGGCTGACGACAGAACCGACGAGGAACGTACCTGCATGCCCGCGACCTTGCTCACGGCGATCGCGCTCCTCGGCCCGATCGCGGCAGCCGACGACGAGACCTCGAAGACCCCCGATCTCGAGCGCCGGAGGTTGCAGGTCGACGGTCGCCCCGCCTTCGTCATCCTTCCCGCGAAGACGACACCCGGCAAGCCCATCCCGTGGGTACTCTACGCGCCGACTCTCGGCGAGGGTCTCCCGAACGCTCGCGACGAGGGCTTCCTCATGCGCCGGTTCCTCGCCGCGGGGATCGCGATCGCGGGAGTCGACGTCGGTGAGTCCTACGGCAATCCGAAGGGACGCGCGACCTTCGACGCGCTTCACGCTCACGTCGTCAAGACCTACCGTTTCGACTCGAAGGCCTGCCTCCTGGCCCGCAGTCGCGGCGGGCTCATGGCGTACTGCTGGGCCGTCGAGCATCCGGAGAAGGTCCGCTGTGTCGCCGGGATCTATCCCGTCTGCGACATCGCGAGCTATCCGGGCGTCGCTCGCGCGGCCGGGGCCTACGGGCTCTCGACGCGGGGGCTCGCCGCCGAGCTCTCGCGACACAATCCGATCCCACGCCTCGAGCCGCTCGCGAAGGCGCGTGTGCCGATCTTCCACATCCACGGGGACGTCGACCGCACCGTCCCGATCGAGGCGAACTCCGGCGCGCTCGCGAAGCGCTACGACGAGCTCGGCGGGCCGATCCGCCTCGTGATCCCGAAGGGTCAGGGTCACAACATGTGGCGCGGCTTCTTCGAGAACGAGGCGATGGCGGACTTCGTCGTGCGACACGCGACGGGTAGCGGTCGCCTGCCACGCCCCGTCGCCCACTGGAAGCTCGATGACGACGACGACACGGCGCGCGATGCCGTCGGCGAGCACGACGGCAAGATCGTCGGGGCCACGAGAGCACCCGGAAAGCTCGGGAGCGCTCTCCTCTTCGACCGTCCGCAGGGGCAGCACGTCGCGGTCGCCTATTCGGAGGATCTGGCCCTGTCAACGTTCACGGTCTCGGCCTGGGTCTACCTGGAGCGCGAGCCGACCTTCTCGGGCATCCTGGGAACGCGCTTCGGCGGCGAGTATAGCTTCGACATGAAGGTCAACGCGTCGAAGGTCCACGGCGACATCGGCGACGGCGTGCGCTGGATCGAGACCAGGGTCAACTTCTACCGCGAGGACGTCGGCAAGGACGGGCAGGGCGGCGACCTGTCGATCCGTCGCTGGTACCACATCGTATTCGTCGTCGACGGCGGGATGAACGAGTGCCGCCTGTGGCTCGACGGCGACATCAAGAAGAGTGTCCCCTTCGAGGGCACCCCGCGGCTGATGCGGCCCGGGCAGACGCTGCGCATCGGCAACTCGAGCGGCGACGAGTTCATGGACGGACGCATCGACGACGTCCGCATCTGGGCCGAGGCGCTCGACGGCGCCAGGGTGAGGACGCTGTTCGAGACGCGATGACCCCTGGTGGCGGCGCGCGAGTGTCGTCGGTCCGGGGAGAGATCGGCCGGCCGGGCACCATCCGCACTCCGCGCCCGGGGTCAACGCTGGTAGATCGGCAGCTGCCGGTAGGAGACCGTCAGCGCCAGGACGTACATCGCGGTCGAGTAGGCGTCGCCACTGCCACCGCGCCACGCACCGTCCGCGGCCTGCCGCTGCAGGAGGTGGTCGTACATGGCCTTGCCGAAGCGCTCCCAGTGCTTGCCGCCGATCTGGAACATACCCTGCGACATGTAGTACGTCGCGTACTCGCGGTGGCCGCCGTCGATGAATCCCGGACTCGGCTTGAGCGACTTGAGCAGGTAGTCCGCGCACTTGCGATTGACCTCGTCGGCATGATGGCCGGAGAGCTCGCGGCAGAGCAGACCGACCGCCGCCATCGGCGGGTTCGTGGAGCCCGGCTGGTAGCCGAAGCCTCCCGTCGACGGGTGATGGCAAGCATCGACGTAGGCGATGGCCTTCTTCACTGCGTCCACGGGGACGAGCGCCCCGTTGAGACGCGCCGAGCGCAGAGCCATCAGGTTCCAGCCGCTGACCGACAGGTCACTGTCGGTGCTCGTGGGCTGGTAGCGCCAGCCACCGGGGTTGCGGCCGCCCTTGCGGACGTTCTGCGCGTCGAGGATGACCTTCAGCGCCTTCGCGAGCAGGACGTCGAGTCTCTTCTGCCTGCGGGCGTCGATCATGCCGGAGACCTCGGAGAGAAAGAGCGCCGCGATCCCGTGTCCGTACATCTGGCCTCCGCGCACGCCGAGGTAGCCGTTCGCGGCCGGCGTCGAGAGCACGAAGTCGACGCAGCGGTTGATCGTCTCGCCGTAGGGAGGCCGCCCCGGCAGGTAGCCCTTGGACAGCAGCGCCATGCCGACGAGGCCGGGAACCGCGTTCGTCGTGCCGTGCTGTCCGGGGAAGGAGCCGTCCGGCCGCTGGCTGCGGGCCAGCCAGCGCAGCGCGCGGTCGACCGAGGAGTCCACCGCCGGCTTGTACCTGGCGAGCTCCGGCGACTCCTAGTCGCCGCG
>CAYMLL010000397.1:0-6006 GCA_964390645.1 uncultured Planctomycetia bacterium | reverse complement strand
ACGAAGTCCGCGCTGATCGCACCGGATCCGTAGTTGCTCATCGGATGGCAGGCGTATACGTTCAGCACGAGTGCGAGATGCTCGCCTCGACGGAATCGCACGCACCTGATCCACGGGTCGATCTCGCCGATCGGGGCGTCGCGGGTCGCGGCCTCGCGCGTGTAGCTGTAGCGGCTGAACGTGACCTTGCCGTCGGCGCCGACGACTCGGCGGCTCGACGCGATGTCGCTTACCTTTCCCCGGCCTGTGTCGATCCCGTCGATTGGACTGGCGTGCTCGATGGAGTCCTCGAGGGTCCTCGCGACCCGACGAATCGTCCTCTCCGCGAACTTGACGTCCATCAACGCTCCATCGAGCCCGTGCGCGGATAGGTACCTCTGCGCCGCGCGGTCGGCCAGCGGCGCGTCGTGCTGGTGGACGCTCGTGAGCAGCACGCGCTCCGGTGTCGTGTCCGCGGCCTCGGCGAGTGCGTGGCGCCATCGATCGTGGGACTCGCCGCGAATCTCACACCAGTCGACGGCGACGAAGACGATCGGCAGCTCGTCGCTGAGGAGGACGAAGCCGAGAGCCCTCAGTGGGTCGCGTACGCTTGTCGCCGGCTTCCACGGTCCTCCGAGAAGCGGATGTCCGATCGGCGGCGTGACGTCTGCGTGAAATGTCGCCAGGCGAAAACGAGGTGCGTCACGCCACGCACACCCTGGAGCGACGACGAGGACCGCAGTCGCGATACAGAGCCGCGTCAGGAGCTTTGATGCGCTCGGGGTCATGGAACCGTCTCCTGGCGGCATTGTAAGGGCGAGGAGCGAGGATGAGCACGGCGTGGTACTCCCATGGCCGGCCACCGCCATTCGACTCCGCGTGTCGCAGAGCGGGATCTGCGGGTCCAGAATGCCGGTCCCGTAAAGCCTTCGCCGCCGATCGCGAGTTCGCAGCGTACCGCGATCTCCCGAAAGGACGGCCTCCGAAAGTGTCAGGGTCACCTCGATCCAGACGCGGCCCGTACGTCGGGAGACGGGCGTCGCCGCGTCGCGGTGGACAGGCGCGTCGGGATGCACGTAGACTGGCCGCGTCCGGAAGGTGGCCGAGCACGGATAGAAGTGGGAGAGTAGTGATGAGCGTGAACGGTGGCGCCGGCGGGACCGGCATCATGACCCGGCTGCTGAACTGGGTGGAGCGCGTCGGGAACAAGCTGCCCGATCCCGCCCTTCTCTTCGTCCTCGCCCTGCTGCTGACGTGGTTTGCGTCCGCTGTCTTCTCCGGGCACGAGTTCGAGGTGCCGCAGAAGGCGCTGAGCTTCGAGAAGCGCGCCAAGGCGACCCTCGGAGCCGCCGAGACGCTGTCGAAGGAGACGGCCGCGCTCGAGACACACGCTCCGGACGGCTTCTCGCAGGACGCGACCCGGCTGTCGACGTCGGCGACCGAGATTTCCGAGAGCGTTCGCCAGCTCTCGGACGCCGCCGACAGCGACGCTCGCGATAATCCCGCGAAGCTCCCCGCTCAGACGAGATCGCTGAAGGTCAAGAATCAGCTCAGCGGAACGGCGCTGGCGGCGTTCCTCGCCGGCATGGTGAAGGCGTTCACGGGTTTCCATCCGCTCGGAGTCGTGCTCGTCGCGCTTCTCGGAGTCGGCGTCGCCGAGAGATCCGGGTTCATCGACGCGGTCCTGAAGCAGCTCCTGGCGTTCACCCCGAAGACCCTCCTGACGCCGATGCTGATCCTCGTCGCGATCGTCAGCCACACGGCCGCGGACGCGGGCTACGTTCTCGTCATTCCGCTCGGCGGCGTGATCTTCTTCGCAGCGGGTCGCCATCCGCTCGCGGGCATCGCGGCGGCCTTCGCGGGCGTCTCCGGGGGCTTCAGCGCCAACTTCATTCCTTCGGGAATCGATCCACTCCTGCAGGGGCTGACACAGGAGGGCGTCGCGATCCTCGACCCGGAGCGCCAGGTCAATCCGCTCTGTAACCTGCTGTTCACCGGAGTCTCGAGCATCCTGATCGTCGGCGCCGGCTGGTTCATCACCGACAGGATCATCGAGCCACGCCTGCGGTCGACGGAGATCGACGGTGACGAGGCCGAGATGCCGAAGATGGAGGCGATCACGCCCGAGGAGCGCAGGGGCATGTACGCGGGACTGATCGCGATGCTCGTGGGCGTCGGCGCCCTGATTGTGGCGTGCATTCCGGAGGGCTCGCCGCTGCGCAGCACGGAGGCGGGGTTCGAGGGGGATCTGACCGCTTTTTCCGCTCCCCTCATGCAGGGCATCGTGCCGCTGATCTTCCTGCTGTTCCTCGTTCCCGGCGTCGTTCACGGCTACGTCTGCGGGAGGTTCAAGAACCACAAGGACGTCATCCAGGGCATGAGCTCGACCATGAGCACGATGGGGTATTACCTCGTCATGGCGTTTTTCGCCGCCCTCTTCATCAGCGCTTTCAAGCAGTCGAATCTCGGCGCTCTTCTGGCGGTCAAGGGCGCGGACGTTCTCAAGGCGATGCAGATGCCGGCGTCGTTGACGATCATCGGCCTCATCATCCTCTGTGCCGGCGTCAACCTTCTCGTCGGGTCGGCGTCGGCGAAGTGGGCCTTGCTCGCGCCGATTTTCGTGCCGATGCTGATGTCGCTCGGCATTTCTCCGGAGCTCACCCAGGCGGCGTACCGCGTCGGGGACTCGACAACAAACATCGTCACACCCCTGATGCCGTACTTTCCCCTCGTCGTCCTCTTCTGTCAGAAGTACTCGAAGAGGACCGGCATCGGCACGGTCGTGTCGCTGATGATCCCGTACTCGATCTTCTTCCTCGTCCTGTGGACGATCTTCCTGCTGCTCTACTGGCAGCTCGGCATCCCGCTCGGCGTCGGCGCGACGTACACTTACGAGATCTGACGTCGGAGTCAGCGGGACGGGCCGACAGCGCCGTCAGGGAATCCCGTCAGAGAATCTCCAGCACGCCCTCCGGCGGTCGGCCGATCCGTGCCCTGGCGCCACGGACGACGATGGGCCGCTCCATGAGGACGGGGTTCGCGATCATTGCGGCGATCAGAGCGTCATCGTCGTCCTGCTTCGATGCGAGGTCGAGGTCCTTGTAGGGAGCTTCGTTGCGTCGAAGCAGATCGTGCGCCGAGATGCCGAGCTTGTTGACGATGCCGCGGATGGTATCCGCGTCGGGCGGCGTCTCGAGGTACGTGACGACATGGGGCTCGATGCCGTGCTCCTCGAGTAGCTGGAGGGTCCGTCGGCTCTTGGAGCAGCGGGGGTTGTGGTAGATCGTGGTCTTCGGCATGGGTCTGGTGATGAACATTCCCGGGGTGAACGCAACATGCTACGGGTGAGTATCCAGCCCGCTGGCGATCTCCCCGACGAACTGCCGTGGCCCGCAGCGGACGAATGACGCGAGAAAGACCAGCGCCAGCGCGCCCAGGCACAGCGTCTGGAGAGTCGACGCGGAGTCGTGCGCGATCTCGCCTCCCCGCTCCAGTTCGAGCCCATCGAAGAGACCGTTCGCGCCGACTCCGATGATCACCGACAGAGCGATCATCGCGATGCAGAACACGAGCGCGATGCGGCGACCGTGGAGGCTGCGAAGGACTCCGAAGGTGACGACGTTCGTCGCCGGTCCGGTCAGCAAGAAGGCGAGCGCGGCGCCTGGCGACACGCCGCCGAGCACGAGCACCGCGACCAGCGGCGTGGCGCCCGATGCGCAGACGTAGAGCGGCACGCCGAGCGCGGCGAAGAGTCCCACCTGCAGCGTGTCGGGGACGTTCGACAGATCGTGATTGTCGAGGATGGGCTTCGTCAACGCGGCGACGGCGAGGCCGAGCACGATCCACGGGCCCGTGTGATCGACCAGCTCGCCGAAGCCGAGATGGAGCGCGCCTCTCACACGAGCGGTGAGGCTTGACGTCCGAGCGACGTCCGTGGAGTCCGGTTGC
The DNA here is from genome assembly GCA_964390645.1 of uncultured Planctomycetia bacterium. Lineage (GTDB taxonomy): Bacteria > Planctomycetota > UBA8108 > UBA8108 > UBA8108 > CAYMLL01. The sequence continues at coordinate 2,079 of CAYMLL010000397.1, read as the reverse complement.
TCGGATCTCCTGTCGAGCTCGGGTCCCGGTTCGAGATCCGGCGCCGGACGCCGGCCCGTCATGCGTCCGACGACCACGCCGATGACGAGAGCGAGCAACCCCGCCGCGACTACACGAGCGATTGTCAGCTCTGCGCCCAGCAGGGGGATAGAGAGCAGCACGGCATCGATGCCGAGTTCGGGGGTCGCGACCAGGAACGCCATGGCGGCCGTTGGCGGGGCGCCTCGCTCGACCAGTGTACGGTAGAGCGGCACGACGCCGCACGAGCACACCGGAAGCGGAAGCCCGAGCGTCACGCCGCGGAAGGCCTGATTCCAGGGGCGGCCGCGACCGAGCCAGCGGATCGACGAACCGGGTAGAAACGTGCCGAGGGCTCCGGCCATCAGATAGCCGAGAGTGAGGGCCGGCGCGCTCTGGAAGGACAGCGACAGGAAGGTGTCCAGGAAGCCGCCGGCGTGATCCACCTCGTGCGCTTGACCGGTCGACATCTCGACGGCGGGAAGCAGCGGCGCTACCAGGGCGAGCCCGAGTACACCGCCGATCCCCTCGTGTAGCCTTTCGGGTCTCGTCGTGGCTCCGTCTTCGCAGCACGAGCCCTGCTCCTGATGGGGGCGGTGGATAACGACGTGGAGGAGTGATCCGGCGACGAAGGCCTGAAACCAGGCCATGCCGACGGAGCTGGAGCTATCGGCGAGTGTGCTGCCCAGGAGATGGCCGACGACCGTCGAAACAGCGATGAGGCCCAGCACCGCGATCGCGGCCGTGACGCCGTAGTTGCGGCGCATCAGCCACCACACGGTCATGCCGACCGGCAATCGGTGGAGGATGATCGCGATCGGGAGCGAGCCCATCGCGTGTCGGTGCTCGTGGTGGCCGCCTGTCCCGTTGCTGTCGTCCAGGAAGACGCCGTCGATCGCGGCATGAAGCGCCAGACCGACGAGCGCCAGAACCAGTGCGGCGAAGTGCGTCTGGCCGCTCGCGCGACGGAACCAGCGCTCCAGGACCGTCGGGCCGACGAGTCCCAGGGCGATGAAGGCGAAGGTTGCCCAGCCGCCCTGCTCGACCACCGTCGGCAGCACGTCGACGAGGATCAGGCCGCCCATCGACACGAAGATGAATCCGTCGAGCAGGGCCAGCGCGCCGCCGTACTTGCGGCAACCCCAGTAGATCAGCGGACCGATCGCGAGTGCGGCGATGCTAACGAAGAGCTCGATCATGGCGCTCCGCCCCGGCGGAGCCGGAAGATCGGAGTTCCGGGGAGGGAGTGATGGGCGGTTGGGGTCGGATCCATGGGTACGGTTGCTGGCGGCGCCTACCGGAAGATCGCGAGCGGGTCGCCCCGAAGGTGCAGCGCCTTTCGAGGGCGGACGGTCGGTCAGGAATCGTATCGAAGCCGGCGCTTCGGGAACACGACATTCCGCCGCGTGCGAGTTTCCAGAGGACGGCCGCCTCGGAGCGCGTGGGGGAGAGACGCAGCGACGCGCGGCGCCCGGCGTCCTTGAAGGTGACCAGATTCGACTGCTCGCGGTGGAGCTCGAAGAAAACGCGGCTCGATACCCGCAGTCCGTCGACGCCATCCGGGACGCGGATCTCGAAATAGAGCCACGCGTGCTTGACGTCGACCTCCTTGCCGACCCAGACGAGCTCGCCCGGGGCTCCCTTCGCGGGACGGACGACGATCCGCTCACGCAGGTACGCGGCGATCAGCTCGTCGAGGCCCTCGGAGCGTTCGAGGTCGATCCGGCGTCGGGCACGCCGACTGATCGCCTTCTCGAGATCGGCAGGATGAACCCTCAGAGAAATCTCGAGCCTGCGCGTCTCGCGGTTGTGCTCGACCTCGGCCACGCTGACGTGAAAGGGGTGCGCGTGGGCCACAGAGCCCGTCAGGACGACCATCAGCAAGGAGCTTGCGGCGCGTCTCATCGCGCTACGTTTCGTCGACATCGCTACCTCGTCGGCGGCGCTATTTCTCGGACTTGCCCAGCCCCGCCTTCTGCATCGCGTTCTTTCTCGTCTTTTCCTTGAAGCGCCGGAAACGCGACCGGATCGGCCGGCGTGGGTAGTGGTTGTTCTCCATGT
>CAYMLL010000396.1:0-6036 GCA_964390645.1 uncultured Planctomycetia bacterium | reverse complement strand
GTCGCTGCCGATTGACCGCACCTGCGACGCTGACGATCAACAGCTGCCAAGGGTGGATGTTGTTCAGCCGGGCGATGGTAATCGACGGGTCCTCCAACGTGTAACGACGGAAACGCTTGTCGGTTACGATACGTCCGAGAATTCGGACACCACGCCAGCCGAAAGCAACAATCCGTTCCCAGTTAGAAGCTCACCGAACAAATCGCGCCTGCGCCAGTTGCCACGCAAAGATCGACCCACCGGGTTTGGCATTCGACAACCTCGACGCCATCGGCCGCTGGCGCGAAACAGAGCGTATCGACGGCGGAGCGGGCGACAATCCGCCTGTTGATGCATCGGGAACCCTGCCAAATGGAAAGGCTTTCGCCGGCCCGGCGGAGTTCAAGAAGCTGCTCGCCGACGATGATAACCGCTTGGCCGGAGCATTCTTGGAACAACTGGCCACGTATGCACTCAGGCGCCTCATGACCGTCGATGACATCCAGCAACTCCACACGATCACTGCATCCGCCAAAGCCGACGACTACCGTCTAGAGACCATGATTCGCGGCTTGGTGATGTCGGAGTTGTTTCAGGAGCGGTGAGAGAAATCCACTTTCGCTGGTACGACGGACTGTAGCCTCCGCCGCAACTGCCCTCGGTGAACCACACCTCTGCAGTTATTGACTGCACGAAGAGTCCGAGGCGTCCCCCACAGCTGTGTGCCCCCTACATATTCCCTGCCGCCCGCAGCGATCGTCTCGGTAGAGAAACTCGCCTCTTCGTGAAGTGAAGAATGCCGTGCGCGACGAGCGCACAGCGTACAGCCTTGCGGAAGATCCTCCGTCTCTCGTGGAGATCTGCGGGCAACGCGTCACCGTAGCCTTCCTCCTCGAGGGCCTCGGCATGCTTCTCGACGACCATCTCTCGGAAAGCGGCGCACAGCTCGATCACCAGCACGACATCTCCCCCGACCAATGGACGCCCAGCATCTCGGTGAGCCGCTCTTTCGGTTCCCTCGGAACCAACGGTTGCAGTAGGATGTCCGTCGCACAAGTCTCGGACATCGAACGGAGCAACGAGGGCTCGACATGGCAAACTTCCTGACGCGAGATGGACAACTCCATCGACGTCACTTCCTGCGTGGTTTGGGCGTCTCGCTCGCCTTGCCGCTGCTCGATTGCATGCAGCCGACGCGTGCTGCGGAGACGGCTGCTCGACCTCGTCGTAGCGTCTTCATCTACCTGCCCAACGGCGTGAACACGTACGACTACGAGATTCCGCAGGCGGGACGAGACTACGAGCTCTCTCGCATCCTTTCGCCACTCGAGAAGCACCGCTCGAATATTACGCCGATCTCCGGTCTCTACCATCCGAACGCCGCCGGCATCGCCCATAGTGCGACGCAGACGTGGTTGACCGGCGCGAAGCACGGCCCGACCGATCGGAACTCGATCTCCGTCGACCAACTCATCGCGCAAATCGTCGCCCCGAAGACACGCTACCCTTCGCTCGAGATCAGCAATCAAGGACAGACGTTGGCGGTGAGCGCCGACGGAATTTCGCTGCCGGCGCGCAAGAGCCCGGCAGTCGTCTTTCAAGCGCTCTTCGCCGAGCCGAAGGGCGGCGTCGCGAAACAGCGTCGAGGCCTACGTCGCAAGCAAAGCGTGCTCGACCTGGTACTGGGCGACGCGAGGTCGCTCTCCCGCAACCTGGGGAAAGGCGACCGCGGACGGCTGGATCAATATCTGACCGCCGTTCGTGAGGTCGAGATTCGCACGAAGCGAGCCGAACTGTGGCTTGATACGCCGCGGCCCAAGGTCGATGCAGGCACGACCTCGAAGCTCAATCGCAACGTGCCGCTCGAACGACTCGGCGAGTACTTGCGCACGGTGTACGATATCATCGTGTTGGCGTTTCAGACCGACGTCACTCGGGTCGTCACCTTCAACACCGGCAACGAGGGAACGGGACCCGCCGTACCGGAGATCGGCGTCAACCGCGACCGCCACTCGCTCTCGCACCACAACGGCAACAAGGAATCGCTCTCGCAGCTGACTCGGAGCGACACGTTCAACTTCCAGCAGTTCGCGTACTTCCTCGATCGGCTATCTCAGATCCGCGAGGGCGACAAGCCTCTGATCGATTCGACCGTGGCGCTCTACGGCAGCGGCCTCTCGTACGGAAACAGCCACGGCACCACCAGTCTGCCGTTAGTCCTCGCTGGCGGCGGCGGAATCGGGATGAAGCACGGCTCGCACGTCGACTTCAACCAGCAGGCTCGCGGGTTCAAGGGTTACGGCAAGGGCGTTGGCGTCTACCACGGTGCCGTCAACTCGAAGGCGCACTTCAGCAACCTCCTCCTGACCGTCGCGCAGAGAATGGGCGTCGAAGCCGAGACGTTCGCCGATTCGAACGGGAAGATCTCGGAGATCGTTTCGTGAAGAGTGCCATTCTTTCGACCGTGATCCTGTGGGCGAGTGTCTCGGGAATCGCTGCGGCTGCTGACGACAAATCGACGCTGCGCGATCACGTTCCGAAGCGCGGCGTCTTTCCTCCGAAAGGAGCCGGAATCCAGCTGGCGGGTGATCTCGTCCTCAGCCATCCCATGAACCGCCGCGGTGGTCTTCGTCAAGGCAATGACCGCGAACGCCACTACTTCGCCATGCTTCCGTACGGCATGGTGCGCTATCACGGGGCTCCAGCCTGTGTACGCGACATTCCCATAGGCACGCACGTCTACGGACGGTTCCTGCTACCCCTCGAAGGGGAAGAGGAAACCATCCCGCTTCGGTCGAAGAAGAACACGGCGAAGTACAACCACGCGATCCTGCTCGAAGACGCTGTCGGCTTTTACTCGCGTCAAGGACGCTCGTGGAAGGTCGTCGGCATCGAGCAAGGAACTGGACCGGCGAGGCTGCTGAAGCTCTCGGTCGAGCCTGTCGGCCCCGAGATCGCAGGCGGAATCAACAAGCCGGTCCGCTTCAACATCGACGGGGCCACGCGCATTTGGAAGAACCGCGCACTCGTCGGCAGGGATCGGGTCGCGACCGGCCAAGACGTTCACGTCAACCTGACCTGGGGCCCATTCCGAAGCTTGGCCACGACCGACATCTGGCTCGACGACGCCAGCTTGGAGGCCTGCACCGAGCTGCAGCGCCAACGCCATCTCAAGCTCATCCGCTCGCGGCTACTTCCTGGCTGGGTCGACGCGGTGAAGAACAACGACAGCGGCGGCGGCGAGGTCACGGTGACGTTCTTCGGCGGTATGGACGCTTCGCTCTATACCGACATCCGCGACATGAAGGGCCGAGGCCCGAAGATCTGCAACGCCTACACGACGCTGCGAACCTGGAGCTATCACCAGGAGTACGCCTCGCCCGGATCCATTCTCGAGTGGAAGGAGACGAAGAACCCACCAGCCGGAAGCAGTGGCTTTCAGATGCGCATGACGGTCAAGCAGATGCTGGATGGGTTTCGTCCTGGCCGAATCATCCGCGTCAAGGGGCCGTGGACGTACGTCTTGCTTTCGCACGACGAGTGGCTGTCGACGCCCGAGGCTCTCGAGCGCTCGAAGAAGATGGTTCTGCCATGAGCATGCTCGAGCGCGCGACGCCGGCCTTCTCGCTCACCGTCGTCCTCTTGCTCTCGGTAGGATTCCCTACCAGCAAAGTGAACGCCGAGGACGGCGCGGACAGGACACTGCAGCTTTTCTTCAAGACCTACTGTCTCCGTTGTCACGGCGGCGAGACGCAGAAGGGAAAGTTTCGACTCGACACTCTCGCGCCGGACTTCGCGAATCCGCAGATTGCGGAGAAGTGGAGCGAGGTGGTATTTCGCATCAACGCGGCCGAAATGCCGCCGAAGAAGGAGCGGCAACCGAGCGCGGCAGAGATCGGCAACGTCGTCGACGCTCTGACGACGAAGATTCGCGAGGGAGCGGCAGCTCGCATGGCACGTCGCGGACTGGTGGAACACTACCGTCTCAGCCGGCAAGAATACGCCCACACGGTCTACGATCTTCTCGGCGTGGTGTTCGATGTCGAAGCACCCGGCGCGTTCAACGAAGACCCACGGTGGCACGGCTTCGATCGCATCGGCGCGTTGCTTTCCACCGCCCCCTCGCACATCGAACGATACCTCGACGCCGCGGACGCTATCGTGGAACGCGCCTTCCCCGATGGAACACCGCGATCCGGCGTCAACGACCGATCACCGGGCAAGGGAAAGCGTCAGCTCCTGCAGCTGGGTGAGAGTTGGCACGCGTTCGACTTGAAGCGTCCGGGGCACTACCGAATCAAGATTCACGCGAGTGGCCTGCCGGCGTTCACAGGCAGAGCGCCGCGACTGTCGCTGTGGCACAACCACCACAAGAAGCCCTTCGCCGGTGTCGATCTCGTGACCGCAGAAGACAAGCCGCGGAGCATCGAATTCGATCTCTTGCTGCCCGTCGGGGGCTACCAGATTCGTAACCACGCCAGATCACAGCGACACCCGAACGGTGCCTACAGGTTGTTTCGCAACGAGACGATTGACGCCTCGACACCCGTGGCGTCGCTCAAGGGCGGTCACAAGTCGTATCAAACGAAGATCGTCGATGAGCAAGGCCGCCCCGTCATGCCATTGTTGCTCGTCGACCGGGTCGAGGTCGACGGACCGCTTGCGACGAAGGCCGAATTGGTCGAGGGGCGGGGAGTCTTCCCCGCCAACGAGGATGACCCGAAGGAGCTCGAAGCGTGCCTGCGGCGGTTCGCCGAACGCGCATGGCGCCGTCCGGTGTCCGACACGGAGATCGATCCCTACGTGAAGTTCGTCGTCACGCTACGGCAAGCCGGCGAGAAGTTTCGCGCGGCGTACCGCTCGGCACTCACGAGCGTTCTGGTGACGCGTAGCTTCTTCAACCTCGAAGAGGGGTCCGCCGACAAGAACCGCGCAAACGTCAACGACTTCGAGCTCGCGAGTCGGCTTTCTTATTTCCTCTGGAGCTCGATGCCGGACAACACGCTCTTTGCCGCCGCGCGAGAGGGCAAACTCCATCAACCCGAGCGCCTCGCTGCCGAGTTCGATCGCATGATCGCCGATCCGAAGATCGAGCGTTTCCTCGACTCGTTCCCGAAGCAGTGGCTGCAGCTTCATCGCGTGGGTATGTTTCAACCCGATCCGAAGCTCTATCCGGAGTACGGACCGTGGCTCGAGGACAGCATGGTGCTCGAGACCACCGCCTACTTCGCGGAGATGTTCCGCAACAACCTGCCGCTCCGCGAGTCCGTCCAATCCGACTGGACGATGCTCAACTCGCGGCTCGCCATTCACTACGGGCTGCCGACTCCGAAGTCGTCAGAGCTCACGCGGGTTAAGCTCGGACTGGAGTCGCGACGAGGAGGAATGCTGACGCACGCTTCCATCCTCTCGCTCACTTCCGACGGCACGCGCCATCGACCGGTCCACCGAGGCGCGTGGCTTTCCGAAACGATTCTGGCACGCACGCCTCCCCCGCCACCGCCGAACGTCGATCCGCTCGAGCCGGTGAAAGGCAACCAGCCGAAGACGACGATTCGCTCACAGCTCGAGAAGCACGCGACGGACCCGAACTGTGTTTCGTGTCATGCGAAGATCGACCCGCTGGGTTTGGCGTTCGAGAACTTCGATGCCATCGGCCGCTGGCGCGACACCGAGCGAGTCGAAGGAGGAGTCGGCAAGAATCCGCCCGTTGATGCATCCGGTACATTGCCAGACGGACGAAAGTTCTCGGGCGCGGCAGAGTTCAAGAGGCTTCTCGCAGGGGACGAAGCCCAGCTGGCCGAGGCGTTCGTCGAGCAGCTCGCCACCTACGCCCTGCGTCGAGTCATGACCGTCGACGATCATGGGCAACTTCAAGCGATCGCCATGACGGCGAAGGCGGACGGTTACCGACTGCGGAGTTTAATCCGAGGGCTGGTGCTGTCGGAGCTGTTTCAACGACGCTGAGGCCGAGCTCATCTACGGAAGTAGAACTCGTGCTATCCAACGAACTCATCTGGCGACCAGGTCCGGCTGGATCTGCAACTTGTCCAGAGT
>CAYMLL010000395.1:0-6066 GCA_964390645.1 uncultured Planctomycetia bacterium | reverse complement strand
ACGGCAACCGCATCGGGCGCATCGATCCGAAGGTTCCCGATGGCGCGATCACCGAGTGGAATCCTCCCTTCCGAGGGCCTCGCCGACTCCACGTGGCTCCCGACGGGATGGTCTGGGTCCCGGGCTTCGGCTCGGGTGTGTTCGGCAAGTTCGATCCCAAGAGCGAGAAGTGGACCACCTACCCGCTGCCCGATTACCTCAACCAGATTCCCTACGCCCTCAACGTTGCACCCGATGGAATGGTCTGGATCTGTGGCACGGGCAACGACACGCTCTACCGGTTCAACCCGGCCACCGAGTACCTCATCGAGTTTCCGCTACCCTACCGCGTCAGCTACACGCGCGAGATAGAGTTCGATCGAGATGGCAACGTCTGGACCAGCACCAGCGGACCGGCACGGCACATGGAAAACGCCTGCGGCACCATCATCAAGCTGGAGCTCCTCGACGGTTCCGACGAGGAAGTCGGCGGGATGAAGCTGACGCCGATCGAGCTCAGCCCCGAGGAGCAAGGTGTGCTCTCCAAAGCGGAGCGCGCGAAGCAGGCGAAGAAGCTCGGGGAGCTTTATGCGAGGATTGAAGCGCGCGAGTTGCCAAAGGATTATCCGGGCGGCGGCCCCAAGCATCAGCCCTACGTCGACCGAATCATGGCGAGCCTGCCTGAAGATCCACGCGGTCGCGTCGGCCGCCTCTGGAACCGTCGGCGCAAGCTCGATGTCCCGATGGAGAACCCCGGGAACGTCTTCATCAAGATCCTCGATTTCGTCGCGGAGGAGAACAAACCGGCTCCAGCAACTGCAGGTCCGCACGTCCATCGCCTCGACAGTTCGCTACGCTCGCCCTTCGACGCGTTCGTCTATGTCAATCGCATCCCTGACAAGTCGCGCGCGGGAGAAACACCACACCAGTTCGCGGGCCGCATCCACGGCCGGCTCGCCAATCAGGAGGGACGAGTCCTTCTCAAACTGCCTCCCGGCATGGAGCGCGCGTCCTACCACGGCTTCAAGACCTTCCTCGGCTCTGAGGGAAACGCGAAGGTCACCAACTGCGCCGCTTGCCACTCGTCGCCGGGCTTCGCAATCCCCACCGGCGGGTCGCTGCGCGGTCGGAAATGGTCGGCGAACGACCTCGAAGCCATCCTGCGCGGCAAGATGGCGAAGGCAGCCAAGGGCGACCCCGACTATGCTGCGCTGAAGATCTCCGCCGCCGATATCCCCAACTTGATCGCCTTCCAAAATTCACTGGCTGACGTCAGCGACGACGCGTTTCGCGAACTCATCCTCAGCGCCAAGGTCGTCGATGTGACGGCGAAGCAGAGGCCACCACTCAACGGAAAGGTTCGGTTCGAAGGTAAGCGGCCCAAGCCGAATCGCCTCCCGCTGGATGAAGCCAGCCGCAAGCTCTACAACGGAAAGCCCGCTCTCGACGAGAGCATCCTCCTCAGCAAATCCGGCGGCCTCGCCAACGTCTTTGTCTATGTGAAAACCCCGATCCGGGGAGATTTCCCGTTGCCGAAAGGTCCCGCTGTCATCGACCAGCAGAAATCCATCTTCCGCCCGCGTGTCCTGGGGCTGCGGGTCGGCCAGGAGCTGGTCATGAAAAACGGCGACCCATTCCTTCACAACATCCGCTCCCTGTCTCGAAAGAATCGCCCCTTCAACATAGCCCAACCCGCCGGCTCGCCGGACCGCGAGAGGACTTTCAAATCCGCCGAGGGCCCCATCACCATCAAGTGCGACTTCCACCGGTGGATGACCGCTCATTTCTGGGTGATGGACCATCCCTTCTTCGCCGTGACGGATGAGGACGGGCGCTTCTCGATACGCGATCTTCCAGCGGGGAAATACACGCTTGTGGCTTGGCACGAAGTTTTTGGGGAGCAGGAGGTGAAAGTCGCGGTAGGCGATGACTCCCCATCTGAAACTGGATTCACCTTTAGCCCGAAGAGGAAATGATGTCTGCCCTCCGGTTCATCCTCTCAATTCTGGCTGCTGTCCTTTTATCGGGGACCGTCGACCCCGATGTATCGAAATGGAAAACGGCCATTCACGTGATCCATGCAGATGGAACCGGGCTACACCAACTAACCGACGGCACGCACACGGACTTCAATCAAACCTGGACGCGCGACGGCAGGAATACTCCGATTTGGAATTGAAAGAACCCAAAGACGGGTGGCTACGTGGTGATGGCCAGCAAGGTTGGTGCAAAGCCTGGTGAGGAAGTCCCTCTCACCGACAAAGGACATCATACCTGGGCCTACACGTGCTCTTACTGACGGACGGATCCTCGTGCGATCGAATCCACCAGGCCAAGGCATGGGGTACTACCTAATGACGCCTGGAAAGAACGTCAATCCGACGTTCGAACGCATTGACTGTGAATTGGCAAGAACGGGAGTACTTGACGGAGTCAGTCTCTCGCCGACCGGAACGAGAGTCTGCTTCGAGTTCCATCGTGGGGTCAAACGACGAGTTCCCGGACGCACCCTTTACGTCGCGGACCTCGATGCCAAGAGCCGCAAGATCACCAATGCAGAGCCGTTCGCGAACGAGGACGGAAAACCGATCTGGTTTGCGTACCCACGTTGGTCGAAAGACGAATCCTCGATCGTTTATCACGCAGGCGGCAAGCTCTATCTCTACAAACTTGAAGACGGTTCGACGCATAAGGTCTCGACGGACGACAAGGCCGACTACCGCTATCCATACTTCGAAGACGTGCCAAAGTGAGCAACTTCGTCCTCACAAAATACCCCAGAAGCGAAATGAGACTTTTTCCGACAGATATCGCAGCGAAGATGAATCGATTCGCAGCCAAACTGGCGATCGCATTTCTCTTCGTTTCGGTACTTGCTTTCGAACAAGCTCACGCCGACGCCACGATCGATAGGCCGAACGTCCTGTTCATCGCCGTCGATGATTTGAACGACTGGGTTGGTTGTCTTGGAGGACATCCCCAGGCGAAGACACCCAATATCGATCGGCTCGCATCGAGGGGCGTGCTGTTCGAGCAGGCGTATTGTTCGGCACCTTTGTGCAACCCCTCACGGACGGCGACGATGACCGGATTGCAGGCGTCGACCATCGGTATCTGGAATAACGAAGGCAGGTATGGTCGGTCCGGAGCCGTTTCGTGGTTCCGGGACAAGCCGGAATTCAAGGATTGGGTGACGATCCCGCAGTACTTTCGCCGGCATGGATACACGGCCGTGGCGGGCGGCAAGATTTTTCATAAACCGCAAGGCAAGTTCTCCGACCGGGAATCCTGGGACCATCAATATTCGACCGAGCATGGGACGCCGTTTCCCAGGAACGGAAAACGTCTGCTGCATGGGATGAGCGACAAGTTCACCCACGAGTATTTCAAAGATTGGGCGGATTGGCAGCCGCTGGACATTCCGGAAAGTGAAACGGCCGACTGGAAAACCGCCGAGGGCGCCGCTGCGTTCCTGCGGCGCGATCACGACAAACCGTTCTTCCTGGCCTGCGGCATCTTTCGCCCGCACCTCCGTTGGTATGCGCCGCGAAAATATTTCGACATGCATCCCTTGGAGAAAATAAAGCTGCCGGTCTGTCTTGAAAACGATTTGGATGACCTTCCGCCAAGGGGACGTCGACAGAACTCCGCCGGGAGCCAAGCCTTTGGCGTCATCCGCGAGCACGGCGAGTGGAAAAAAGCCGTCCAGGGGTATCTGGCGTCGTGCTCATTCGCGGATGCCTGTGTCGGAGTCGTCCTGGATGCGTTGGAGGAAAGTGAATACGCCGAAAACACGATTGTGGTTCTGTGGAGCGATCATGGCTATCACGTCGGTGAGAAAGACCGTATCTCCAAACTGACGCTGTGGGAGCAAGGGGCAAAGACGCCGCTGATCATCTCCGATCCAGGTTTGCCGGCAACTCGGGGCAAACGATGTAAGCGGCCGGTCAGCCTGGTGGATTTGTATCCCACTCTGGTCGAGCTATGCGGATTGCCGGCGCGAGACGGACTGGACGGACGCAGTCTCGCACCGCTGGTTCGCAAGCCGGAAACCGAATGGCAATATCCGGCGGTGATCAGCCTACAGGGCGACCACGCCGTCCGTTCTCAGCGTTGGCACTACATCCGTTATGCCGACGGCGGTGAAGAGCTCTACGATGCCGCCAAAGACCCGCATCAGTGGAAGAACCTCGCCACTGACACGCGGTTTGCAAACGCGAAAACCAAACTCAAGAAATGGCTGCCAAGAAACAAGGCTGAACGCTCCGGTAGCAACGCGACTCGCAGCGAAACTGCTAAGAAGTCCCGGCAGTCCCACAAACCTGAAGTCTCGGCGGCTTCCACTGCCAACACCTCCCGAAAATGCCCGAATGTCGTCACCCTCCTCGTCGATGACCTCGGCTACCGCGACCTCGGCTGTTACGGCGGTCCCGTCAAGACCCCCGTCCTCGACAAGTTGGCCGCTGGTGGCGTGCGCTTCACCGATTTCCACTCGGGGGCCCCTTCCTGCTCCCCCTCGCGCGCCACCTTCCTCACGGGCCGCCACCACTATCGCGCCGGAGTCTACTCCGTCATCAGCGAACGGCTTCACAAGATGCATCTCTTGAAGAGCGAAAAGACCATCGCGGAGGTGCTCAAGGACAACGGCTACGCCACCGCTCACTTCGGCAAATGGCACCTCGGCATGTCCACGGGTAAGCGCGAGAATCTCACCCCCGCCGACCATGGTTTCGACTACTGGTTCGGCCTCGTCAACGGCGCGCAGCCCAATCACAAGGACCCAGTCAACTTCCTTCGCAACGGAGAGCGCGCGGGACCGATGAAAGGCTACTCCTGCCAGATCGTCGTCGATGAAGCCCTCACCTGGCTCGATGAAAAGCGCGCCCCCGACGCGCCCTTCTTTCTCAACCTCTGGTTCAACGAACCCCACGCCGTCATCGCTGCGCCCGACGAGGTCGTTTCCCAGTACGGCGCCCTCGACGATCAGGCCGCCATTTACAACGGCACCATCGACAACACCGACCGGGCCATCGGACGCCTCGTCGCCAAGCTCGAGAAACTCGGCGAGCTCGACAACACCATCATCGTCTACTCTTCCGACAACGGCAGCTACCTGCAGGAGCGCAGCGGAGAACTGCGCGGCAAGAAAGGATCGCAGTTCGAAGGTGGGCACCGCGTTCCCGGCATCTTCCACTGGAAAGGCGGGATCCCCGGCGGCCGCGTCGAGGACGAGCCCGCCGGAGCCGTCGACCTCCTTCCCACCCTCTGCGGATTGACAGGCATCGAGAAACCTGGGGGTGTTCATCTCGACGGCTCTGATCTCGCGCCTCTGCTCACCCGTTCTGGAAAGTTCGAGAGGCATCAACCCCTCTTCTGGATGAGTCAAGCGAGCATGGCAATGAGGATGGGTGACCACACTCTGTTCACCTCCGGCACTGCGAAATCGCCGATTGACTTCAAGACCGCCGATCGACTCATGAAGCAAGTCGAAGAAGTCCTCGGCGATGATCTCGAGAAAGAGCTGGGCGGATTGGATCTTCGCTCTCGCATGTTCAACGGGAGATTCGCCAATCCCGAGGCCAATCGACTGCAGAAACAACATCGGGACTTGTACTACTTCAACGAAGCCTGGATTCCCGAACTCAAGAAAAGTGGGATCGGCGGTGTCCGGCTGTTTGATCTCTCAAAGGATCTCGGGCAGCAAAACGATATCGCGAAAGAGCACCCGGAACTCGTCGCCCGAATGAAAAAACAGGCCACTGCCATCTACCGAAGTGTCATGGCTGATGCTCCGGAATGGCTCACACCCAAAGAACTGGCCGCCGCGAAGAAGCCCCGAAGAAACGCACCGCAACGGCCTGCCGCCGGGACATCGAAGACCGCGGACCTCCTCGCCCGCATTGACAAGAACCCCCTTCCCAAGGGCTACCACGGAAGTCGCCACCAGCCCTACGTCGACCGCGTCATGGCGGGCCTCAATCCCGTTCAGCGCGCGCTGGTCGGCCAACTCTGGAAAGATAAACGCCGCCTCGATCCAAACATGCCCGATCGGGGAGCCTCATTCGTCAGAATCCTCACCCACGTCGC
>CAYMLL010000394.1:0-6073 GCA_964390645.1 uncultured Planctomycetia bacterium | reverse complement strand
GTGATCGACGTGATGAATATGTCCGAGGTGACCATTGCGTATGGGATGACCGAGACGTCTCCGGTGTCGACACAAACCGCGGCGACGGACTCGGTGGAGCATAGGGTGACGACCGTGGGAAAGGTTCTGCCTCATGTGGAAGCCAAAATTGTCGACCCCGCAACGGGCGACATAGTTGAGCGCGGCCAGGAAGGTGAATACTGCACGCGCGGGTTTCATGTCATGCTGGGGTATTGGGAAGATTCGGAAAAGACCACTCAGGCCATTGACGAAGAGGGCTGGATGCATTCCGGTGACCTCGCAACCATGGACGCGGATGGATACGTCAACATCGTGGGTCGCCTCAAGGACATGATTATTCGAGGCGGAGAGAATGTGTATCCACGCGAAATCGAGGAATTTCTCTACACCCACCCCGCTGTCGCGGACGCGCAGGTCATCGGAGTTCCCGATGAGCGTTTTGGCGAGGTGATCATGGCCTGGGTCCAGCTGGAAGCGGGTATGACGTTGAGCGAAGACGAGCTCAAAGCGTTTTGCCACGGAAAGATCGCCCACTTCAAGATCCCGCAGTACATCCGATTCGTGTCAGAGTTCCCGATGACGGTGACGGGCAAGGTCCGAAAGATAGAAATGCGAGAGAAGTCAATCGCTGACCTCGGCTTGCAATCCGTCGCCGAGACCCAAATGGCCTGACTCGCGAGTTGCGCCCGAGGCTGGAATCGTGGTCGTGATTTTCTCGACCTGGCCGCGCGCCTACGGTGACGGCGAGAATGAAGGCCTGTGGGCCACTACCTGCGGGCCACTAGATAAGGAGAAGCAACAGCCATGAAAACCCTGAGTCTGATTTTATTTCTGGCGACTGCCTTGGCAGGGATTCAAGCTCACGCCGCATCGGCAGTCCTGGGCCTGAAGGTCGGAGAAATGCGGGAATTGAAGCTCGACAACATACCGCCGTGGCCTGCAGAGATGGTACTCAAGGGAACGAACGAGCACGCAATGAAAGTCCTGCACAAGGGCGAATTCGTGGTGACGGTTTATGCGGCGGAGCCCGCGTTGATTGATATCAGCTACCCGTACCCCTATGACGAATTCGTGTTCGTGCTTGAGGGCGAGGTGACGCTGACTTCCCGCGATGGTGAGAAACAGACCTATAAGGTCGGCGAGAGCTTCGTGGTGCCCAAGGGTTGGCAGGGGACCTGGGACATGCCGTCCAAGTTTCGGGAAATGATCATCGTCGAGACCCGTGCCTGGAAGGCCAATGAAGAGTGAAGCGAAGTGAAAGGTGCTCTTTCGCGGCGGGTTGGCTTGTGACGGTGTCGTGAATCAATAATCAGCCGGCAGACTCCCGGATGGTTCGCGAAGAATGGGCTTGAAATTGGGTGTATTGAGTGGGCTTCCAGTGCCGCGTTCGGTCACTCGCCTCGCTGCGCTGCCATGGCTCCGAGAATGTCCTCCGAGGTCACCACCTTGCCGGGGGCGTGGCCGCGCGGTGCAATGCCCGCGAGCGAGACTTCGCGGGTGTCGACGTCCGCCCCCAGCTTGCGTAGTGCGGCGACTGTGCACTTCTCGCGGCCGCCGGCCTTCTTGAGACCGTCGAAGCGGTAGAGTCGGAACGCGTTTTCGTGGGTGATCTTTTCGATCTCATCGTCGGGGACGCCGCCGGGCACGCTCTCCAGGCTGCGCCAGACTCCCTCCGGCGTGTGCGGCCACGTACAGTCGGAGTGCGGGTAGTCGACCTCGAGGCAGATGTTGTCCACACCGATGAGGTGGCGGTTGGCGAGACCGACGTCGTCCTCGATGAAGCAGGTGATGACGTGTTCGCGGAAGACTTCGCTCGGCTTCTTGCCTGCGTAACTCTTATTGGTCCAGGCCCCGTGATGAGCGTTCGTGAAGTCCGCTCGCTCGAGCAGGTACGGGATCCACCCGATCCCGCCTTCCGAGAGCGCCATCTTGAGGTTGGGATAGCGCTGGAAGGCATCGAGGGTGATCCAGTCCGCGGCCGAGTTGGCGATCGAGATCGGCATCCCGGTGATCCACGCGTCGATGGGCGATTTCATCGAAGGGTAGGGCGGCGAGTACCCGGTTCCGATGTGGCAGTTGATGATGATCCCCAGTTCGTCGCAGATCTTCCACATCGGCTCCCAGAACTCGTCGTGGAGACTGGCGAGCCCGGCCGCTGCGGGGTTGTCCGGGAAGGTGATCGCGTTGCAGCCCTTCGCGTGCACTCGCCGGACTTCCTCCACGATGAGGTTCGCATCCCAGTGCGGCACGGTTGCGAGTGGGATGAAACGCGTCGGGTGCTTCGCGCACCAGCTGTCGATGTGCCAGTCGTTGTAGGCTTGGAGCACGCGGTAGGCGTTGCTCGGATCCTTTTCGGCGCGGTGGGTGAATATCTTGCCCGCGAAGCCCGGGAAGGTCCCGAAGCAAAGCGATGCGAAGATGCCGTTCACGTTCATGTCGTCGACGCGCGCGTCGACATCAAAGGCGGCCCTGCGCATCTGATCGAAATGTGCTGGCTCCATGCCCCACTCGTTCTTGGGCCGGCCGACCACCGCGTTCAGGCCGATATTGATGGTGACGATATCGTCCCAGATCCAGGCCTGCTTGCCATCCTCCTCTACGATATGCGGCTGCACGACATCCGCAGGCAGATGCCCTTGAAACATGTCGGGCGGTTCCACGATGTGGTCGTCGACGCTCGCGATGACCATATCTTCCATCTGCATGTCGGGCATGGTAGTTCTCCTTCGTGTGCCTGAAATCGTTCGGGTGGTCCGTTCAACCCAGCCCGCCGCGCTCGCGGAGGTCGGCGATTGCGTCCCAGTCAAAACCGGCATCGGTGAGCACGGACTCCGTGTCCTGTCCAAGTTCGGGTGCTGGGGTCTCCGGTGCGGTGGGGGATTCATCGAAGTGCATCGGGGCAGCAACCAGCCGGAAGGGCTGGCCGTCGTGCCCCGTGACCTCGGCCAGGAATCGGTTCGGCTCGACCTGGGGATGCTCGTGGATCTCCCGGTACGTGATGGCCGGCGCCCATACACCACTGAGTGCCTGGAGCCGTTCCTGCCACTCGGCCAGGGTGCGCTCCGCAAAGATCGCATCGAGTTCAGCCACGCACGCGCTGCGATTCTCGAAGCGCGTCTTGGCGTCGCGGAAGCGCGGGTCGTCCACCAGATCGGGACGCCCGAGAATCGGACAGAGTTCGGGCCAGAACCGGTCGGCTTGGAGTAGCACCAGGTAGATCCAGCGCCCGTCCTGGGTCTCGTACCAGTTCGTGATCGGGTTGCCCGGTTCGCGCCGGGACATCTTGGCTGGCGTGTCTACGTAGGGCGCACTCACGATGCCGGGCGACATCGTCCACATGCCCACGTTCATCAGCGCCACGTCGACAAGAGATGTCTCCCCGGTGCGCTCCCGCTTGTAGAGCGCCGTCCCGATCGCGCCGGCGATGGTGTTCGCTCCCTGGAGGTCGAAGAACGCGGAGGGCATCGGTGCGGGGCCGTCTTCCTTCCGCATTAGATGCTCGGCAAACCCCGAGGTCGCCCAGGCCGCCGCAAGGTCGTAGCCGCCGGTGTTCCGCATCGGCCCCTGCGCCCCCCAGCCGCTGCCCCGCACGTAGACGATGCGATCGTTCACGGCCCGGATGTCGTCGACATCGACGCGCAGTTTCTCGCGCAGAGCGGGCAGGTAGCTGGTGAGGAAGACGTCACTGCTCCGGGCGATCTGGAGTAGCGCTTCGTGCCCGGCCTCGTTCTTGAGATCGAGTGTGATGCTGCGTTTTCCCCGATTGGGGATCTCGTTGAAAGGGTTCGGTCCGCCACCCGAGAGGTTCAGCATGTTCATGAGGCCGCGCTGGGGATCGCCGGTCGGCGGTTCGACCTTGATCACCTCGGCGCCCAGGTCGGAGAGGATCGCCCCCGCAGCGGGAACGAAGGTCCAGGCTGCCACTTCCAGCACCCGAACACCATCGAGGGGCTTGGTCATCTTCGCTCTCCTGGATTTAGATTCAGCTCGGCGACTTCAGTTCTCGAGCTGAATTGCCCGCTCCGGGCACCGGCTTTCGGCGAGACGTACAGCGTCTTCGAGCGCGGCAGGTACCTCCGCGTTCTCGACGACCGCAAAGCCCTGCTCGTCCGCGGAAAAGACCTCCGGACAAACCATCACGCAGGTGCCGTGGCCTTGACACTCGTTCTCTTTGACATAAACGCGCACGCCCGTTAGCCCTTCACCAGCGGTAGCGACGCCAGCCCCTTCATGCCGCCGACGGCGACCGCGTCGCGCTCGGGATCCAGGTGGTAGTCGGGAAGCTTGCGGTGCAGTACCTGGAGGGCGACGCGCAGTTCGCGGCGCGCAAGGTGGATTCCCAGGCAGCGATGCGGCCCCAAGCCGAAGCCCAGGTGCCGGTTGGGCGAGCGGTCGTACTGGATCTCGTTGGGATTGGAGAACTCCTCAGCGTCCCGGTTCGCGGCCATGGTTGGGACGGTCGCCATGTCCTCCTTGCGGAAGAGCGCCCCGTTGAATGAGAGCTCTCGCGTCAGGCGCCGGGGTAGCAGCACGATCGCGTGCACGCGCACGAGTTCTTCGATGGCTGGGCCAAGCTTTTGCGGGTCATCCATCAACGCTATGAACTCGCGGCGCTTGTCGGGGTCGCTCGCGAAGCCCTGCACGATCAAGCCCAGCGCCGACGCCACGGTGTCGAGCCCCGCCATGAAGAGCAGGAACAAGGTGTCCTCGAGTTCTTCCTGGGAAAGGGGGCGCTCGCCCTGGTACTTCGCGTCGAGCAACTTCGAGATGAGGTCGTCTCTGGGGTCGGCGCGCCGTTGCTCGAGCAGCTCGCCAAAGTAGGCGTACACTTCCTGGGCTGCGGCCCCGGCCACGGCTGTCGCCGTTTCCGGCGGTGGGGTGTCACCCTCGCCGAGTTCGAGTCCCATGGCCTGTGCGCGTGCGCGCACGAGTTCGCGGCCGCGCGGGTGCCCGTCATTCGCGTGCATGATGGTGTTCTTCCAGTCCATGATCCGCGTGTAGTCCTCGGCCGGGAAGCCGGCGAGTTCGCAGAAGATCGCGGCCGGGAAGGGATCGGCGAACTTCTCCACGAAGTCGAAGGCGTCTTCCTTCAGCATCTCGTCCACGAGCTTCTCTGCGTACTCCAGGAGATGCGGCTCGAGCTTCGTCATTGCATCAGCGGTGAACCAGGGATTTAGCATGCGCCGGTAGCCCGTGTGCATGGGCGGATCGATGGCCTGCGGGATCCAGGCGCGCACGGGATAGTCCGAGAGTTGACTGGAGAAGTCCTCGGGGGTGCGAAGCACCTCGCAGCTGTCGTCATAGCGAGTGAGCACCCAACCCACGTTGCCGCCCGCGACGCCCACCCCTTGGGGTGCCTCGCTTCGCGCAATGGGGAGGTGCTCGCGCAGCAGGTCGTAGGTCTCGAACTCGTGCTCCAGGAACTCCGCCTTGCTGGGATCGTAGTCGCGGGCCGCTGCCGCGGCGCGGTTTCGCTCTTCGTTCTTGCTCATTTCGCCTCTAGCGCCTCCGGCTCGGGTTTCATGATCTTCACGGCGCGGTTGGCCATGGACGGATCGAGAGGGCGGAACGTATCCCCAGGCGCGTCGTCGTGATTTTCGGTGTCAAAGATGCCGAAGTTGAGTGGCGCCAAGGGAGGGCTCCTTTTGCAGGTGGTATGATATCATACCATCTCCGGCAGAGACATGTTGCGCTATTTCCGCAACCGTGTCCGAAGCTCCACCTTCCGCACCTTGCCCATGGGCGTACGCGGCAGCTCGTCCTCCTCGACCAGGTGCTCGGGTGTTTTCTGGCGCGCCACGCCCTCGGCCGCGAAGTGGTCCACTACTTCCGGGATCTCGAGCTTGGCGCCGCGACGCAGGATCACGTAGGCGCAGACCCGCTCTCCGTAGCGCTCGTCGGGCATGCCGACGACGGCGGCTTCCACCACCGCCGGGTGGCGCGCGAGGATGTCCTCCACCTCCTTGGACGAGATGTTCTCGCCGCCGCTGATGATCATGTCCTTCTTGCGGTCCGTGATGCGCAGGTAGCCGTCGGCGGCGAGGACGCCGAC
>CAYMLL010000393.1:0-6105 GCA_964390645.1 uncultured Planctomycetia bacterium | reverse complement strand
TCGCCGGCCGGCCCGGGGGACGGCGCCGTCGTCAGGTGCCGGCGCCACGCCGCCTCGAGGTCCCGCAGACCGGCGAGCGCCTCGCGCGTCTCGGCCAGGGCCGGCCGGCGGCCGTACGCGATCATGAAGACGCGCTCGATCCGCGCTTCCGCCGCGTCGCCGGACGAGCGCGCGACACGCCCGGCGAGGTCGCCGGCGAGCTGCCCCGTCCAGTCACTGTTGAGAAGCTGCAGCGCCTGCGTCGGCACCGTCGACTCCGTGCGCCGGATACAGTTGACGAGCAGTGGCGGCGCGTCGAAGAGCTCGAGCGTCGTCACCGGCTTCGAGCGTCGCTGCGCGAGGTAGATGCTGCGGCGGTAGCCGCGCGGCGTCGGCTTCCCGGACACCTCGCCGTCCGGCGACACGATCAGCTCGTCGGCGGGACCGAAGGGCGTCTCGTCGAGTCGCCCGGCGATGGCGAGCATCGAGTCGCGGATCGCCTCCGCGTCGAGGCGGCGGAACGGGAATCGCGACAGCAGCGCGTTGTCCGGGTCGGCCGCCTCGCGGCGCGCGTCGGGAGCCGACGCCTGGCGGTAGAAGGTCGAGGTGACGATCAGCCGCTGCAGCCTCTTGACGCTCCAGCCCGAGCGCACGAGCTCGGTCGCCAGCCAGTCCAGGAGCTCCGGGTGGCTCGGCGCGGCCCCGGCCCCGCCGAAGTTCGCCGCCGTGCTCACCAGACCGCGGCCGGTATGGTGCTGCCAGATGCGGTTGACGAGGACGCGTGCGGTCAGCGGATGGCGGGGCTGGATCAGCCACCTCGCGAGCGCCAGGCGCGCGCCGCTGGTGTCGGTGGACCACCGCGGCTTCTCGACTCGGTAGGGCTCGATGCCGTCGCGCAGGACGGCCGGCACTCCCGGCTCCACACGAGCGCCCGGCGAGCGGGGATCGCCGCGGCGCAGGACGTGCACCGGTGTCGGCTCACCGGGGACGTCGTAGATGCCGTGGATCCGCAGATCGGTGGACATCTGCCGGCGCAGCGCGACGGTGCGCTCGCGGGTCCGCGCGGCCAGCTCCCGGAACTCCGGGAACCGTGCCTCGAGCCGGCCCCGGGTCGGGGGGGGGGGGGGGCGGGGGGGCCTGCTCCGGTAAGGCGGGTAACGGGGCGGGGCGCGGGCCGGGGGTGGGCTCTTGGAGCTCGCGGTGCTCCTCGAGCAGTCGCCTCTGGTCGCTGCGGCGCCGCGGCGCGGGCGTGACGACGGCGCGCCGCAGCTCGGCGAGCACGCTTCCGGGCGGGTAGCGCTTCGCCCCGGCGGCGAGAAAGAGGTCCGGGCTCACCGGCCCGCGCCACAGGCGCACCTCGTCGATGAGCGCGTCGAGCTCGAAGCCCCGGCGCCCGCCGATCGTCCACTGGCGCGATCGCGGGTGACGTTCGGAGACCTCCGCCGTCTGCGACGCGTCGATCTCGCCGTCGAAGTACCACTCGTAGCGCAGCTTGCCGCCGCCGAGGTCGCGGCGCAGGATCGCGACGTGGGTCCACTCGCCGGCGCGGACGCGATGGGTCGTCCTCGAGATCGCCGTCGCCACCGCCGAGCCGTCGTCGACGCCCTTGAAGTCGCCGCCGAGCGACGGGTCGGGACGGTCGTAGGTAAGGTGGACGTTGAAGCGCTCGGCGTTGCTGGTCGAGGTCGTCGTCCAGAAGACCGACACGTGCTTGCCCGGCTCCGTGCGCGTCGGCTTGATGAAGAGCTCGACCGCCGCGTCCGCCGGCTCGCCGCCGGCCGACGGGTCGTGGAAGATGAACGGCTGCGATCGGATGACGGCGGACTGTCCCCCCGCGAGCGACAGGCTCGAGCGGTTCTCGCCCCAGGCCTCGCCGAGGTCGGGGGCGTCGTCGGAGCGCGCGCCCGTGGTGTCCCCGTCGATCGAGTCGTCCACGGAGTCGCGCACCGCCGGCCCGTCGGACTCGAAGCGGTAGTGCGCGACGACCTCCGGCGCGAACTCCAGCGGCGACCTCGCGAAGCGCTCGCGGTACGGAGCCTCGGCGGCGGCGAGCCGCGCCTCGAGCTTGTCGATCTCGGCGCGCAGCGGCGCGTTCCGTCGGGCGATGGCCGGCGGCTCCCGGTCGGCGGGGTGGTAGACGTAGCGCTGGTACCGCCGCGGCACGAAGAGCTTCGGCGGGTAGAGCACGACGTTCGGGATGCGCCAGTCGTAGGGATCGTAAGCGGCGCGGAAGATCGCCGCGAAGCGGTAGTAGTCGCGCTGCGGGATCGGGTCGTGCTTGTGGTCGTGGCAGCGGGCGCAGTCCAGGGTCAGACCCATCACCGACGACGAGAAGATCTTGATCTGGTCGGCGAGGACGAGGAAGCGGTTCTCGATCTTGTTGAACGCGCCCTCGTCCGTGTCGTCCGCCGCGGTGCGCAGGAAGCCCGTCGCGATCAGGCCGTCGATCTCGGCCGGCGTCGGCGTCTCCTTCGCCAGACGATCGAAGAGCTCGTCGCCGGCGATCTGCTCGAGCAGGAAGCGGTCGTAGGGCTTGTCGGCGTTGAAGGAGCGGATGACGTAGTCGCGATAGCGCCACGCGAAGGGGCGGAGCTCGTCGCGGTTGACCTTGCCGTGGGTGTCGGCGTAGCCGGCCGCGTCGAGCCAGTGCTTCGCCCAGCGTTCGCCGTAGCGCGGGGAGCGCAGCAGCTCGTCGACGCTCCGCTCGTAGGCGTCGGGTCGCCGGTCGGCGAGGAGCTCCTCGACCTGTCGTGGCGACGGCGGCAGCCCGGTGAGCGCGAAGCACGCGCGTCGAAGCAGGGCGGCGCGATCCTGCTCGGGCGCGAACGACAGGCCGCGCTCCTGGAGCCGGCGCAGCAGAAAGGCGTCGATCGGAGTGCGCACGCGGGCGGTGTCGCGCACCGCCGGCACCCGGGGACGCTCCGGCGGCCGGAACCACCGGGGCGGTCGCGACCCTTGCGGAGTCCCGCGGGCAACCCCCGCGGAAGGGGGCGTCTCGACGTCGTCGGGGGCCGCAGGCGGCGCGCCGGCCGCGATCCACCGGCGCAGGCGCTCGATGTCGTCAGCGCGCACGCGGTATACGTAGGTCGTGTCGCCGAAGAGGCTCCTCTTCGGAGGCATCTCGTCGGCGTGGATGCGCCGGTAGACGAGGCTCGCCGACGGCTTTCCGGGAAGCAGCGCCGGGCCGGACTTGCCGCCGCGCAGCAGCGACTCGCGCGTGCGCAGGTCGAGACCGGCCTGCTTCTCGAGCTTGCCGTGGCAGGCGATGCAGCTGGTGTGGAAGACGTTCGCGAAGATCTCCTGCTCGGTGACGCGTCGTGCCGGGGCCGTCGTGCTCCGGTTCGACGTCCGGCGCGTGGTGTCGCTCGTCGTGTCGTCCGCGGTGTCCGTGCTGTCGGTCGACGCGACGGAGCGTCTGGCGCGTCGGTCGTGGCTGTCGCCGCCGCCGCGTGCCTCGAGGCCGGGACGGACGTCCTCCGCGCGCCGCGGAGTCGTGTCCGCCGCCGCGACGAGGGAGTGGGTCGCGAGCACCAGCGCCAGAGTCGAGCGCGATGTCATGGGCCGAGGTCCACGCTGCGTTGTCGACCGGCTCGCCGTCGTCCAGAGTGGCGCCGACGTTCCGGTCGAGCGAGTCACCGGACCATCGTAATCGGTCCCGTGGGCGGCGCCCAGCCCCGCGCTGCGGTGAGGCGTCCAGGGGTGCGAGCGAGAGAGCGGACTCGGAGCGTACGGAGCGCGAAGCGCACGGAGCCGGGTCCCTGGAGACCGGGTCGCTCCACCCCGGCTCCCCGCACCTCCACGTCGAGGCGGATCGACCGGCCGGCCTCGATTCCGGCGAGCTCGGGGTGCGTGATCCGCCGAGCCTCTGGACTTGAGCGGAGGTTTTTCCCACAATCTTCGCGTTCGGAATCTCCCATCCACGGAGGACGTATGTCAGCCAGAAGACGCCTCGGCTCGCCGGTGCCGTTTCTCTGCCGCCTCTCGGTCCTGACGCCGCTCTTCGTCGGCGCCCTCGCCGGGTCTGCCCTGGCGCAGGGCTCCGGCGTCGAGTCGCCCGACAGCGGCGATACGGCCTGGATCCTGGTGTCGACCGCCCTGGTTCTCTTCATGACGATCCCGGCGCTGGCGCTCTTCTACGGCGGCCTGGTTCGCACCAAGAACGTCCTCTCGGTGCTGATGCACTGCTTCGCGATGACGGCGCTGATCTCGGTGCTCTGGGTGGTCTTCGGCTACAGCCTGGCCTTCGACACGGGAAACGAGTTCATCGGAGGCCTGTCCAAGGTCCTGCTCGCAGGAGGAGTGAGGACGGACCTCGCCGACGGCACCAGGATCCCCGAGTCCCTCTTCTGCGCCTTCCAGATGACCTTCGCCATCATCACCCCGGCGCTGGTGGTCGGGGCCTTTGTCGAGCGCATGAAGTTCCTCGCCGTGATGTCGTTCTCGGCGCTCTGGCTCATCGTCGTCTACTTGCCGGTGTGCCACATGCAGTGGGGCGGCGGCTGGTTCGCCTCCATGGGCGTCATGGACTTCGCCGGCGGCATCGTCGTCCACATCACCGCGGGCGTCGCGGCCCTGGCGGCCTGCGTCATGGTCGGCAAGCGCAGGGGCTACCCGGACAGCCCGATGATTCCCCACAACCTGACCTACACGGTGATCGGCTCCGCCATGCTCTGGGTCGGGTGGTTCGGGTTCAACGCCGGAAGCGCGCTGGCCGCGAACGGGCAGGCCGCCATGGCGCTGGTCGTCACGCACCTCTCCGCGGCGACGGCCACGCTCACCTGGATGATGATCGAGTGGATCGTCAAGGGAAAGCCCAGCGTGCTCGGCGCCGCCACCGGCGCCATCGCGGGGCTCGCCGCCGTCACCCCCGCGTCGGGATTCATCGGTCCGGAGGGAGGGCTGGCGATCGGCTTCGCGTCCGGCGTCCTCTGCTACATCGCCTCCACCGCGGTGAAGAGCCGCCTCGGCTACGATGACTCGCTCGACGTCGTCGGCGTGCACGGCGTCGGCGGTCTGGTCGGCGTCATCCTGGGCGCGTTCTTCGCGCACGAGTCGCTCGGCGGCCGTGGCTTCGCGGACGGGGCCGACGCGGGCATGGCGGCACAGCTCAAGGTCCAGCTCATCGGCGGTGGCGTCACCGTCGTCTACACTCTCGTCGCGTCGTTCGTGATCCTCTGGGCAATCGACAGGGTCGTCGGACTGCGAGTGCGCGAGGAGCACGAGGAGCAGGGCCTCGACCTCGCCGAGCACGCCGAGAGCGGCTACAGCCTCTGAGGAGGCCGGGCGCCCGCGCTCGGCGGTTTTGCCGGCGCGCCGGGCGTCGAACGGACGGGACGAACGGCGCCGGAGCCCCGATCCGCGATCCGCGATCCCGGCGGCGAGCGTCGACCGCGGCCGGGGTCGAGGTCCGTCTCAGGTCGCGTTCCTGGACTCCCACGCCTCCAGGACGAGCGTGGCGATGCGCTCGACGCCGTCGCCTCGCTTGACGTTCGCGAAGATGAAGGACCCGTCCCCCCGCATCGCGCGGCTGTCGCGTTCCATGACGTCGAGGTCGGCGCCCACCGCCTCGGCCAGGTCGATCTTGTTGATCACCAGCAGGTCGGCCTGCGTGATGCCCGGTCCTCCCTTGCGCGGGATCTTGTCGCCCCCGGCGACGTCGATGACGTAGATCGTGTAGTCGGCGAGCTCGCGGCTGAAGTTGGCCGCGAGGTTGTCGCCTCCCGACTCGCAGAGCAGCAGATCTGGGCGGCAGCTCAGCGTCAGCTCCTCGAGCGCCACCAGGTTCGGCGTGATGTCCTCGCGGATCGCCGCGTGGGGGCAGCCGCCCGTCTCCACCGCCGCGATCCTGTCCGCGGGCAGCGCCTCGTTGCGGATCAGGAACTCCGCGTCCTCCTGCGTGAAGATGTCGTTCGTCACCACCGCCAGCGACATCCGGCCCTTCAGCGTGCGGCAGAGCGCCAGCGCCAGCGCGGTCTTGCCGCTGCCGACCGGTCCGCCGATCCCCACGGTGTACGCGCGTCGGTCCCAGTCGCGTTCCGGGATCGCCGGCGAACGCTCCTCGTAGCGTCCGGGATGCTCGAGGTGCTCGTGGGAGTGCCCGTGCTCGTGGGAGTGCCCGTGCTCGTG
>CAYMLL010000392.1:3687-6126 GCA_964390645.1 uncultured Planctomycetia bacterium | reverse complement strand
TCGGGCGCGTGGCAGATGCGCTACCGGGTCGCAGAGGGGGACTACAGAACGGACTTCGACCCCTTCCAGGACGGTGTTCAGCCGCTGTTCGTGGGCTCTCGCGGTGTTCGGGTGGCCATTTCCGGTCCCGCGTTGACGCTGGAGAGCATGCACTCCGACGGCGGGGACATCGTGATCGATCAGTATGACGAGCACGGCTCGATCACGGTCACCGGAGAGCTGGACGCCACTTCCTCGACGGGCGGGGATCCCGGTGATATCACGATCACGGCGTCGAACCGAGATGACCTGGCGGACGCGGGCCCGGACGCCCTCGGCATCACGCTTACGGACGCCACGCTGACGGGGGGCGACATTACCCTCAGCGTCCTGAAGAACAACAACAAGTCCCGTCGGCAGGTCTTCGCGCTCGACAGCAACGACACCAACATCGGCATCAAGAACAGCACGATCACCGCAAGCGGAGAAGTTTCCATCACCGCGTCCAGTCAGGATCTCGTCTACTCCGACGTGCAGCCTGGCGACACCGAGGACGCTTACGCTCGAGCGATGCCGGAGTGGTTGAGCTACCCGATCGTCAAGGGGCTTTCCGGCGGCTTGAACTTGCTGTTCGACGGCGTCCTGCCGATCCCCGTGAGCTTCGCCTGGCGACGCGCCGAGGCGACGATCGACATCGAGGGAAGCACCATCACATCGCACGGAAACCTGACGGTCAAGAGTCAGGCCGTCGCCCACTCCTCGATGATCTCGATCGCCTCGCGGCCTCGCTACATGAAGCAGCTGGACGCGGGCCAGACGAGCCGCACCTGGAACACGCTGAGCGCGGGCCTGAGCTACGCCAAGGGCACGGCTCAGACGACCATACGAGGCAGCCTGGACAGCGAGGGTGACGTCGAGACCGAAAGCGTTCTGACGTCATCGACCGGCGACGTGCTCGTGGAGTCGATCGCGGACGTCGTCGCTGAAGTCGTCTCCCGGACCACGAAGAACATCAACACCAAGGCGCCGGTCGATGTCAGGGGAGTGTCGCTGGCCTTCAGCGTCACCGTCTCCGACACGACCGCGACCACGACCGTCGATACCGGCTCGCACGTGACGGCAGATGCCGGCAATGTCCGTGTGATTGCGGACGGACTGGTCAAGAACTCCGGGAGCGCCACGGCGTCGAGCTACGTCGATGGCCTCGGAGGAGCCACGGTTGCCGTCGGGGTCGACGAGGCCAACGTCGAGGCGAAGGTCGGCGAGGACGCGTCCATCACCTCGACGGGCGGCTCGACCGTCGCGCAGAGCCTCGATACCGATGCGATCCAGCAGAGCGATCCCAGCCGCCTGACCATTCCAGGGCACGCCTTCCGGGACGGCGACCGGGTGCGTTATCTCGCGGAAAGCCCGGACGATCCGACGCAGAGTCCAACGCCGATCGGTGGACTGGTCGCCGACGAGCAGCTCGTGGTCCGGGTGATCGACGCCGATACGATCCAGCTCCTTCGAGCCGAGGAGATCGATCTGGGGCATTTCGGCGCCGACCCGGACGCGGTCCACTCCCTGGCGCTCTCCGACAGCCGTCGCTTCGACCCCGCCGTGAGCCTCCGTCAGGGGCGCTTTCTCTTCGACTTGCCGGGCGCCGATCTCAAGACCGGCCTGGCCGTTCAGTATCGAGTCCGGCCGCCGACGAACTTCATCGAGACGGATCCGCCGGGACGCGAAAGCGAGCCCATCGACGGCCTCTACGACGGCTTGACCTATTTCACGATCGTCGATCCGGCTCAGCCCGATCAGTTCCGTCTGGCGGAGACCGAAGCGGATGCGGCGGCGGGCAACTCGCTGCATCTCTCCGGGCCAGGACTCGGCGACGAGCACTACTTCGTCTACGAATCGGAGGCGCGTGAGTTCCGGCCGGCCGTGGATCTCGACGCGGCCAGAAACACGATCACGGTCGATACCAGCGGCATCGAGACGGGCGACTCACTCGTCTACCGGAGCGACCCGACGATCGAGAGCGCTCAAGAGCTGTCGCGCTCCTACGGCTTTCTCCCCGAGGGAATCAGCCGTGAGCTCGATCCGACCGGGACGATCGACTTCGGCGAGGCGGTGCTCGATTTCGCCGTCGGCACGCTGACGATTCCCAACCACGGCCTCCTGTCCGGGGAGCGCGTGGTCTATTCGAGTGGGGAGGGGCAGCCGATCGTGCTCGATATCGAGAGTGAAGACGAGAATGGAAACGAGCCCGTGACGCTCGTCGACGGCGGTGAGTACTTCGTCATACGAGTCGATGCCGACACGCTGCAGCTCGCCACGACGTTCGGGGAGGCCGACACGAATACGGCGCTTCCCTTGCTGGACGCCAGCGACTCCGGTTCGCAGTCCTTGACGGCGGTCGATCGGGCGGGGATCTCGCCGCCGATTGTCTTCGATCCGTCCTCGACCGTGGAGTGGTCG
>CAYMLL010000392.1:1862-3587 GCA_964390645.1 uncultured Planctomycetia bacterium | reverse complement strand
GGCGGGGATCTCGCCGCCGATTGTCTTCGATCCGTCCTCGACCGTGGAGTGGTCGGTCATCGATACCGTCAAGAACTCGATTCTCTTCGAGGAGGATCACGGCTTCGTCACCGCTCAGAGGGTCACCTACGAGCCTGGGCTAGATGAGAGCTCCCAGCCCAACACCCCGATCGGGGGCCTCGCCCCCGGTGGGGACTACCACGCCATCGTCCTGAGCGCGCTGGAGTTTCAGCTGGCCTCAAGTCCTGCGCTGGCGCGCGCCGGAACGGCTCTCTCGCTCAGCGGGGGAGCTGGATCCTCCGCGACGGCGCCGCAACGGTTCGAAGGTCATTCGGTCGATACGTTGAACGACTGGATCATCTCGCCCGAGCACGAGCTCGAGACCGGGCAGGAGGTCCAGTACCTGGTTGGCGATGGCAGCCCGGTCGGTCAGCTGCTCGACGGTCAGACTTATTACGCGGTGCGTCTGGACGCCAACATCGTCCGGCTGGCGAGCTCGATCGAGCAAGCCTCGGCCGCGGCCGGCGGAGACACCCTCGCCTACCTCGACCTCGGGAGCGGCGCCAGCGGTTCGATGCAGGCTTTGTCCACGGCCTCGACCGTGCTGACGGTCGAGGCGACGCGCTCTGCGCCTGTCGTCGACTACGACCGCGAAACGATCGAGCTGCTCGATCACGGCCTGAAGACCGACCAGAAGGTCAACTACCAGAGTGGTGGCGGCGCGGCGATCGGCGGTCTCGCGGACAACACGGACTATCTCGTGATCGAGTACGACGAGGATCACATCCAGCTGAAGAGTCTCACCGGGAACGCCCCGATCGATCTTTCCGATGCGGGCCCCGAGACGACGCGGCGTCACGCCTTGCGCATCTTCGCCGACGTGGAGCTCTACAACCGCGCGGATCCTGTCATCATCTTCGATCCGACGATCACGGCTCCGGTCGAGGTGCTCGACGACTCGATCCGCGTCGTCAACCACGGCCTCGAGGACGGCGAGCAGGTGCGCTACCTCAGCGGCGATGGGAGCGCCATCGGTGGCCTGGTGAACGGGGGAGACTACTTCGCGCTGGTGCTGGATGAGGATCGTATTAAGCTCGCCGCGACCTCGGGCGGGGCGGCGATCGGGCTCGATCTGGGGACGACCAGCGGTCTTCGTCACGGAATCGAGATCGGATCGACGCTGACGCAGAACGATCTTCCCATCGGCGGGCTGGCGAGCGGTTTGGTCTACTACGCCATCGTCCACGGTGCGAGCTCCCTGCGGCTCGCGGAATCGCCCCAGGAGGCTGTGGATGCCGAGCCGATCGTGCTCGATGCGTCCGAGATCCCGCTCGCCTCGACTCATCTGCTGACGGCCAGCGAGAACGGTGACTCCCCGGGCATTGTGGTGCGAGCCAAGCTGACCTCCAAGAGCACGCAGAACGCCGGCACCCTGATCGGTAGCGAGCCGACCCTCAGCGACTTCTTGACCAAGGGAGAGGTGACGAGCAGCTTTCGAGGCACGAAGTCCGTCCTGGACCCATTCCCGACTGGATTCAAAGAGGCGTACCCTCTTGCCAACGACCCGGACCCCGTCAAGAAGAGCACGGATTGGAAAACGGGCAAGGGGGAATCGTCGATCAGTGGCAGTGTGGCGGTGAATCTCGTATTCCACGATGAGGTCTCCGCCATCATCGAGGGTAGCTTGACGTCCGACACGGAGGTCACGGTCGAGTCCTTGATCAC
>CAYMLL010000392.1:0-1762 GCA_964390645.1 uncultured Planctomycetia bacterium | reverse complement strand
TCATCGAGGGTAGCTTGACGTCCGACACGGAGGTCACGGTCGAGTCCTTGATCACCCAGAAGGTCCAGACCAAGGCCCAGGGCAACGTCGTGCCCAACGCGGGAAAGAAATGGGCGGTGGGAGTTGCCGTACCCGTGGGGGTCTACGAAAACAGCGCCAAGGCCGTGATCGCCGACACGGCCGGCATCGAGGCCGATGTAGCCCTCAACGTCAACGCGCTGGTCAGCTATCCGCTGCTCATCGACGCGGCGGATCTGATTCCCTTCTCCTCCTGCATCGGTATCGACAAGGACGAGGCGACCGACTGCCATCCGTTCAAGGATCTCGCCACGCTTCTGGACGGCTCACTGGGACTCAGTCGTATCCTCAACACCTGGGCCAACACCAAGGTCTTCACCCCCAAATCCGACAACCTCGTCAAGGACGACAAGGAGCTGACCTCCTTCACGTTCTCCGTCGGCGTGACTTCCTACGACAACGAGTCGCTTGCCGAGATCGAGGACGGAGCCCGGATCAACCAGAGCGAGGCAGCGAAAGCAAAGACGACGGGGCAGCGAGTTTCCGTCACGGCAGCGACCGACATGGAGCTCGTGGCCCTGGCCGGAATCATGCACTTGCGGATCAATGAGAACGCCTTGCTGCGGGGTTTCTTTGGCCCGGACTCACTAAAGGTCAAGAAAGACAACTCGGTCGGCAACATCTTCTCGCTCTTCGGGAACAAGTCGGGCAACTTCGGGCTCGGCGGGTCGGTGATGTGGCGAGAGATCGACAACCGCACCGAGGCCCTGGTCGGCGGCGGCGTCCAGCTCCATGCCGCAAGCGGGGGCGTCGAGGTCCGCGCCGGCGAGGATGTCGAGTCCTGGGAGTTCGCGCAGGCGGGATCCGAATCGGACAAGATCGGCATCGCGTTGAGCCAGGCGACGACGCGGCACCGCAGCCGAACGGTGGCTCAGGTCGCCGATGGGGTGATGCTGACGGCCCCCCTCGGCGAGCTCGAGATAGAATCCACCAGTCTGGCCCAGCACAGTATCGGGGCCGGAGGCTTCGCCTGGGGTGGAACCGTGGGGGTCGGAGCGGCCGCCGCGGTGGTGGAGACCGACCGCCGCACCGGCGCCTTCCTGGGGCCTCTGCCTCTGGATGACCCCGACACCGCCGACAAGGATGAAGCCTGGGGGGTGGATGATGAACTCCACGCCAGCACGACGCCGAGCCAGGGTGGCAAGGTCACCGTCGGAAAGCTGAGGCTGAATGCCGAGAACAGCGGCCAGCAAACCAGTGTTGCCGTCGTCGGCGCCTTCGCGACCGCAGGTCACGACTCGGGGAAGAACTTCTGGCAACCGGGTGATCGGGACAAGGGAAGATTCGAGCTCGGCGTCGCGGGTGACACGGCCCTCAACTTCGCCACGGAAGATTCACTGGCAAGCGTTGACTTCGGCGGCTCCTTGCGTGTCGAGCGTCCGTCCACCGAAGGTTCCGTCTATCCGGACGGGTCCGTGGACATGGACGCCGCGAACCACACCGATTTCATCGCCGTCTCCGGGGCTGCGGCCATCTCCTGGAGCACGGAAGCCGGGAGCGCAGCTGTCGCCTTGACGGCCTCGGTCACCAAGAACGACCTGGAGTTGAGCACCGAGGCCGTGATGGCCGGTCGCATCGACGAGGTCGACCCGACCGATGAGGCGGCGTCGCGCTGGGAACTCGACAGCCTCGATCTGATGGCAGAGAGCACGGGGCGCGTCTACGCGGTCTCCGTCGCCCTGGG
>CAYMLL010000391.1:0-6158 GCA_964390645.1 uncultured Planctomycetia bacterium | reverse complement strand
GAGCGGCTGTCTCCGGAACAGCAGGTCGCAGGTTAGAGTCCTGCCGGGGTCACCATTTCAACCCTCGCCGAATCCTGAAGATAGGATACCTCCGGAGCCTCCGTCGGGCTCGGGAGAGCGGCCGTTTCCCGTATGCACCTACCGTATGCAGGGAGAACGAGGCCGCCATGAAGACGCCGAAGTACCGACGCCGACGACACCGGAATCGACCGGATCAGGCGTTTGTCGAGATCGGTGAGCGCCGCCACTGGTTCGGGCGTTTCGGAACGAAAGAGAGCCGGGCCAGGTATCGCCAGCTCGTCGCTGAGTGTGACCTGCCCCCGAGAGTGGATCCAAGTCTCCATGTCAGTCCGAGCGGGAGCTCGCGGGGTTCGATAGCTTCAGGCGCCGGCGGTTTTCGGCCAGGGGACTGGTGCGGCCCGAATCACGGGCGGCGAGTCAGCACGAGTGCGTTCACAGGTAGATCCGACGGAGACCGCCATGCCTGGACTCCTCGTTTACCTGAACCCAGTCGACGACCCGATCCAGCCTCCCATGGACTTCGTCGTCATGCTCCGCGAGGATCTCGGCGACGTCAGCGATGACGCGCTCGGCGTGAGGATCGAGACGTGGCTTGCGGCCGGCGACCCTGACGCCGACAAGCAACCATCGGCTCAGTGCTCCTTCGAGAGCAGCCCGGCTGATGCGTTGGAATTGTCGACCACTGCTCGCAGTATTCGCCCCGCGAAAAACAGCAACAGCCCTCCAACCAGGGTCGGAAGGGTGCTCGACAGCCCCATAGCAACTCCAGTAACGCCCTGAAGATGACCCGTGTCGATTAGCGCGAGGCCGATGAAGACTCCCGCGAAGCAGAAGATCCCGCCGATGACCTCAGCTACGGTCGCAATCGTGATAACAGGTTTGTGGTCATTTTCTTGCATCGGGTTTCTCCTTTGGCGGTCGTGACCAGTCCCCACGAACGGTACCACTTTTGAATTCAGTCGCTGCTCGAATTCCAGCGCCGCGATGCTCACCAGTTGGCGCGGCGCGGTGAGTGGTGGGCGCAGCCTGACGCGATCCCGTCAGGCTGCGCGTGTTTCGGGGTACGCTTGAAGCCATCGGCGAGCGGAGCATGGATCGAACCCGAACGTGGCCGTGTCCTGGTGCCATTCACGGTCGGTGACCTCGGGCACACGGGCGCTGAAGGCGTCCCGGGCGCAAGATCCCGGTGGCCGTATCTTGTCTCCTCCGGGCCCGCTCGCTGCCGGCCCCTGGTTACTCGGTGGACGGGTGAGGCTCGAGGCAGGCGCGAGTCACGGCGAACTCTCGGTTTGCGAAACCGATCTGGCATCGGTCTTTCCGAGCCCGTAACGTGGATTCGTGCCGTCCCGTGGAAGTCGGGAAGGCTCATCTGTTCCGTCGTCCCCGAAGGGCGAGTCGAAGACTCCCGGAGGATGTCATGAGGTCCTTGGCCCAGTTGATCCTTGTACGGCCGGTCGGGTCGTCTGTCGCGGCCGCCGTAGAGTCGGTCTTTTCAAGGACCTCTGGAATGGTCCTCGCGATGGTTCATGCGATGGTCCTCGCGATGGCTCTCCCCGGGTCCGTCGGGGCGCTGACCATCAGCGAGATCATGTACAACCCGTCCTTCACCGACGAGTCGGGGTGTGGCGGCTGCAACCTCGAGTGGATCGAGATTTACAACGAGGATCCGACCGTCGTCGACCTCTCGGGATACAGGTTCTCCAACGGGGTTTTCTTCACGTTCCCACCCGACACCTATCTGGAGGGAAGATCTCACCTCGTGGTCTGTGCCGACGAGGATGCGGTGCGCGCGAAATACGGTATCACGAACACCATCGGCAACTTCATCGGGCGGCTCGACAATGATGGCGAGAGGATCTCGATCGACATCTTCGCCGGTGGACCGGTGTTCGCGGTGAGCTACGCTGATCGCAACCAGTGGCCCGCCGAGGCCGACGGCACGGGCCACTCGCTCGTGCTGAAGGATGCCCACGCCTCGGATCCCGGCAACAATGACAACTGGACCTTCAGCGAGGTGAAGGGTGGCACACCCGGCCTGTCGGACTTCGAGGAGGTGACGGTGCGCGAGACGGAGATTTTCTCCGCGGGATCCGTCTGGAAGTACAATGACAGTGGCAGCGACCTCGGCACGGCGTGGCGTGAGCCCGATTTCAACGACGCCTCGTGGGACAGCGGGCGGGCGCAACTCGGCTACGGCGACGGGGACGAGGCGACGGAGCTCTCGTTCGGCGGGAACGCCAACAACAAGCGGACCACGTACTACTTCCGTGCCACTTTCGAGATCGTGGACAGGGAGGCTTTCGAAAGTCGCGAGGTCCGCATCGTCGGGGACGACGGCGCCGTCGTCTACATCAACGGCACCGAGATCGGCCGCGAGAACATGCCGAATGGAGACATCGCCTTCGACACGTTCGCCAACGGCGCGATCGGCGGTGGTGACGAGTCCACCTTCAACGGCATGGGCCTCGCCTCCTCGCTGCTGGTGAACGGCATCAACACCTTCGCGGTCGAGATTCACCAGGCCAACTTGACCAGCTCCGACATCAGCTTCGATGCGCAGATCGTCGGTGTGGAGGTGATCACTCCCGCCGGCGGCGGAGTTCCGGTCCCGGTGATCATCAACGAGTGCCTGGCGCGCACTGCCGGAGAGCGCTGGGTCGAGCTTCACAACACGTCCGACTCGACGGTCGACCTGGGCGGCTTCTGGCTGAGCCGGAACCGAGCCGCGCTGGACGGCTACGAGCTGC
This sequence comes from uncultured Planctomycetia bacterium, assembly GCA_964390645.1. Lineage (GTDB taxonomy): Bacteria > Planctomycetota > UBA8108 > UBA8108 > UBA8108 > CAYMLL01. The sequence goes on along the minus strand of CAYMLL010000391.1, from coordinate 3,390 downwards.
CCGCAGCCAGCAGCATCCTCGCGGGCGGCTTCCTGGTCATCACCGAGACGGCCAGCGGTCTGGCCTTCGATGGCGCGGACCTGAGCCTGTTTCTCACACGGCCCGATCTGTCGCAGGTCGTCGATGCGGCCGTCTTCGAGAACTCGCCGGATCAGGACCCGTCGCTCGACGGCTACTCGGACGCTCGCGTTCCCGACGGCACCGGACGGTTCTCCGTCTCCAGCAATCCGACCCCGGGAGCCGCCAACCAGGCTGCCCTGATCGAGGACCTCGTGATCAACGAGATCATGTTCCATCCTCCCAGGGAACACCCGACGCTCGAGTACGTCGAGCTCTTCAACAGGGGGGCGGAGGCCCTGGATATCGGCGGCTTCCGGATCAACCGCGGTGTCTCCTTCGTCTTTCCGGCGGGCACCGTCGTCGCCGCGGGCGAGTACCTGGTCGTGGCCCAGGACCCGGAGTCCCTGCAGAACGCGCACGGCATTCGCGGGGTGCTCGGCCCCTGGCAGGGCTCGTTGAGCGACCGCGACGAGGTGCTTCGAGTCGTCGACAGCGTGGGGAACGTCGTCGACGAGGTCCACTACTACGACGGGGGCTACTGGACCCGGTACGCTGACGGCGGCGGCTCCAGCCTCGAGCTCATCGATGCACGCAACGACAACTCGGTGGCAGCCGCCTGGGGCGACAGTGACGAGTCGGACAAGTCGAGCTGGGAGGAGGTCCAGTTCAGTATCGGCTACTCGTCACAGAGCGAGTCGGAGTTCCAGATCCGCCTGCTTCAGGCCGGGGAGTGTCTGATCGACTCCATCCGCGTTACCCGTGGTAATACCCAGTTCGTCCCCAACGGGGACTTCGAGTCGAACACCTCCGGCTGGATCATCGAGGGGACTCACATCGACTCCCGGCGCACGACATCTGACGCGTTCACGGGCAACGCGAGCCTCCACGTCCTGGCTTCCAGCAAGGGTGACACGCGGGCTAACCGCATCGAGCGTGAGACATCGCCACGCATGTCATCGGGCACGTACACCGTACGCTACGCCGCTCGCTGGATCGCCGGTGGCAACCTGCTCTACATCAGCGGCTACAACCAGCCTCCCCAGTTCCAGCACACGCGCTGGCTCGACATCCCGTCGAACATCGGCACCCCGGGCGCCCGGAACAGCATCTCCGTTCCCAATCAGGGCCCGGTGATCGACCTGGTGAGCCACTCGCCGGCGGTTCCCTCAGCAGGCGTCGAGCCTTGGGTCACCGCGCGGGTCTCCGATGCGGACGGCGTCACTCGCGTCTTGGCGCGATACCACGTCGGCACGGGCGCCTATGCCGCCCGCGAGATGTTCGACGACGGCGAGCACAACGACGGAGACGCGGGTGACGGAGTCTTCGCCGGCAGGATTCCGGCGCAGAGCTCGGGCTCGAAGGTCGGGTTCTACATCGAGGCCAGGGACGCCGCCGGAAGGGATGGCTTCTTTCCGAGGGAGACCACCGATCGGCCTCTCGTCTACATGCACTCTTCCCCGTTCACGGCACGCGGCGTCGCGAAGCGCCTGGTGATGGACGATGCCACCTGGAGCGTCCTGGGCTCTCGCCGGATCCACTCCAACCACCTTCTGAACGCCACGTTCGTCATGAACGACAGCAAGGTCTACTACAACGTCGGGACGCGCTGGCGTGGAAGTCCCTGGCACCGGCCGGCGAATCCGCGGATGTACCGCGTGAAGTTCAACAAGGACCGGCGCTATCGTCAACGCAACAAGATCAACCTGACGAAGTACGGTAGCCAGCAGCGCGAGAAGGCGGCCTACTACGCTGTCTGGAAGAACTCCACCTCCAGCGTCACGTGTCCGAAGAGTCTGACTGCGTTCGGTCGGCTGCAGACCAATGGCGGCACCTTCACCATGGATCAGCTCGAGCCGATCGACCAGAGCTACCTGAATCTCTGGTGGCCCGACGACTCGGACGGCTACGCGATGAAGATCACGGCCAAGCTCATCTTCAACGACTCCGTGAGCAACTTCAATCCTTCGTGGGCTAGCTACGCAGACCGTGGCACGAGCAAGGCGAACTACCGCTGGAACTTCAATCCGCGTACGCGTGAGCTCGAGGACAACTTCGCACCGCTACGGACGCTGATCCAGACGATGAACGGCAGCAGCAGCGTGCTCGATAACGACCTTCCCGACATCATGGACGTCGAGCAGTTCCTGCGCGTCTACGCCGCCCGCTGCGCGCACGACGATTGGGACACGATCGGCATCGGCAACGGGCAGAACGCCTATGTCTACTACGCTCCGATCGAAGGGCGCTGGAAGCTGCTGCCGTGGGACCTGGACCACAGCTGGGCCAACGCCGGCGCACGGATCTACCCGGACGGGGAGAGTCGCATGGCCAGGATCCTCGAGCGGCCGCAGTACCGCCGTATGTACAAGGGCATCTTGAACGAGATGGTCAACGGCGTCGGGGGAAGGCCGGGGTTCTGGACGGTCGGCGAGATGGTGCAAAAGTACCTCGACCGCAACACGGCGGCGGTAGGCGCGGACGGAGTGAGCAGCTCGAGCTCCATACGCTCGTTCATCAACTCCCGCATCGGGAGGCTCCGGGACCAGATCCCGGCACGGATCACGTTCTCCATCACGACCAACAACGGCAACCCTCTGACGATCGACGAGACGTCGACGACGCTGAGAGGGCGTGGCTGGGTCGACGTCCACACGATCGTGGCGAACCTCGAGTCTCTGGAGGTGCGCTGGGTTTCCGAGTCGACCTGGGCGGCCACGGTCGAGGTCGACGGCGGCGAGAACGAAATCGATCTGATCGCCTTTGACAGCGAGGGCAATATCGTCGGTACCGACTCCATCACCATCACCAGCAGCGTCGGATGGGCGGCTCCCCAGATCGGCACGATCGACCCCGACGAGGGTCTGCCCGGCGATCGGGTCACCATCCGCGGTGTCGGGTTTCACAACGGGATCGACGTCTTCTTTGGCGCGCGCCGGGGGTCGAACGTCGAGTACGACGAGTTCGGTCCGCAGCCGGACTCGCTGACGGTGGTATTGCCGAGCGGCCTCGGCTCGGTCGACGTCACGGTGCGAAACACCGACGGGCGGGAGTCGAACACGCTGCCGTTCACGTACCTGCCGCCGCCTCCGGAGTTCCTGCGCGGTGATGCTAACCGGGATGGACGGCTCGACATCAGTGATCCGACGAAGATCGCCTTCGGTCTCTTCGCCGGTCAGACCCTGCAGTGCGAGGACGCGGCTGACGTGGATGACAGCGAGTCGCTCGATGTCACCGACATCGTCTACTTGCTCGACTACCTCTACCGGAATGGACCGGTCCCGCCGGCTCCCTATCCGGAACTCGGCCAGGATCCCGCCGGTGAGACGCTCG
>CAYMLL010000390.1:0-6167 GCA_964390645.1 uncultured Planctomycetia bacterium | reverse complement strand
CCGATCGTGGTGGGGGCCCTGTCCACCTTCGCGGCTCGAGGATTCGCGCGGAGAAACACCGACGAGAACGCCGGAATGATCATCAACGCCAGGACAAACGAGAAGAGCATGCCGAAGATCACGGTCAGCGCCAGCGGCGTGAACAGGAACTTCGCCATCCCGGAGAGGAAGACCACCGGAAAGAAGACCGCGATAAACGTCATCGTCGACACGAGGACCGGCACCGCGACCTCTCGCGCGCCGTCCCACGCGGCGACCAGCGGCGTCTTTCCCATGGCGCGGTGGCGAAGGACGTTCTCCATGATGACGACCGCCTGATCGACCATCACCCCGACAGCGAGCGCGACGCCGCCGAGCGTCATGGCGTTGATGGTCTGCCCGCTGAAGTAGAGCCCGATGAACGTCCCCAGTACCGCGAGCGGCACCGTGATCAGCACCGCCAGCGACGGAAGAAATGAGCGAAGAAAGGCGACGATGACGATCGCCGCGAGTACCGCTCCCACGATGGCAGCCACCGTCAGCTCACGAATCGTGCGGTCGATCGTCACGGACTGGTCGAAGACGACGTCGAGATTCGCCGGCTTCGTCAGACGCTCCTTGATCGGCCCGATCATCTTCTTCACTTCCGAGACGATCGCGAGGCTGTTCGCACCCGGCTGACGGTAGATCGGAATGTAGACCTGCCGGCGTCCGTTGATGCGGACAATATTGCTCTGGATCTGGCTCGAATCCTCGACGTTGCCGACGTCGCGCAGGTAGATCGGACGCCCGTCATCGAAAGCGATCGGGACGTCGTCGAGCTCGGCCACCTCCCGCACCATGCCGTTGGCGTTCAGCTGGTAGTCGATATCGCCGATCTTCGCGTTCCCCGTCGGGATGAGGACGTTCCAGCGACCGATGGCGTCAACGACGTCGAGTGGATCAAGCCCACGCGTACGCAGCCGGTCGCGATCGACGTACGCGAGAATTCGGCGCAGCTTGCCACCGTAGACCGCCGGCGCGATGACCCCCGAGATCGACTGCAGACGGTTACGAAGCTGGTAGTACGCGATATCGTACAGCTCCTTCTCGTTCATCGTCGCCGACGAGACGCTCAGAAGACACAGAGGGGTCATCGCCGTCGGATCGAACGGCATGACCATCGGCGGAATCGTCCCGGGTGGCAGGTAGAACATGTCGCTCATCGCGTACGACGTCACCTGGCTCATCGCCGTATCGAGACTGATCTCTTCATGGAAGAAGTCCTTGACGATGCACACCCCCAGCATCGCCTTCGCTTCCTGATGCTCGATGCCGACGGACTGCCCGGTCCACCGCTCGAGCCGGCTCATGATGTCACGCTCCATCACCTCCGCGGGCATGCCGGGGTAGAACGTGACGATCTGCACCGCCGGTGTATCGAAAACCGGCAACAGGTCCGCCGGAATAAAACCAAGCGCCACCACCCCGAGTACGACGACGAGCAAGGCGACGACAATCACCAGATAGGGATTGCGGAGCGCCACCCGGACCAAGCCATGCAGCAAGTTCATGAGATCGGCTCCGCCGTCGAAGACACAACGAGGCGAGTGCGATGAAGCCGCTCCGGCGCACGGAAGCGGAGCGATCTATCTTCCGGAGAGCAGGAATGAAGTCAACCGCGGTCGAACCAGAAAGCTCCACCTCGCGACCGAGATTATCGGCCACGATCGAGCGCGGCCGCTATAATGCCCGCCATGTCGATCGAGGCGAAACACATCGTACGTACCGTTCCTTGCATCTTGATCGCCACGGCCGCCGTCTGGTGGCTGGCCACGCGCTCCTCGCATAACCGGGACGCGCGACCATCAACGGTCGACCCGCGATCCGCCGGCGAGCCTTCCTACAGCGGCTCGGCGAGCTGCCGCTCGTGCCATCGCTCGATCCACGACCAGTGGGCTGCCTCGCACCACGGGCTCGCCGAGGTACCCTTCGACCCGGAGACCCACGGTCTGGCATTCGAGCCCCGGCACGATATTCGCCACGGCGATCAGACGTCGGTCGCACGCACGCACGGAGGCAAGCACGAGCTCGTGACCGAAGGGCAAGGCGGCGAGGTTCGACCCTACCGTCCCGCTCGCATCATCGGCGTCTCCCCCCTCTGGCAGCCAGTCGTCGCCGCACCCGGCGGCCGCTACCAGGTGACCGCGCTCGCGTTCGACCCGAACAAGAACGAGTGGTTCGACGTCTACGGCGAGGAGAACCGTCGGCCACATGAGTGGGGACACTGGTCGAACCGCGGCATGACGTGGAACTCGATGTGCGCGACGTGTCACACGACTGACTTTCGCAAGCGCTACGACTCACACACGGACTCCTACGACTCCAGGTACGTGGAGCTCGGCGTCGGTTGCGAGAGCTGTCACGGCCCCTACTCCCACCACATCGCCGAGATGAAGGCGACCGGTACACCGACAGAAGTCGACACGTCAGGCGACGTCACGATCAGCTGGCCTCCGAAAGCCTTCCTCGACACCCTGCAGAGTGATCAGCAGGCTCCGGAAGAACAGCATCGTGGACGACTGGACGCGATCATGGACACGTGTGGCGCCTGCCATGCGCGCCGCTCGGAACTCACCGGCCGAATCGTGGCAGGTGCCCGATTCGTCGACCATTTCCGGCCGGTGCTTCCGGACGAGACCGAGGTCTACCACGCCGATGGGCAGGTCCACGAGGAAGACTACGAGTACACGTCGTTCCTCTCGAGCCGCATGTACCGCATGGGCGTACGCTGCATCCACTGCCACGAGCCTCACACGGCGAAGGTTCGCGCTCCAGGCAACCAGCTGTGCCTCGGCTGTCACGAGAAGAAGATCGACCCGGTCGAACACTCCCATCACGTGGCGGACTCGGCAGGTGCACAGTGCACCGGATGTCATATGCCGCTGACCACGTTCATGCAGCGGCACCCGCGACGAGACCACGGCTTCACGATTCCTGATCCGACCCTTACGCGCGACCACGACATCCCGAACGCCTGCAGTCGCTGTCACACGGACAAGACCACCGACTGGGCGATCGAGTGGACGCGGACCTGGTACGGCAAGCGGATGGACCGTCACACGCAGCAGCGGGCCCGGATCATCGCCCGGGCGCGCGAAGGCCGGCCCTCCGCGGTCGACGGACTCCTGGATCTGCTCGCCGAGGGACGACACGACGATCAGTCCCCCATGTGGCGCAGCGTCGCTGCCGGTCTTCTCGCAGCGTGGGCGCCCATGCGTGAGGACGTCCGCCGGGCAATCTTCGACGCCCTGTCCAGCTCCGACCCGCTCCTTCGCGGCGTCTCCGCACGCGTTGCCGAGACGCTGATCGGACCCACGACCGACTCCAACCTCGCGACGCTGACACGAGAGAAGCTCAACCGTCTGCTCGAAGATCCCGTGCGTCTCGTACGCATCGAGGCTGCGTGGTCGCTGCGCCGTGAACTCGACATGTCGACGAGAGCCGGAAAGGAGCTCGATCACTACCTGATGATCAACTCCGACCAGCCGACTGGAGCGCTTCAGCGCGGCGTCTTTCACTTCGACCGCGTGCAGATGGACCAACGTAACCTCGGCAGCGCGATCGACTGGATGGAGAAGGCGGTCGAATGGGACCCCTACTCCGCCGCCCAGCACGATCACGTCGCCATCGCCTACAGCGCTGCCGGACTCGGCGACCAGGCCATCGCCAGTCTCCGGAAAGCGCGGGACCTCGCACCCGAGCAGGCACTCTTCTCGATGCGACTCGGCCTGGCGCTCGCCGAGGCAGGACACCTGGAGGACGCCGAGAAGGCGATCGCGAAGGCGTGCGAGCTGGACGAGACCTTCGGTCGCGCGTGGTACAACCTCGCACTGCTGCGCAACGACATGGGCAAGTCCGACGAGTCCCTCGACACACTTGACCGCGCGATCACCGCCGAGCCGAACAACGGCTACTACCTCTACACACGCGCCACCATCCTGCACAGCCTCGATCGACATTCCGAAGCCCTGGAGACGGTGTTGCGCGCCGAGGGTCTCGGCCCCCCATCACCACAGCTGATCGATCTGCGCGCAAGGCTTCACGAGGCCCTGGGAAACGCGGACGAGGCGCGACGTACGAGGGAGAATCTCCGCCGGATGCTGCAAGGAGGCGGCGAAGAGCCATAGGAGGCGAGAAACGGAATCCTCTGCATGGCCCCCGAACGCGCCATCATGCTCTCGTTCGTCTCCCGGGGCACGCACCGGAGTCCCGCTCAGGGCTCAGCGCCCGAGCTTGCGAGTGGGCTCGAGCCTCACCTTCTGCTTGCGCGGCCGAGGCTTCGCGTCGCATCCCCCCGCGCAACCGGCTCGGCCTTCCCCACCACCACCGACGCGAAACAAGCGCACGAACTTCCAGCCCCTCCGGAGCAGATAGGTCGACGCCGCGACGACCGCGAGGATGACGAGCAGAGTTTGGACGAGGAGTGACATCGACGGCACCTCCCTGCCGTTTTCTTCCGGAGCTCAGTTTACCGCAAACTCGGGCGCCTCGCCTCGCAACACTCGCACGACGTCCTCGACGACCATCGAGCAGCCGTACCGGCTCTCGTCGCTGAACCCGGCGCGATGCGGCGTCACCACGACGTTCGACAACGCCCACAGCGGGTTGTCGTCCGCCGGCGGCTCCCTCTCGAAGACGTCGATTCCTGCCCCGGCGATCACGTTCGCCTGCAGAGCGTCGACGAGCGCAGTCTCGTCAACGACCGGTCCGCGGGAGACGTTGACCAGGTACGCGGTCGGCTTCATCAGCGACAGAGAGCGCGCGTCGATCAGCCCTCGTGTCGACTCGGACAGGTTGACGTGAACGCTGACGAAGTCGCTCGAGCGTAGCAGGTCGTCAATCTCCACGCGACTTGCACCGAGATCGTCCTCGACGTCCGGCCGGGAAAACCGGTCCGCGTAGAGAACGTCCATCTCGAAGCCCCGGCGAGCGATCTCGGCGACACGACGACCGGTGCGCCCCATCCCGATGATCCCGAGCGTCTTGGTACGCAACTCGGGACCCGGGCTGTTCTCCGGCCGGCGGAATCTCGCGGCGCGAGCGTCTCGATCGCCGGGTAAGACCGCACGAACGAGCGCGAGAAAGAGCATGATTGCATGCTCGGCTACCGGCTCGACGATCGGCAGCGGCGTGTGGACGATTCTCACGCCACGGCGGCTCGCCGCGTCGATGTCGACATTGTCGTAGCCCACGCCAACGCGACCGACAACACGCACCCTCGGCGCGATCTCGAAGAAAGCGTCATCGAAGGGCAACGATGCATTGCCGACGACTCCCACGCACGGGGGCGCCTCCCGGTAGCTCGCAGACGGGTCCTCCTCCGGCACGATGACGTACTCGAATCCGCGCTCCTCCAGGTAGCGCAGCGAGTCAGGGTGCGGCACGGTGTTGACGAGAATGCGATCCATGCGAACGCTCCTTGACGAGAGGACCCTTACGACACCCTGTCGGTCCGCCGAGAACACGCCCTGGCACCGGGCTGGCCTTCTCGACCGACCCTTGTCCTCGGGTTCCGGTGTTTTCCACGTGCCTCACCGGAGCGAGCGGGCCATCGCGCCGGTCTCGAGCGTCTCCGACGCTCCACCGAGCCCCGGCCGGATCACACGGAAACCCCGCCCGACCTTCCGGGGACTGCGAGGTTCGCCGGGCTCCTCGTGGCTGCGACCCATCACGCCCCGGGAATCGCAGGCCCCGGGAATCGCACGCCCTGGACACGGCGCCGTGGTCGCTTCTCGATCCCGACGATTCCGCTCTCCCCGGAGAAATGCGAGACTCGAGTTTATACCACCGGTCTCCTCAACACGGAAGCCGTGTTCGACGGCGTCGCCCGAAACGGACCGCACCCGCAAAGAGGCTGACTCCGAGGATCGGCAGCGTCCCGCTGAGGCTGGGCTTACGGTGGACCTCGATCGATTCGACCACTTTCTGCAAACGCGGCTCCATCGAATCGTAGTCCCGGGCGTGCGTGGTGAACGTGAAAAGGTGGGCATTTCCCGAGACGACGCGCCGCAGGCGCGGCACCACCGCCTTCGCCGGCGGCTCCGGCCACGAACTCCTGCATCCCCCCCTCGCGGATCTGCGCCTCCCCGGTTCCGCGGGCGAGGCCCCCGCCCACTGCCGCGCCGCCGCGGCCCCCGGTGCCGGCC
>CAYMLL010000389.1:0-6185 GCA_964390645.1 uncultured Planctomycetia bacterium | reverse complement strand
CAGCCGGGAAGCGACACGCACCGCGTCCCCAGGCTCGGCGAGTCTCCGGACCGGAACAGGTACGCGAGCACCCAGAGAACGTCCGCCACGTCGACCGCGTCGTCGCCGTTCGCATCCAGCAGCGCGATGTTGCCCTCACTGGAGAGCGTGCCATCGCCGCACGGAAGGACTGCCGGAGACCGCCCGAACAGATGCCGCAGCAGCGCGACGCCGTCCGAGATGTCGACCAGGGAATCCTGGTTCGCGTCCGCCGGCAGCTGTCGCCCTCGAGGCGCGACTTCCGACTCCTCGACTCCCGGCGAGCCCAGCTCGAAGTCGCTCGGACGCCAGCTCGTGGCTTCGCTCCACGTCGCGAGATCGGCCGCCGGATCGACGATCACCAGCGAGGTCCCCGAGCCGTCGGTCTGCGGATACCACGCGTCGTCGTACTCGAACTCGAGGACGGGCTCGTCGAGCCTGCCGTGGATGGCGATACGCTCGCCCCCATCGCTGAGCGCGCCGGAGTACTCCCCGGCGACGAGGACCCGGGCGAGGTCGTAGCGGCTCGCGAATCCCCGGATGTCCTCGACGAGCACGACGATCTCGCCGGGCGCCAGCTCGGTCACCGCGCTGGCGGTGAAGTCGAACTCGATGCCGCCCACCAGCCGGACGCCGTTCAGGTCGAGACTCTCGCCGCCGACGTTCTGGAGCTCGATGTACTCCAGCTCCCGGCGCCGGAACGGACTGCCGTCCGCGGGCGGCGCCGGGTTGTACATGATCTCCGTGACGCGCAGCGGCATGTCGGTGTGGAAGACCGCGTCCGTGACCGCGCTCCAGGACCCGGAGCTCGTCCGGGCCCGCGCCGCGACGACGACGGTCTCCTCGAGGACGACGGGTGACGAGTAGACCCGGGCGGTGTCCGAGATCGCCCCGCCCGGCAGACGCGGATCCGAGCCGTCCAGGGTGTAGTGGACGGTCCCGGACGGGGCGCTCATCGTCAGGCGAAAGCCCGCCTCGATGGCCCCACCGTGCCGGGCGAGCCGCGGCGCGGTCGTCGGCAGCAGGAATCCCGCGGCGCGGTACTGTCTGATCACCGCCGCGGTGCGCGACGGCAGGACGCCCGCGAGGTAGCTGCTCTTGGCGCCCCGCCAGGACGACGGGGTGCGGTAGCCCCAGCGCGCGGCCTCGGCGATGAAGGCGCGCTCGACCTCGTCGCAGCGTTCGAGAAGCCGTGCGCGGTTCTTCGCGGGCGTCATCACCCCGTCGTCGAAGAAGAGCTCCTGGATACGGTCGGCGAGCAGGACCCGGTAGTCCGGATGGTTCTCGCGGCGCAGCATGCTGAAGATGCTGCCCGGGCCATCGCCGTTCTGTCGGCCGGGACGACCCCTGCCGGTACGGTTGCCGGCGGAGCGTGTGAATCCGTCGGCGTCGTTGAGGAGGAACTTGAAGCCGCTGCCCGGGCCGGTCGGGCCGACGCAACGGTACTCGTCCTCGGAGTTCCCGAACATGAACATCAGCATGAAGTCGACGTAGTGCCGGACGTCGAGGTACGGGCTGACGGCCTCGAAGTCGCCGCGCAGCGACTTGATCCGCTCCCACGCCGATCCGTCGCCGTCGTACGGAACGCCCGGATCGGGCCAGCCTCCGACGTTCCAGTTGCCGTTGATCGCCTCGTAGTCCTCCTTCTCCCCGCCGAGGTACTGCGCCAGCATGTCCGCGTTCCAGCGCTCCCGCAGGTGGTACTGTCCCCAGTACGTGCCGTTCAGGTACAGGTGCACGAAGCGGCCGTGCGGGTTCAGGTTGCCCATGTCGAGCATGGTGTCGTCGGTGAAGCGATTCGACATGTAGAACCCGCGCTGGTTCATATCGTGGGACCCGCCGCGCAGCTCGATCTGATCGAAGACCTCCACGGCGCGAACGCCACGGTCGTGCCCGTCGAAGAGGGGATAGCTCAGCTTCGTGTCGCCGTATTCCGAGCGGAAGTAGATGCGAAAGTTCTTCTTCGCAAAGCTCGTGAACGCGCCCCCGTAGTACCGCACCCCCGCGTTCTCCTGGAATCCGGACTCGCCGTCCCGGTGGATCATCTCCAGGGAGATCGGCACCTCGAAGTTGCCGTTGACCGGACGGGGACTGACGATCGAGATCGACGGGAGATCGGTCAGAGCCGCGCGCATCTGTGGAGCGTACCTGGGGTCTCGTGTGATGCTCGTGCGCATGACGGAGGAGTCGATCACGTCGTCCAGGAATACGTAGGTGTGGGTGTCGACGTTCGTCGGTCCGAGGCCCGGCTTGAAGGCCGCGGCGCGCAGAACCGTCGTCGTCGCAATCCTGATCGGGCCGCTGTAGAGAGTCCCGTGCGACCCGGTCGGAACCGTGCTGTCGAGGGTGTAGACGATGTCCGCGCCCTCGGTCGGAGTCGAGATGACGACCTCGATCGGCTCATCGTGGAAGCCGCGGTCCGGAGCGAAGCTCGTGTCGGCCACGAAACCGTCGAAGCCCTCGGAGTCGTTCGGCGACCCCGGGCTCGGCTCGAGGAAGAAAGACTCTCGCTGATCGACGAACAGAAACGCGGTGAGCTCGGGGAGCACGAGGAAGTCGTCGTCATCCGCCGCGATGTTGAGTCCGTGGATGGCCAGCACGTTCGCACCGGACAGCAGGAGATCGGCCCGGTCGCTGATGTCGATCTCCTCGAAGACGAGCGCGCTCGAGTCGGGCTGCTCCCGCGTCGCCGATGCGTTCCACCGCGTCACGCCCGGGGCGTTCCTGCGCGCGATCTCCGCGCCGTTCAGGTAGGCGACGAACCCGTCGTCGTACTTCATCCGCAGCGTCAGCAAGTCGATGCGGCCCGGGTCATCGACCTCGAACGGCACGCGCAGGTACGCCGACGCGTTGAGGCCGAGCATCCGGTCCTCGACGTCGGTTCGAAGGAGACGATGGAACGCGAGGTCCTCGTCGAAGACCTCGACCTCGGCCAGCGACAGGATGTTCTCGCCGTCGCGATCCGGGCCCAGCTTCTCGACTCGCACGAACCGCCCGCGCGTGCCGACCGGAAAGACGAGCTCGTAGTCCTGCGCGCCGGGAAAGCCACCGTCCGTGAAGTGATCCGACCGGGTGACGACGGCCCCCGCGTCGTCGAGCACGGCCACACGGAAGTCCGACAGACGGTGAGAGCAGCAGTCGAGTCGATTCCAGAGCACGGCGCTGCCCAGGTTGTACTCGGAGGCGAGATCGACCTCCCAGAACGGGGCGGCATCGGAGGGACTGGTATGGGAGATGGAGTTGCGGGAGTAGACGCCGTCCGTGTTGCCGTCCACGGCACGGGAGGCGAAGCCGCCGAACGCGGTCGACGACTGGCGAGCGACCTTGCCGAAGGCGACGTTCGCGCCGCCGGGCAGACCCTCGACGAGGGCGAGGACCTCGACCTCCGCCAGCGACAGGTAGAGCTCGTCTTCCGCGTTGGATCCGAGGAGCTCGACGCGAACGGTCGCTGTCTCGACATCACCGACGGGGATCTCGAGACTCGGATCGGGGAAGCCGGCTCCGGCGGTGAAGAAGTCCTCGCTGAAGACGATCTCCGCCTCCGCGTCACGCAGCGAGATCCGGAAGTTGGACAGTCGACGGGAGCAGCAGTCCTCGCGATTCCAGAGAACCAAACTCCGGACGACATGCCTCCCGTCGAGAGCCAGCTGCCACCAGGGCTGCGGATCGCCCGTGGCCGTGTGCGTGATCGAGCCATCGCCGAAGCGGCCGCTCCTGTTGCCGTCGATCGCCCGCGCAGGCACACCTCCGTAGCCGGTGGTCGATTGCGTCGCGACACCGGCAGGCGCGATGTTGACGAGCTCGACGGGCGGCGGTGGCGCCTCCCCTGCCTCGAAGCCGACGGCGACCTCCACCGCGTCCCACCCGACGTCGTCGAAGACCGCCTCGGTCCACGCGCTCCCGAGGCTTCCGTCCCGGGGCACCAGGAACCGGGTGTCGCTGCCGGCGCGAACGAGCTCCACGCTGGCTGCGCGCTGCGACAGGCCGTAGGACACGCCGGCGCGTTGCGGAGGATAGGCCGGCGAGTACGCGTGAACGACCTCGAGACCGTCGGGAGCCACCAGGGCCAGGAACTCGCCGTCGACATCGAGCCGAAAGCCGGTGTGGAGCTCGGCGCCGCTCACCGCCCGGTCCTTCCCGGACGCGAACACCAGGAGGTAGCGGCCGGGAAGAAGCTCGACCGCCGGAAAGCTCCACTTCGAGAGGTCTCGCGGGTCGTCGGTGAGGCGCCAGCCCTCGAGGTCGAACGCTGACGCGCTCTGATTCTGGAGCTCGATCCAGTCGGACGAGTCGCCGTCCTCGTCGAGGAGCGCGCCGCGGTTCTCGGTCATGATCTCGGTGATCACCAGCGGCTGGGCGCAAAGCGACACCAGGGCTCCCGGCAGGACGCAGAGAGAAGCCACGACCGCAGACACCAGTGCGAGTGGGCGCTTCATTCGATCGAGACTTCCGGTCGACTCCTTCACCCGTGACGACGACAGAGAGTCGCCGGTGACCACCAGTCTACCGGGGATTCCGGGCTCCCGAAGCGACATTCTCCCGAGCCGGCGACCCCACACGGCCGGAATCGGCGGGCATCATCGGGCATCGTCAGGAGTCAGGGTCGAGATGCGTGGAGGGCCGGGTGCCGCCGATCGCACAATCGTCGACGTCGGTTGGTGACAGGAGCGAGCCTCGAGAGCATCATCGCTCCTGCTCGTGCGTCCCGCGCCGCGATGGAGCGATGAGGATCGCGAGCGTAGACGCTGTCCCGGTCCCCCCGGAGAAACTCCATGCGCTCGACCTGCCTGATGCTGCTCGTCGCCTCCTTGCAACCGGCGTGCGCGACCCGCCCGTCAGAGCTGATCCACCGGAGCGACAACCACATGGTGGTCGTCAAGTGTGCACGCCTGCCGTCCGGCGAGCCGTGGATCGCGCGGTTCGCGGAACACAGCTGGGTCGACGTCAGGGGCCCCGACGACAGCAGCTGGCAACGCGTCGAGTTGATCTCCCGGAGCTCCGGCGTCCGAATGCTCGAGCTGAGCGCCAAGGACGCGTACAGCGATACACGCTGGCTCGGACGGGCGGTGCATGTGGTCCGTTGTTTCCGGGGCCCGCAAGCCGAGCGTCTGCGCCGGCAGATCCTCGACGTCGCCCCGCACTATCCCGACGAGGCCCACTACCGCGCCTTTCCGGGACCCAACAGCAACACGTTCATCGAATGGCTCTGCCGCGAGGTCGACGGCCTGGACGTCGACCTCTACTCCTCGGCGGTCGGCAAGGACCACGCGGCGTGGATTCGAGCCGGACGTGCCGGCACCGGCCGTGGCGTGGAGCTCGAGACCCTGCCCGTCGGTGTCCAGATCGGCCTCGACGAGGGCGTCGAGATGCACATCCTCGGGCTCGTCGTCGGGGTGGGAACCTGGCCACCGAGGATCAAGCTACCCCTCCTTCCGGGGTGGCCGTACTGGTCCGCTGCGGGTGCAGAACCCATGGCAGTGCCACCCGCGACCGTGCCGTGATGACGATCACGAGCGCGAGCCCCCGCGGCCCGGGAACCGCAGCCCGGGAACCGCGGCCCGGGAACCGCGGCCCGGGCACCGCGGTTAGTCGAGCGTCCGCCGGGGCGTCGGAAAAAGCCCCACGTGCATCTGCGTGGCCTGGATCACATCGATGAACAGCTCCGTCGCCTCGTCCCCGGTCGTGAAGACGAGCCGACCCCGGCCCGCAAAACCGAGCCGGCTGGTACTGGGAATCACGGAACCGTCCTCGTGGGTTCCGGAGTGGTTGCTGCCTTCGGCGGTGAAATCGTAGTCGATCCGCGCCTTGCCGGGCCCACGGTTGACCACCACGACCTCGGTGTCACGGCCCCCGTCCACGAGAAGGATGGCCTCGCTGTCGGCCTCCATGTCGAACGACAGGGAGTAGTTGCGGACGCAGCCGACGCCGAGCAAGCTTGATCCCAGGATCACTCCCCCGACAAGAAGGACGCGGAACGTCGACCCGGTCAGGGACGAGCAGCTCCGGACGGCGACACGGCTGCAGAAACCGGCTCGGCGAGCGCTGGAGAAGATCATGGAAAACCTCCTATCTGGAAAGTCCGGTGGCTCCCCGCCGGGCCGGCCCCCGGGAGACTCGAAACTCGCGCCGCGCGGGGGGCCGGGCTCAGAATCCATCGAGGGTGGACG
>CAYMLL010000388.1:0-6200 GCA_964390645.1 uncultured Planctomycetia bacterium | reverse complement strand
CGTTGGTGAAGGTCGACGAGCACGTCGGGCTCGTGCTGCTCGAGGAGTGCCCACAGCGCGCGCGCCGTTTCGGTGCGTGCTGGCCGGTCCGTCGGGAACTGCCGGTTGAGGTCCGAGAGCGTCCTGGCGACGCCCGGAGTCCTTCGCTGGCGCGCGGCCAGAGCGCGCGTGTTGGCGCGCGGCACGACGACCAGGCGGCCACGCGTGATCTTCCATCCGGCGATCTGTTCTGCGGCCATCGCGCCGGCGGGCTCGTTGCCGTGCACGCCGCCGACGACGAGCACCGTCGGGCCGGCGCTCGCCGACCTGACGACGACGAACGGCGTCTCCCAGCTCTCGCCCTCGCCCAGCACGCCGTGGACGAGGGCGACCTTCGCGGCACCGTCCGGGCGCGCTGCCCGGGTTTGCGCTCGCACGGGCGGCAAGGCGATGAGGAGCGCCGGCGCCAGCGCCAGGACCGCGCGGATGCAGATCGGGAAGTTCGAGCTCATCGCGGAGACCGCCCAGTCGCTTCGAGGAGCCGACCGGCCTTGACGACGCCGCCCTGGACCACCGCGACGAGCCGCGAGCGGTCCTGCAGGATCGATATGTCGGAGACGACGTCGCCGTCGACGACGAGCACGTCCGCCAGCTTGCCTGTCTCCAGCGTGCCGAGCTCGTCGCCGCGACCCAGGAGCTCGGCGCCGGTGCGAGTCGCGCAGCGGATCGTGTCCAGCGGGCTGAAGCCGACGTGCTCGACGAAGAACTCGAGCTCCTTCGCGTAGTCGCCGTGCGGGTTCCAGGCGAAGCCGTAGTCGCCGCCCATGCCGAGGCGACCGCCTCGCTGGAGGATCCTCCGTGCGCTCTCGGCGCCGCCCTCGAGCGTCTCGCGGTGTCCGTCGATGACGCTCTGCGGCATGCCGAACTCCGGTCCGCGCTCGATGGAGGCCTGCTCGAAGTAGAGCGCCGGAACGACCGGGACATCGCGCTCGAGCAGGAGATCGAGCGCCTCGTCGTCCATGAAAGTGCCGTGCTCGATCGCGTCGTACCCGGCGCGAAGCGCGTTCTTGATGCCCTCGGTGGCTCGACAGTGCCCCGTGACCTTCACTCCGTGGTTGTGGGCGGTGGCGACGACCGCTCGCATCTCGTCGAAGGTCATGCACAGGGTGTGGTGGTCGTTGACGTCCGGCGCGGCGGCGTCTCCGGTCGGATAGGTCTTCACCCACTCGACCCCGTCCTTGACGAGCTTGCGGACCGCTGCCCGGGCCTCGTCCGGTCCGTTGACCAGGAGCACGAGCCCCTCCATGGTGATGCCGCGGAAGTCGGGGTTCCAGTCCATGAGCCCGCCGACGCCGCAGATCTCCCGGCCGCTGGCGGCCAGCCGGGGTCCTGGCACGAGGTCGTCCTCGATGGCCTTCTTCAGCCAGACGTCGACGTTGAACAGGCTGCCGCCGCTGCGGGCCGCGGTGTAGCCGCACTCCAGGGCGAGCCGGGCGTTGACGGACGCGAGCAGGCTGACGTACTCGACCGGGTACTTGATGTCGAGATCCTCCAGATCGGCGACGTCGAAGTAGGTCGGGTGAAAGTGCGCCTCGACCAGCCCGGGCAGGATGGTGCCGCCGCGTGCGTCGATCTCGGCCGCGTCCGGCGGCGCCTGTGGAGCCCCGGACACCGCTCCGGCGTAGGTGATCCTGCCGTCCTCGATCAGGAGCGCCGCGTCGGGAACAGCCGCCTCACCCGTTCCGTCGACAAGCTGCCCACCCGTGATCCGTGTCGTGCCTGTTGCCGATCTCACTTGCCGCGCTCCTCTGCCGGTATCGTTGCATTCGAGCGGCGACCGTCAAGACCTCGGCGTCCGCCGACTCCGATGTGCCTGGTGGTGCTCACTCGCCGACGACGCCGAGCTCCGCGATGGACGCCCACGGCCCGTCGTTGACCTCCGACAGCACGCGGATCTTCACGTAGCGTCCCTTGACGCTCTTGCACGCGACGTCCTGGGAGCGGAGGGACTTCTGCAGTGTCGCCCGCGCGACCGCGGCGCCGAGCTTCTCGGCAGAGGAGCCGACGAAGAACTCGCAGTCCCGGATGGCGCCGTTCCACCCTCCGTCCTGCCGGGCGAGATAGCGGAAGCCGCGCACCACGCGCTCGCGTCCCAGATCGATCAGCAGCTCGTGCGGATGCCGCGCGACCTCGCCGGCGAAGCTCGTGTGCCAGTGGGTGAGGGGGTCCCCGTCGATGGCGCACTTCGCTAACCGACCGTTGCCGCGCGATTCGCTGCTGGCGTGGACGATCTTCCAGCCGGCGCGGTCGATCAGGCCCTTCAGCGGGAAGGCCCCGGAGTCGGTGGCTCTCCGCGTCCGGCGTGGACGTGACCGGCGCGGTGGCCCGGCATCGCCCCACTTGGCTCGTCGGTCCTTCTCGTGGTCGGCCCGGTCGGCGAAGACCCCCTCGCGTGGCGGCTGGTGAGCGCTCTTCGCGAGCGTCGCCATCCTCGCCACCACTTCGGCGTGCTCCGCGGCGATGTTCCTCGACTCCGAGACGTCGCGATCGAGATCGTAGAGCTCCCACGCCGCCGCTTCCCGGGGCCGCACGGCCTTCCACCGGCCCATGCGCACGGCCGTCTGACGGCCGAGCTCCCAGTAGAGGAACTCGTGTCGCGATTGCTTGCGGCCGACCCGTGCCTCTCCAAGGAGCTCGGGCACGATCGAGATTCCGTCGGTGTCCGCCGGGGCCGGGGCTCCGGCGAGCTCCGCGACTGTCGCCAGCACGTCCGGGAAGTACCACGGGTGATCGCTCGTCCGCGCGGGATCGATGCTCCCGGGCCAGCGCACGATCATCGGGATGCGCAGACCGCCCTCGTAGAGGTTGCCCTTCTTGCCGCGAAACTCGACGCCCGTCTTCGGGTCGACGTTCGGAGCGTGGAACCCTCGCGGGTGATCGGCGTCACGGAAGTAGTCGTTGCCTCCGTTGTCGCCGCAGAAGAAGACGATCGTCCTTTTCGCGAGACCGAGGCCATCGAGGAGATCGAGCACCTCCCCGACCTGGCGGTCGAGCATGCTCACCATCGCCGCGTAACGTCGTGCCTCCAGCGGCCAGCTCTTCTGCGCGTAGGTCTTCCACGCCGGATCGCTGTCGGGGATGTCGAACATGCCGTGCGGGGGCGTCACCGGCAGGTAGCAGAAGAACGGCCGATCACGGTTGGCGCGGATGAACCTCTTCGCCTCCTCGAAGATGACGTGATGGGAGTAGGTCTCGCCGCTGCGGCCGCCGCGGTTTCCGGCCAGCTTCAGCTCCTCGCTGTTGCGGACCAGATAGGCGGGGTAGTAGCTGTGCGCGTGGACCTGGTCGTAGTACCCGAGAAAGACGTCGAATCCGTGCTTCTCCGGGACGCCCGTCGACCCTCGGCCTCCGCAGCCCCATTTCCCGAAGCCGCCGGTCGCGTAGCCGACGCTCCGGAGCACCGAGGCGACCGTCAGCTCTCCCGCTCTCAGGGGCGTGCCGCCGCCGTTCGTGCGCACCGAGGCATGTCCGGAGTGCTTGCCCGTCATCAGCGTGCAACGCGTCGGCGCGCACAGGGACGAACCGGCGAGCGCCTGCGTGAACCGGACGCCCTCCTGCGCCATGCGATCGATGCGGGGCGTACGGATATGCGGGTGTCCCATGCAGGACAGCTCGTAGTAGCCGAGCTCGTCCGCCATGAAGTAGACGACGTTCGGCTTCTCGGCCGCTCGCAGGAGCGGAGCGAGGACGACAACGACCGGCAGATAGCGGCAAAGGGAACGCTTCGACATCTTCGGGCAGGCTCCTCGGTGGGTGCGGGCGCTGTTCGTCGTCGTCCGGAGAGGACCTGTGAGCAGGGGGTTCCGGGAGATCGAATCGCGCCAGTCGACATCGTCGTGGACGACGGGGCGATCGGCGAGCAGAAAAGCTACCCGGTCCTGACGGGGTCACGACCGGGCGAGGTCTTCGTTCGGGCCCGTTCCCGGTCGGGAACGGCTTGCCAGCAGAGGGGTTTCGGATTCTGATGGGCTCGTCGGGTTGCGAGCCGGAGGTCGAGAGCGGGTCGAGGAGGCGCCGTCATGAGCAAGCGATGGAGTATCTCGGCGGGGGCGATTGCGGTCCTGCTGGTGAGCACGATGACCACGGTGTCGCTCGCCCAGACCCGCCTGCCGCGCATCTTCGCGGACCACATGGTTCTGCAGAGGGGCCGCAAGCTGCCGGTATGGGGCTGGTCCGGGGCCGGGGACCGCGTCAGCGTCCGGCTCTCCGGGAAGGACACCGACGTCACCGTCGAGACCACGGCCGGCGGCGACGGTCGGTGGAGAACGGAGCTTCCCGCACAGAAGGCGGGCGGCCCGCTGGTGATGACGGTTCGGGGGGGCAGCACGGTCAGCTTCAAGGACGTCCTCGTCGGTGAGGTGTGGCTGTGCTCGGGCCAGTCGAACATGGAGGTTCCCGTGGCTCCTCAGCCGGGGGTGAGCTGGTGGAAAGGCGTCCTCGACTACAAGAAGGAGCTCGCCGGAGCCGCCGTACCCGGGCTGCGGCTCTTCCACGTCAAGACGACCTGGCAGCGCGCTCCGATCCAGGATGTGAACGGCACCTGGGCCCCCTCCAACGCCAAGAGCGCCGCCGGGTTCTCCGGCACCGCGTTCTTCTTCGGGAGGAAGCTCCGCAAGGAGCTCGACGTTCCCGTCGGCCTCATCGCCGCTGCGGTCGGCGGCATGCCGATCGAGCAGTTCTCGCCGCATTCCGGCCAGGCGTTCTGGTACAACGGCATGATCGCGCCGGTGATACCGTACGGTATCCGGGGAGCGATCTGGTATCAGGGCGAGACGAACCTGTGGGCCGGGGACCGCGCCAACTACTTCGGCAAGCAGAAGGCCCTCATCGACTCGTGGCGTCAGATCTGGGGGCAGGGCGACTTCCCCTTCTACCTGGCGCAGCTGGCACCGCTCGACTACGGCGATGACCTCTACAGTCTGCCGAGGTTCTGGGAGGCGCAGGCGCGGACCCTGACCGTCGCCAACACGGGGATCGTCTCGACGACCGACATCGGTGACGTCAAGGATGTACACCCCCGCAACAAGCGAGGGGTCGGAGAGCGGCTCGCTCTCTGGGCGCTCGCGAAGGACTACGGCAAGGACGTCGTTTGCAGCGGACCAACCTTCCGGTCGACGGAGGTCGAGGGCGACCGGGTCCGGGTCCTCTTCGACAACGTCGGGTCCGGGCTGAAGTCGCGCAACCGCAAGCCGCTGGACTCCTTCGAGATCGCGGGAGACGGGGACTTTGTCGAGGCGAAGGCGGTGATCGACGGTGACAGCGTTCTGGTCTCGAGCAAGAGCGTGTCCAGTCCGACGCTGGTGCGTTTCGGCTGGCGCTGCACGGCGAATCCCAACCTCCAGAACAAGGAAGGGCTGCCGGCCTATCCGTTCCGGACCGGGAGCGGCGCCCCGTCGATCTCGGGGAAGAGGCTGTTCGCGGAGAAGTCCGTGATCGAGCTGGTTCCGGGGGAGCCGGACGGGAGTATTCACTACACGCTGGACGGATCCGCTCCCGGCAAGGACTCGCCGCTCTACGGCGCGGCGATCCATGTTGACAGGACCACGACGATCCGGGCCCGGTTCTTCCGCAACGACGGGGTCCCGAGCAATGTCGTGTCCGCCACCTTCACCAGGGCCGAGCCCCGCAAGTACCGGCGAAAGACGCTCCACCTGGGGGTGAGCTACAAGTACTACGAGGGCTCCTGGGACAAGATCCCCAGGCTCTCCAGGCTCGAGCCGGTGAAGACGGGCACGGCTTCCGACTTCGGGATCCAGATGAGGAATCGGAACGATGGCTTCGCCCTGATGTTCTCGGGCTACCTCGACGTGGAGGAGGCGGGCACCTACACCTTCCAGACCACGAGCGACGACGGCAGCCGGCTCTTCGTCGACGGCAAGCTGGTCGTCGACAACGACGGCATCCACGCTCCGGTGACGAAGTCGGGTCAGGTTCGCCTGCGCGCGGGCATGCGCAAGATCAACGTCGTCTTCTTCGAGGGCGGCGGCGGCGAGGCGCTGTCGGTGAAGTACAAGGGCCCGTCGGTGCCTCTGCAGCAACTCCCCTGCTGGTGCGAGCGGTGAGGAGTCCGCGTGGGGGCCTTCGCGACCTTCGTGACAGAGTGCTGGGGCCGATCGCCGGCCGATCCTTCCGGGTGCGTCCGCGAACCCCGCTCGGCCCTG
>CAYMLL010000387.1:0-6218 GCA_964390645.1 uncultured Planctomycetia bacterium | reverse complement strand
GTGCTGTCGACGATCAGGTGGATCGGTCCACCGGGCCGGGTCGGCTTCGTCAGGACGTCGAGCGATCGAGCTCATCGCGACAGCGTGCCGTGATCCGGAGCCGGCAGGTGATCGAAGCCCAGGACTTTGAGCAGCGATCCGACGAAGCCCTCGGTCTGTCGAAGCGCGAGCCGGAGCACGGTTCGCAGTGTCAGCGACGTCTCGATCGCGAGGTCCGGACACAGCCGTTGTCCGCCTCGCCTTCCAGCTGACTTCGAGATCCAGTTCGCGGTCGCCTCCTCGCTGAACCGGATCGTCACGTCGCCTCGCGAGCGTGGACCTTTCTCGTACTCACGCGAGTGCCGGACGCGGTACTCGGTCCTGGACGCCGGGTGGACGAGACTCGATTTCACTGCAGGCGTGCAGTCGGCTCCCCGGAAATGGATCGCAGAGCTCGGAGGAGACCGGATTTCCGCCCGGAGCGAATCATGCACCAACGCCTCCGTTTTCAGCTGCTCTACCGTCCCGGCCAGGTCCGGCTCTTCGACCCTGGCGCGCATGTCGTCGTCGAGATCGAAAGGATGACGAGTGTGGTTCACGGCGCTTGAAGGATCCGGTCTCTTCCCTGTGTCGCTCATCGTTCACCTCGTGGATCGCGGTCCGATCGCCCACAGTGTGGTGCTCATGCGTGGAGGCGCTTTCGATGGATGGGCAGCTGTCTCGCAACCATCGAGATGACCTCATGGCCGTGATGGTCAAGCGCGCACCCCCTTGGGTGCCTGTTGCTTCATGAAACCGAACATGTAGCCGGCCACCCGACGCATCTGGATCTCCTCGGCGCCTTCGGTGATCCGGTAGCGCCTGTGATGGCGGTAGATGTGCTCGAACGGTCTGTGTCTCGAGTAGCCCAGGCCGCCGTGTACCTGCATGGCGCGGTCGGCCGCATCGCAGCACAGACGATTCGACGAGTAGTTGCACATCGAGACCCTGTCGGAGACCGAGAAGGCGCCGTATGTGTCCATCTGCCACGCGGTCTTGTGGATGAGTGCACGCAGCATCTCTGCCTGGGTCTGCAGCTCGACGAGCGGAAACTGGATGCCCTGGTTTACGGAAAGAGGCTTGCCGAAGGGTTTGCGCGCCTTCGCGTACTCTACCGACTCGTTGATACAATACTGCGCCGCACCCAGGCTGGAGGCCGCCTGGCGGATCCGGTTCTCGTTGAAGAAGTGCTGAATCACCTGCAGCCCGCGACCCTCGCCTCCAAGAACGGCACTTCGAGGTACCCGGACGTTCTTGAAGGAGACGCGCCCGTGATCGGTGGGCATGTTGAAGGTCCACAGGAACTCCTCGATCTTCACGCCCTCCGCTTGCATCGGCGTCAAGAATGCCGTGATGCCCTCGCCATCTCCCGGTTTTCCGCCAGTCCGTGCCAGCACCAGGTCATGTTGCGCCTTGTGGATCCCCGTGTTCCAGGTCTTCTCGCCGTCGATGATCCATTCGTCGCCATCCCGGTGGGCGCTTGTCTCCATGTGGGTCGCATCGGAGCCGTGGCCGGGCTCGGTGATACCGAACGCGAAGCCCTTTCGACCCGCGGCCAGATCGTCGATCCACTCGGCTTTCTGCTCGTCCGTGCCGTACTGGATCATCAGCAACAGGCCGACATTGTTGCCGACGATGGAATGTTCGGTTTGAAGATCGTTGTGCAGCCCCAGACCCTTGCCAGCCAGGTGCTCCCGGATAAGAGCCATGCCGAGATTGGTGCCGTTCCTGCCGCCGTGCTCTTCGGGGACGGCGTAACGATAGTGCCCGGCAGCGTCGGCCCGGCGCCGTGCCTCGTGCAGGAGCCCCTCCCACTCCTCGTTCGGCAGGCCGCCTCGCTCCCAGTCCGTGCGGGCGTCTTCACGCCGGTGGTCGAAGAAGCGGATGTTGTCGCTCTCGTTCTCCAGCGGCTTGATCTCACGCTCGATGAAGTCGTCCAGAACGACCAGATAGTCGGCGAGGTCCCGCGGGATCTTGAAGTCCATGGTCGCCTCCCGAGAAGCGATGATCGATGGTGCTGATACAAGCGCTCCTGGATTGTACCAGGAACACACCCGCTCGTTTCGACTTCGGGCCGGGCCTCCCCGTCACCACGACCCCGGTCGCCTGGCCGGGCTGGTTTCCCGCGTTCCCGGCGGTCTGTTCGGGCCATCCTCGGTGTCGACACCACGTCGGTCAGCCGAGCTTGAGAAAGCGTCAGCACACGGATAGCATCCTCGGCGAACTTGGCGCACCGAGAACAACCACGCGCGTGTGCTGAGTCGCTCCGGAAGTTCCGACGCGTGCGAGCAGGAAGCAGAACGATCACCGTCCCCTGCAGTCGGTGTTCGACGTCTCCGGGATGAGCTCTGGTCACTCCGCGCGGGCTGATCAGCCAGTGGACGTTCGTTGGCATGAGGCGGAGGGAGAGACAGTGACGAGACGGCGGACCCGGCCTTTCTACGGCTGGTACATGGTCGGCACGGGGCTCCTCTGCTACGGCTTCGGTGTCTCTCCCGGCTACTACAGCTGGGGGTTCTACGGCCCGGAGATGATCGAGGAGCTCGGCCTCACGAGGAAGCAGTTCGGAGACGTCTTCGGGATCTTCAGTCTGGTGATGTCCGTCATGGCCCTCGCCGCTGGTTACGCGATCACTCGCTGGGGCCTGCGTCGCGTCGTCAGCGCGGGTGCGCTGGTGGCGGCGCTCGGCTTCTTTCTGCTCAGCCGGGCCCGGTCGTTGGCGGACCTCTACTGGGGCTTTGCCATCGTTGTCGCCATCGGCCTGAGCTTCTCCACCGTGCTGGCCGCCCAGACCCTCGCCATCCAGTGGTTCGAGAAGTACCGTGCACGCGCAACCGCCATAATCCTGGTCGGCGGCGCCCTGGTCGGCATGCTCGTCAATTTCGTGAATCCCCACGTTCTCGAGGAGCTGGGATGGCGTGGTGGATGGGGCGTTATCTCGGGGGTGTCGGTGGTCGTGGCGCTCACCGCCGCGCTGTTCTTGCGAAATCGCCCGGAGGATCTCGGGCTCCAGCGTGATGGCGCCGAATCGCTCTCAGCGGAGCGCGTCGTCCGGAAGACGAGCGAGATTCCAGCCTCGCCGCTCGGAGAGTCTGGCTGGACGGCGCTCGAGGCCCTGCGTACGCCACACTTCTACGTGCTCACCGCGCCCGCGGCCGTCAACAGCCTTTTGTGGGGTGTCTTCAGCGCCCACGGACGCCTTCACTTCGAGGATCTCGGCTTCGCGACGACGGCGGTCGGCGCGATTCTCGGCATCCGCGTCGGTGTCTCGACCTTCGGGAGGCTCACCGGATCGATGGGGGACTTCTTCTCCTCGGCCAAGCTCCTCGGGCTCTCCCTGCTGATCGGCGCTGCCGGCATGGGCGGTCTGATTCACGCCACCAGCTTGCCGCTCGCTTACACGAGCGTCGTCCTGCTGGGCTTGGGCTACGGAGCGGGCTACGTCGCGGTCCCGGTCGCCTTCGGCGACTTCTTCGGACGCCGCGCCTTCGCGGGATCGGCCGGCGTTCGCTATACCATCGTCGGTATCAGTCTGTGGCTGGGGCCTCGCTGGGCCGGTGCCGCAGCGGATGCCAGTGGTTCGTATGACACGTCCTTCGGCGTTCTGTGCGTGATCGCGCTTCTCGGTGCCGCAGCCGCCTTCCTGGTCCGTCATCCGGGGCATGGGCCGCGGAGCAAGGTGGTCGTCGAAGCGCACGCTGCCGGCTAGTCGTTCGTCGGCGTTACCGAAGGCGTCGCGGAGAAAGCCTCACGAAGGGAACGGCCCGGTGCCGGCTCCGGGCCCGCATGTCTTTCCGCGTCCGGGCTGCTCGTGGCACGGACGCACGCTCGCACCGCGTGGCTCTGCTTCATGAGGTCCGTGACGAGCCACGAGCCGATGTACCCGCTGGCTCCCGTCACCGCGACAGGGTCTGCTGTCGGCGATATCGCTGTCATGGCAGATGACGTGTCCTTTCTCCGCCTGGTTACTCCGGCCGCCTGCCCCGCTGCTTTGCGTGCATGGTCGAGAGCGAGTCGATCAAGTCCCGTCCGATGTTCAGATCACAAAGTCGGTCAAGCTCTCGAATTCCCGTGGGGCTGGTGACGTTGACTTCCGTCATGAAGTCCCCGATGACGTCGATTCCGACGAAAGTCAGGCCCTTGTTGCGCAACGTCGGCCCGACCTGCTCGCAGATCCACCGGTCTCGATCCGTGAGGGCCACGGCCTCGGCACCGGCGCCCGTGGAGAGATTGCCGCGAAAATCGTCTCGTGAAGGGACTCTCAACAAGGCGTAGGGTACCGGATCGCCGTCGATCAGCAGAATCCGTTTGTCTCCGACAGAAGCGTCGGGGAGGTACTTCTGCGCCATCACGAACCGTGATCCGTGCTCCGTCAACGTCTCGAGGGTCACGTTTCGGTTCACGTCATCCGTATGCGTCATGAAGATCGAATGACCACCCATGCGGTCCAGTGGTTTGATGACCGCGCGCTCGTGCTCGTCGACGAACTCTCGTAAGCCCGCCATCGAGCGGCTGACCAGTGACGGCGGCGCGCACTCCGGAAACCACGAGATGACGACCTTCTCGTTCGCATCTCGCAGGCTCTGCGGTCGATTGACGACCATCGCGCCTCGCGCCTCGGCTTGTTCGAGGATGTACGTGACGTAGATGTACTCCATGTTGAACGGAGGATCCTTGCGCATCAGGATGAGGTCCAGGTCGCGAAGTGGCGTGACCAGGGTGTCGCCGAGCTCGAACCAATCGGCATGATCATCCGCCACCTGCAGTGAGGTCAACCGGCCGAACGCTTCCCCGTCGTGTAGCCAGAGATCCTGCGTCTCGGCGTAGTGGAGCTGCCACCCTCTCGCCTGGGCTTGCAGCAGAACTGCGAGCGTGCTGTCCCCGGCGGGCTTGATGGTCGCAATCGGGTCCATGACAACAGCGAGATGAACCGTGCTATCCATGAAACACCTACTCCCTTCAAGGAGATCTTCCGTGCCCGCGACTGTCGGCGAAGACAGGGCGGCAAACCGGGCGGGGGAGTATGGCGACCCCGGGGGCCCGGCCCGCCGGGCGGGTCAATCGACCTGTTGCGCCTGCGCCGCTTCCTGTTGTGCCTGCTGCGCTCTCTGGAAACCGTCACGTGCCTTCATGCGCTGCAAATAGTCTTGCGTCTGCGGCTTGTAGTGCTGGGCGATGTCGAGGCTCTCGCCGAGAAAGAGCGCGTAGGTGATCGCTATGTCGGCGATCGTGAAGTGATCGGCGCAGAGGAACTCGTGCTCCTGAACACGCGCGTTCACCAGCTTCAGGCGGGAGAGATACCAGCGCTTGTAGTCCTCCGCCACCGTCGGAATGCGGCGCTCTTCCGGCTCCAGGCGCGTGTAGCGCAACACGAGTGTCTGCGGGAAGGTCAGGGTCGCGTCGCTGTGGTAGAGCCAGTTGAGGTAGCTCCCGTATTCCGGATGGTCCGGCTCCAGAGCGAACTCCCTCTTGCCGTACGTCTCGACCAGGTAGTGGCAGATGCCGGTCGACTCGGTCATACGCGCGTCACCGTCCTCGAAATACGGTATCGTTCCGAGGGGGTTGATCTCGAGATACTCGGGCTGCAGCACGCGTGGCGGGAACGGCAGGATGACGAGCTCGTACTCGAGTCCCATCTCCTCGAACGCCCACAGCGGCCGCAGAGATCGCGCGTTTCTGCAGTGCCACAGCTTCATGTCATACTCCCTGGATGAGCCGAGCGGAGCGGGCATGATAGCAGACATTCCGGGTGGCAGGAATTCTTTTGGGACGAGTGCTCCGAGGGAATACAAGAGCTGGAGATGGGAGGTGAGGATCGCAGGAGTGAGCCATGACTCTGCCTGTTTCTCGCCTGGCCTTCAATCCGGTATGGACAACGAGAGTGGCGACCTACCATCCGTGTTTCTCTGCCAGGGAGGGGCCGCAACTTGATGCTCCTGCATGATTTTCTCGACTACCACGCGCGGGATTTTCCCGACCTCGATTTTGCCCGCTCCGGAGACCGTCTTGTTCGCTATGGTGACGCGCTCTCGACCGCGAACCGCCTCGCGAACGCGCTGATAAGCTCCGGACTCCGGAAGGGGGACCGGGTCGCTTACCTCTCGAAGAACTCGCTCGAGTATCCCGTATTGCTCTTCGGTTGTTCGAAGGCGGGTGTCCCGCCGGTGCCGCTCAACTACCGCCTCGCGCCACCGGAGTGG
>CAYMLL010000386.1:0-6224 GCA_964390645.1 uncultured Planctomycetia bacterium | reverse complement strand
CGTCATCACGTGCACCCGTGGCGGGTACACGGCCGAGTTCCGCATGACGGTGTTCCAGATCGCCAGCTCGTCGGGGATTCTCGCGGTCAACACCACGCGTGAGTTCAAGTCCGAGTGGTTTCCCCCCTCGGGGGATGTCGAGAAAATAGCGAACTTGATGAACAGTTTCTGCCCTCCACCTCAAGCGTGTTTGAGGACGCGCGAGTATCTGGAAGGTGCAGACCCCGCGGCGAGACGCGAGGTCTTCGACGTCATCAGAGACGCCGAGTTCTTCATCAGAGACGACGAGGCCGACGACTTCTTCGATGAGTTCTTCGATTCATCCGAGCTGTGGATCCGGGTGACGGCCGACACGCAACCGGGCGACGTTTTCTTGACCTTCGAATCCGGTCAAGTCCTGCACCATGAGCACATGAAGGTCGTCCCTGCTCTGGTCGAGTTCCTCGCGGAGGATAGAGTCACAGTCATCGACCATGCAGAGGTCTCCCGATGGGAGAACGCGTTTCCTAATCCGAGGGACCCGCCGGACCCGCCGCGAGACGACTTCTTCCGCACCGACAATCAACGCTTCTATGTCCGGGTGATCGATGCGGAGCCGGTGACTATAGAATCTGTTGTCGAGGCGACGATCAAGACAATCGACGGCCAGGGAAATGTCGTCGATTCTGTCGAGAACTTCGAGTTGGAAGAGGACCCGCCCGGCTCCGGGGAATTCTACTCGGGGCCGTTCCTGCTGGTCTCGAACAGCGCCGATGATAGTTACTCGAGGCCCCCCGAAATCGGCGAAGACGGCACCCCCACTGACCCGACGCTCAACATCTTCTCCCCCGACGTGTTCACAGAACACCCCGAGCGGATTCTCGTCGGAGGGACCGTCAAGGTGGAGTACAGAACCGGGGAAGGCATGATCGCGGCCGGGACTCGACTGCCTGACTGCGAGCCGATCATCTCGGTATGCGACCCGGCCGAGATCAAGAGCATCAAGGTCCGCCCGATCGTTCTGCGCCAAGCCGTCCAGGTGATCCACGAGCACGATGTCCTCCTGGACATCGCGATGGCGAATCTCGGTTGGGCGCAGTGCTGTATCCGCATCGATCCGACGGGCCCCGTGGAATTCGTCGATCCACCGGCCGCGGAGGATTTCGAGCCCGTCGGCTTTGATCACGACGGCGATGATACTACGCCGGATGTCAACCCTACCGCCGGATTCGATTTTCTGGATATAAACTGCAACGGCCTTCACGACGACGGTGAACCGTCCGAACCCTTCACCGACGGGAATAGAAACCGCGGCTACGATTTCCGCGTGAATCTTGAAGATGGCGGCTTGAATATCGAGCACGCCCACATCGACGGAATGGCCGGGTGCGTAAAGCCGGCGACTTCCATGACCCCCGAGGTACGCAACCTGATCGACACTCTCAGCGACAATGATCCGCAGACCATAGAGATCTTCGTCGTGAACGAGTTCGTCGAACCCGTGGCTGGAGACACGACGCTAGCGTTCGCCTACAAATCCGGGGCGAACGTCATCGTCACCAAGAACTTATCGCTCGCATTTGGGTATGTCCTTGCACACGAAATTGCTCACGTCGCCTTGAATGCTGGTCATGTCGACGACTCAAACAACATCCTCTTCGAGACGATGATAAGCATACAGAATAGCGTGACGGGACCGAAGCGCTTTACGGAGGACCAATGCATGAGCGCTCGGGGCTTCGCTTCGCGATGAGGCGAACAGCGTACAACTTGATTGCGTGGATGCTCCTGACGGGCATTGCGGTGGGTGACGAGGCGACGATCCGCCAGATCGAGACGATTCTCCGGCCTCGGAAGGACTCGTTGCCGTTCCGTGAGAAGCTGGGACGGATCGTTCGCCTGAACGATGTTCAATCCTCCTTGCTCTCTCTCGTCAAGGAAGAGCGATCGACGGGTCTCTGCCTCCTCGCGCTCGGCTTCGTGGTCACGCCGACCGACCGGAGCGCGTTGACTGTGCTCGAGGAGATGGCCGACGGGGACGACCTCCGATTCCGTCGTGAAGCGAGGGATGCACTCCTGCGAGTCGGTGGATCCCCGGCGCGCCGTTTCCTGAGCCAGCTCCTGAGCCGGGACCGCTACGAAGAGCAGGCCCGGGTCGTCGGCGAGACCTGGCTGCTTCACGATACCGAGGACCTCGAGTACGCCGCGACACTGTTCGAGACCGTCCTGAAGCGTCATCCTGCGTGGAAGATCGCGCACGACATCAAGAATAGCGCCCTGCCGCGAATCCGCACCGTGCTCGCGATTCGTCGTGAGACGGACCCCAACGCGATCCGCAAGCGGCTCGTCGACCTCCTCCACGGACGAGACCTCGCGTTCGTCACGGTGTCCGGTGGCGTCTCACAAATCTGGGCGCTTCGTGAGCTGGCGGTGCTCCGCCTGCCGGAATCCGTCCGTGCAGTCCGCGCGTACGTAGCACGCCTCGATAGAGAGCTCAGAACAGCAGCTCCCCATGTCCGCCACGCCGCACTCGAGACGCTCGTTCGTCTGCGCGCGACGCTCACGGACAAGGAGAAGGAGTGGCTCCGCACCCGCCGCAGTGCGGGCACGCCGCTCCAAGTCCTTCGAACGGTCAAGGATCTCGAGCCAGTGAAGATCGATGCGAAAAAACAGCAGCCCGGTAGCGACGGTTGACGAACGGTTCGCAGCACGACTTCCTGATCCGTCGAAGAAAGGCAAGATCGATGGCAAGCAACATGCGGATCTCCCTGACGGCGCTGGCCGTCGTCGTTCTGGGCATGGCGTGCTGGCCGCGACCTCTCCCCGCGCAGCTCGACGGCACCTGGCGCGTGCGGGTCAACGGCGAGAAGGCGCGGGTCAACCCCGACGGCAGCTTTCGCATCTCGAACGTCCCTGCGCTCGACAACTTCGGGGCCGGCGGCCCGGGGACCCGGCCCGATTTCCGCAGCGACTTCCCCCTTCGCGTCGCCGGCTACAGCCTCTCCGGCGGCACGACGCGCTACGCCTCGAGCGAGCGCTTCCATATCGACGACGGCGACGTCTACCGCCTGCGAGGGATGACGGTTCGTGATACCCCGCCCGTGACTCTCGCCGAGTCCACTCTTCTGGAACTCGAGCCGTCGATCCTGGCGGTCGGCGAATCGACGCAGGTCCGCATGTCCGCCTTCTTCGCCTCGGCGCCGGCGAGGGAGATCACGACGCGGGCGGACGGCACCATCTACGGCACCAGCAACCCGCTCATCGCCACGGTGGGCCCCGACGGGCTGGTCACAGCCCACGCGGCCGGGATCGCCGTGATTCAGGCCACCAACTCGGGCGCGATCAGCGCGAGGATCCTCGAGGTGGTCTCCGATGTCGTGGACACGACCGTCGAGGGCTTCGTCGTCGACGAGTCGGGCGCGCGCGTCGCCGGCGCCGAGGTCGTCACACCCTTCGGCGACACGGCCGTCACCGATGCCAACGGCTTCTTCTCGCTCGAGGTGCGGGTGCCCGTCGGTGAGGAGCTGTCGCTGAGGATTTCGTGGTCCGTCGACGGCCAGGCATTCGAGGCTTTCCTGGAGAGCGTCGCCGTCTTCGCGGGCGGCATCACCGACGCGGGTGTCGTCACCCTGGAGCCGTTCACCGCTTCTTCCGCGCCGCCGGGCTTCACCTTCTCGAGGACCAACCCGGACAGCGGGCTCGAGGAGTTCGTCCACGACCTCACGGGCATCGAGTTCGTGCTGCTTCCCGGGGGGCGGTTCTTCATGGGGAGCTCCGAGGACGAGCGGAACCGCAACAGCGATGAAGGACCGGTGCACCCGGTGACCTTGAGCCCCTTCCTCATCGCCAAGTACGAGGTGACGCAGGCCGAGTACGCCGCGGTGATGGAGGGCCACCCGGCCCTGGATCCGAGCCCTTCGGAGTTCCCGGGCGATGATCAGCGACCGGTGGAGCGCGTCTCCTGGGATGACCTGAAGGCCGGCGACGGCTTCCTCGAGCGAACGGGCCTCTCACTGCCCTCGGAGGCGCAGTGGGAGTACGCGGCACGCGGTGAGACACTGACGGCGTTCTCCTTCGGCGACGACTGTAACGACGAGAGTTGCAGCTCCTGCGCTCTGGCGGAAGCCTTCATGTGGTGGTGCGGTAACTCGCAGAGCACCACGCACCCCGTCGGCGAGTTGCTGCCCAATTCCTTCGGGCTTCACGGCATGCACGGCAACGTCCAGGAGTGGTGTGAGGACGTCTATGACCGTCGCTTCTATGAAACTCCCGAAGCCGGCGAGCCGGATCCGGTCTCGCGGGATGGGGGCTGCCGCGACGACAGAGTGTTGCGGGGCGGCAGCTGGGACAGCGGGGCCTCGGAATGCCGCTCGGCCAGCCGGCATGACTCTCGGCCGGGCAACCGCGTCGACCGCGACGGCTCGTTCGGGTTTCGCCCGATCAGTCCGCTGTCTCTCTGCCTGGAAGATGGCGACGGGGATGGCTTTGGCGACGCCTGCGACAACTGTCCAGAGGATGCCAACGCCAGCCAGGCCGATCTCGACGAGGACGGCGTCGGCGACGCCTGCGACAACTGCCCCGGGAACGCCAACGCGGACCAGGCCGATCTCGACAAGGACGGCATCGGCGACCCTTGCGACGATGACAAGGATGGCGACGAGGTCCCGGACGTCGCTGACAGCTGCCCGCTGATCTTCAACCCGGGCCAGGAAGACACCGACGGCGATGGCATTGCGGACGCCTGTGATTTCTTCGGCGGCGTTCCGGCGCCCGACGGATTCACCTTCCTGAGAACCGACCCGGACAGCGGGCTCGCGGAGTTCGTCCACGAGCCGACGGGGATCGAGTTCGTGCTCTTGCCCGGAGGCGACTTCGAGATGGGCAGCCTCGAGCACGACGACTGGGCATCCTCGGTCGAAAAGCCTCTGCACAGGGTGATCGTGAGCCCGTTCCTGATCGCCAAGTACGAGGTGACGCAGTCCCAGTACGCCGCGGTGATGGCGGATCACCCGGCCTTGAACCCCGTTCCGTCGTTCTTCAACGGCAGCTGCACCGGGGACGGCGAGGTCCTCATCGATCCGCCGCTGGACCGGAACCGGCTGCCGGTGGAGTCCGTGTCCTGGGACGACCTCAGGGCGCCGGACGGGTTTCTTGCGCGGACCGGGCTCGAGCTGCCGTCGGAGGCGCAGTGGGAGTACGCCTGCCGCGGCGGCACCTCGACGTATTTCTCCTGGGGCGATGAATGTGTGGATGCCCGGGGAGACCCCTGCGACCCGGCGGTCGACTTCATGTGGTACCGCGGCAGCGAGTCGGGCGAGGGGAACGGGGCCGGCAAGGGAGGGCCGGACGGTACGACCCACCCCGTGGGCGAGAAGCTGGCCAATCCCTTCGGCCTCCACGACATGCACGGCAATGTCGAGGAGTGGTGCGAGGATGTCTTCAACGCACGGTTCTACCGCACCGCCGAAGCCGCGGGGCCGGACCCGGTCTCCACCACGGGCTCCGAGGGCGACGATCGAAGGGGCTTTCGTGGCGGCAGCTTCGACAGCAACGCCGACCGCTGTCGCTCGGCCCACCGTCGTTCGACGCCGCAACGTTTTGGCCGTGTGTTCCTCGGCTTCCGGCCGGTGATGCGGCTCGACTCTTCCCGGGTCCTGCCGATCGAGCCCGGGAGCACGTCCGGATCCACGGCGGCGAGCGCGCGCTCGGGCTCCGCGAGCTGCGGCGGCCCGGCCGCCGGTCCCGACAGGACGTTCTTCCTGATGTCGGAGCGCTACTGCACGCTGGTGCTCGACACCTTCGGCAGCGGCTTCGACACCGTGCTGTCGCTGCACACCGGGTATCCCGCCACGGCGGACAACGAGCTCGCGTGCAACGACGACGCGGGGGCAGGGAGCGAGTCCGAGCTGAGCCTCCAGGTCGCACCGGGGAGGAAGCTGATCATCCGTCTGGGCGGCGCGGACGGGGCGAGCGGCGACTTCGTGCTCAACGTTCGCTGCGAGGCGCTCGACCCCGGGCCCCTCGAGGGCTTCACGGCGAGCGGCGTGAACCCGCAGGGCTACCCCGAGTACACGCACGACGAGAGCGGGATCGAGTTCGTGGCGCTGCCCGGAGGAGACTTCGCGATGGGAAGCGAGCCCGGCAGCGAAACGGCCTTCGTGCTCGA
This sequence comes from uncultured Planctomycetia bacterium, assembly GCA_964390645.1. GTDB lineage: Bacteria > Planctomycetota > UBA8108 > UBA8108 > UBA8108 > CAYMLL01. The sequence goes on along the minus strand of CAYMLL010000386.1, from coordinate 79 downwards.
CGCGGAGCCCGACGAGCAGCCGCGTCACACCGTGACCCTGAGCCCCTTTCTGATGGCGAAGTACGAGGTCACGCAGGCG
>CAYMLL010000385.1:0-6231 GCA_964390645.1 uncultured Planctomycetia bacterium | reverse complement strand
AGGACGGCGGCGTCATCCACGGCATCGCGTTCAACAACAGCGATCTCTGGTTGAAAGATGCCCTGCCGCTCGTCATCCAGTCGGCCGCCGGCATCATCCAACTCATTCCTAAAGACCGCATCGAGAAAAAGAACGACTTCGAGCGTTCCCTGATGTACGCCCCCGCGACCCTCGGCCTGGAAGCGCAAGACATCGCCGACATCGCGGTATGGTTGCAAACCTATAAGACCGCTGCCAGCCGGGGGGACGGAGAACTTCCGCCGGCCAACACCGTGTTCATCCGGAAATGGACGGTGGATGAAGCCGCCGCCGCGTGGACCAAGTCGAAATCCAGGGCCGACCCCGTTCGTGGAAAAACAATATTCGCCACCGCGCGCTGCGTCGTCTGCCACGGAGCGGACGGAACCGGAGGACTGAACGGTCCCGATCTCACGTCGCTCGCTCGTCGATTTTCACCCCGCGATATCTTGACGTCAGTCATCGAACCCTCGCTAGTGATCGACGAGAAACACGCTGCTGAAACTCTATTACTTGCGAATGGCCGCGTTGTGAGTGGCCGTGTTGTTCCCGGTGACGATCGCGCTCCGGACTTGGAAATCGTCATCAATTCGCTGAAGCCGGAGGAGACCATCAAGATCGCCAAGGCCGACGTGGTGCGACGGCAGACCTCACCCGTGTCCGCCATGCCCAGTGGCTTGTTGAATTACTTCAGCGAGGACGAAATCGTCGATCTGCTCGCTTACTTGCTTGCGAACCAGAACTTGCCCAAGTGAGCGGTGGCGTGGTGATCGGTGCTTCCGCCATCCGGTGTTGCTAAGCGGCCAGGGAACGACGGTTGGCTCGAACGGCGAACACGCAGACGATCGCGTTTGCTGGTGAAGGAACAGAATTCGAAGAGAAGACGTCCCGGAATGTCAGTCGATTCGTCATCAACCCCGCCTGCATCGCTGGCGTCCGAGTCTCAGAACCGAACTTCAAAGCTCGGTGGGGGCGGGCGAGATGGTAGTGGAAGAGAAGGATTTCGATCTGTTCCTCGAGTCTCTTCCGTGAGCGTGCGTGGCAAGCCGAGCGTCGCTTCAGGTACGCAGTTCCCTGGTGAATCGTCAGCTTCAATCTCTCGATGAAGGACCTGTCGAGCGTGGACGAGTCTTCGGACTCGACGAGCGCTTCGACGAACCCCCACCGCGCACCGATGATCGGTCACCTGTCGACCCGAAGCACGCGATCGTTCCGACGAGTCCTCAGAACCTGGCCGTAGACACAGGCGATGCCGAAGAGGCGACGGACAACGTTCTCGTAGTAATCGAATCCGTTCGTCACGATCAGAGGAAAGCCGACGTGGCGCATCCTGCGAGAGGTGTTTTTGAGAAGTGCGTGGGTGTTTTCGATAGCTGCGTCGACCGACGACGGTCGAGGGCCAGAGTCGCGAGGCGACGTCAAGAGTGGCGAAGATCCAGATCACGTCGTCCTTGCAGCCTGCAATCGTGCGAATTCAGTTTGCCTGAATCTCGGGCATCTCAAGCCCTGTGATGGTCGCTTCGTTGAATCGCCGACAGCATTCGGCCGCCTTCTCGAGCCAGAGGTCGACAGTGTTCCAGGCAAGCCGCTTGACGCGAGAAACGGAGGATTTGCTCACACCCTCGACGCTGAGCGTGGCAACCTCGTCGAACATCGTGCGCCGGTGCTGGATCCGGTCGCAGGGCGTGCCTTTCGTCAGGCAGAACGTCTCTCTGCAATTCCGGCACAGGTAGCGACGGCGCTTCCCGGACTTCGTCTTGTGGAACCCGTGGCGGATAACGGAGGCGATTCTCGAGCAGGTGGTGTGCGGGCGGGGAGGCGCCTTCACTTCTCGGCGTCGTGCGGGTGGCACCGGTGATCACGAAACCGGCCGTATACTCTACGTTCGGAACGGCTTACGATCGAGGCACCAGCACTCGATTGCGGAAGCACCGCGATCGGACTTGCCGCTAACCGATCACGCATGCGGAAACACCCTATCGGGGCAGCCTCGTGAGTGAAGGCGGTCCGATGAGCGTGGCCACAGGCACGTCCGGCGGCATCAGCGTATCTGCTGTGGTGCTCCCCAGGCGAAAAAAGGCGAGTGCTTCGTTGAGAAAGTCATGCTCGTTCACGCCGACGAGGGCGACGAGCAGAGCGTCGAAATCGCCTGGGTATGGCTGCAGGCCCATGGCACGAAAGGCGTCGACTAGCGCCACTTGCCAGCTGCTGCGAAGCGCCATGTAACACGCAAGTGGGATGAATGGATCGAAAGACAACGGGGGCTCAGTCCAAGTGTCCCAGTCTTTCATGTGTTCGAAGTCGAGCGAGGGGGCCGTCTTGACCGTGTCAAGGACATGCTCGATACGGCTCCGAAGTCCATCTCGCCCGTTTTCCGCGCCCAGCAGATAGGGCAAGACCGCCGCTGCTCCCTCGCTGAACCATGGCGGGCTGTAATCGGGCTCTGCCACCGTCCCTCCCGAGTTTCTGGACTGATAGTTGTTCATCATCTGATGCCACATCATGACGTGGTGGTACTCATGGATGACCGAGGACCGCAGCCGGTCACGGAGACAGCCCTCGGATCGCTGACAGGGGTCATCATCTGGAATACGCGACATGTGCAGCGGTACCCTCCAGCCGTCATCATTGGTGTGCATTCCCGAGATGCCCGTGAAGCTGTCTTTGGTCATATCCGGGCTGTCGCCGGTGATTCTCGCCGTCTGTGTCGTAGCCCTCGTAGTCGATGAGGAAATAGTAGTGTTCATAGGCACCGATCAGGGGGAAAAGCTCTTTCTTCAGCAAGCTCTCTGTTTCGGCTTTCCAGCTCTGCCAGTCCCAGTCAGTATCGCTACCGCTGTAGTTGCTGGGCAGCGCTTCAGCGAAGTGGATGTGGACCGGTGCCGAGGATCTGACCTCGTTGTAGCCAAGCGCCCAGAAGAGCTTCGTCTGCGGGTGCGAGCTGTCTGACCAGACGTCCTCGAAACCAGTCTTGCAACCGGCGAGCAGGCCTACTGTCATGAGCATGACAGTCGAGATTCCGGCTAGACGCATCGATCTGTTGAACATTTCTGCATTTCTTTCCTCAGACGCACTGACCTCTTGCGCGAGAATTTACCGGAGGAGCTGATCTTAACGATGTCCGCAATCGGAACGCTACATCACAACGGGACGCTCTTGACCCTTCTCGTCGTCGCGAGCGCTTGTCTGCCTGCATCGACCGCCTGCCCCGGAGAGGGATCGAGGCCGAACGTGCTCTTCTTCGTCGTTGACGATCTGAACGACTGGGTCGGATTCCTCGGTGGCTACCCGGGAAAAGTGCACACGCCGAATATCGATCGCCTCGCGAAACGCGGTACGGCGTTTACGAACGCGCACACGGCCGCACCGGTTTGCTGTCCGAGCCGGGCGGCGGCGATGCTCGGCCGATTGCCTTCGTCCACGGGAATCTACAACAACCAGCAGTGGTGGAAGCCGCATCTGCCGAAGGCGGTGTCGATGCCGGCGTACTTTCGACACAGCGGCTACCGCGCGCTCGGTTCGGGAAAGATCTTCCATCACACGGCCGGGAACAACCCGCCGAGCGAGTGGGATGCGTTCCGGCGCAACGTATTTCTCGACAACGCGTGGGCGTACAACAACCCGCAGGGACGCAGCGCGTCTTATCCTTGGACACCTTCGATGCCGATTCCCAAGGGCTTTCCGTTCTCCGGCATCCGCTGCTACTCGCGCGAGGTCGACTGGGGTGTGCTCGAGAAGCCCGAGAGAGAACTCGACGACGTGGTTTGCGTCGACTGGGTGATCGACGCGCTGAATGCCGCGAAGAGCTCGAACGATCGACGTCCGTTCTATCTCGCCTGCGGGGTTTTTCGACCGCACATGCCTTGGTACGTGCCGCGCAAGTACGCCGATCTCTACCCGCTCGAGGAGGTCGTTCTGCCGAAGGTCCCGAAGGACGACCTCGACGACGTGCCGGCGGCCGGTCAGAAACTCGCTGCGCGCAAGAGCGATGACCTCGAGCGCATTCGAGCTGCCGGGCTGTGGAAGGAAGCGGTGCGGATGTATCTCGCGAGCATCAGCTTCGCGGACGCGCAGGTCGGGCGTTTGATCGATGCTGTCGATGCAACGGGGCTCGCCAGCGAGACAGTGATCGTGCTCTGGTCGGACCACGGCTGGCATCTGGGCGAGAAGGGCCACTGGCACAAGCGGACCCTCTGGGAGGAGGCGACGCGCGTGCCGATGATCATCGTCGCGCCAGGGCGCGGGAAGGCGGGCACTCGCTGCGCGCGTCCCGTCAGCACGATCGACCTGTTTCCGACCCTCCTCGCGCTGTGCGGGCTGCCGACGGTGGACAACCTGGACGGTCGCAGCCTCGCGGGCTTGATCGACGACCCGACTTCCAGGCGTGAGGCGCCTGCGATCACCGTCGACGAGAACCGGAACGTCGCGGTCCGCGGGGAGCGGTATCGGTACATCCTGTATCAGGACGGGAGCGAGGAGCTGTACGATCACCACGTCGATCAGGGGGAGTGGCGGAACGTCGCAGGGGAGGCCGCGTTGGCGGACGTGAAGCGACGATTGAGGCGATGGGTGCCGCGGGACTTCGCCCCCGGGGCTCCGAGGAAGAACGCCTATGACTTCGACTCGGAGCGATTCTTGTGGCGGGTGAAGCGCGACGGGCGGGTCATCAACGGACGATCCGCTGATCGATGATCGACGTTCGTTCTGATTACGCGTGGACGAGGCCAGGTCGCGTGACGGATATCCGTGCTCTTGAGCAACCCCAGCCATTCGAGACCGGGTCGGGTGTTTGGGATCGACGACGAGAGCCTGAAGCGCTCCGCGGACCTTCAGCACCGAGAATCTCGCGCGAGATCCAGAATCAGCTTCCGTTCCTCCACCGATAAGCCCGGCCAAGCCTCGATCACGCGGGCCGATCCGGGGCCGATGCTCCGGGGCCGATTCAGGGCGGACATCTGTCCGCAGCTTGCCAGAGCGTGTCCCGGTTCCGTCCGCGACTTGCCATCGGCGAGAGCCGCAAGCCGAGCCCGTGCTATCCAACGAACTCATCTGGCGACCGAGTCCGGTCGGATCTGCAACTTGTCCAGAGTCTTCGAGTGCAATTCACGATCGACCACGATCGCGGCTTCAGTGGCGGCAGACCGATAGCCCATGAAGCTCATGCCAATCGACGACCAGGCCGCTTTCACGCCGCGCGACGATGGTAGTACCGCAGCATCCCGCCGAGTCGTTCGCGGCGACCCACCTCCCCGCTCCCCTCCCCTGCTTCGGTCTCCGGATCGATCAGCCGGTTGCCGGGACCTCGGTGGCTCCGCTCTCGATGATAGTGCTCCATGAACGAGCGAATGGCTCGACGCAGTGCCGCCTCCGAAAAGAAGATCATCCGGTCAAGGGACTCGCTCTTGATCGAGAGAACGAATCGCCCGGCGTAGGCGTGGAGATCCGGCGACCTCACAGGCAGGCGCACTACCTTCGTTCCGGACTCGACCAGTCGATGACCTTCTGCCGGCGACGATTCAGCCAGCCCACGAGCGTGTTGACGAGCAAGGTGAACCCTTGACTGGGGCGGCTCCGTTGTGATGATGGGCGACGCGATGGCGAAACTGAAGACGCACAAGACCGGCGCAGATGTGGAGAAGTTCCTTGGTGGTGTCAAACCCGAGCAACGGCGTGACGATTGCGTTGCCGTGCTGGAGCTGATGAAGGAGCTCACCGGGGAACCGGCGGCCATGTGGGGCAAGTCCATCGTCGGTCTGGGTCGTTTCCACTATCGCGGCAAGACGAGCGAGGGCGATTGGTTTTCGGTCGGCTTCTCGCCTCGAAAGCAGAACCTCGTTCTGTATCTGCACTGCGAGCTGGAGAAGCAGGGGGCCCTGCTCGAGAAACTGGGCAAGCACAAGATCGGCAAGTCCTGCCTCTACCTCAACAAACTCGAGGATGTGCACATGCCCACGCTCAAGAAGCTGATCACGAAGGCCTATAAGTCCCCGGCGATGGCGGGGGCGATCATCACCACTGGCGGCAAGGGCAAGTAGTCACCGCCAACCGGCCTTGGTGCACAACTCGTGGTCTCGGTCCACAATTGTTCTGTATTCGTGGGACCGAGGTTCTTCATGAGCCATGAGTGGTATCCTTCGTGGGGGCAGACCAGAGTTGCCGAGTCAGTTCAGCGACCAGGTCGAGCGGTTCACGGCTGACGGGGCCTACGACAAG
>CAYMLL010000384.1:0-6259 GCA_964390645.1 uncultured Planctomycetia bacterium | reverse complement strand
AGGCGGATCTTCGACAACATCAAGAAAGCCATCACCTTCATCCTGGCGGTCCACGTGCCCATCGTGGGCCTGTCGATGCTGCCAGTCTTTTTCGCGGGCTGGCCGCTGTTGCTCTTGCCCGGCGCCGCCCGCCCGCCCCCCCCGCAGCCGTTCTTCTCTGCAGTGTTTCGTTGCTATGGGCGCTGGTGGGCTTGCTCGTACTGCTTCTGCATGCCCTGGGTCGTCACGTGCGTGTAGATCTGCGTCGTCGAGAGGTGCTTGTGGCCAAGCAGCTCCTGGACCATGCGCAGGTTGGCGCCGCGATTCAGCAGGTGTGTAGCGAAGCTGTGCCGCAAGGTGTGGGGAGACGTCTTCTCGTTGAGCCCGGTGACCTTGATGTACTTGTCAAGGATCTTGCGGATGCTCCTGGAGGACAGGCGATCACCGAAGCGGTTGAGGAAGAGCGCGTCCGGATCTTCCTCGTTGATTCGAGGCACCTGAGACCGTACCTCGACGTAGCGCTTGATCGCCTGCAACGCGAAGCTGCCGACAGGGACGATTCGTTCCCGGCGTCCCTTGCCGCGGGCCTTGATCACCTCGGTCGTGAAATCGAGGTCCGAGACGTTCAGAGCGGTCAGCTCGCTGACGCGAAGACCGGTCGAGTACAGCGTCTCGAGGATTGCGCGGTCGCGCACTGCTTGGAACGTGTTGCCCTGCGGTGCGTTGAGGAGCTTCTCGACTTCTTCCGTGCTGAGGAAGTGGGGGAGCTTCTTCTCGACCTTCGGGGTCTCGATGTCGATGAGGGGATTCGTCGTAACGTGTCCCTTTCGCATCAGGAACTTGTAGAAGCTGCGGATCGTCGCGAGCTTCCGGACGACGGTTGTCTTCTGGTAGTTGCGTTCCTTGAGGGCAGCGAGGAACTCACGGACCTGGAGGGTCGTGATTCCGGTCGGGTTGATGGGCTGGCCGCTACCCTTGGAGAAGAATCGTAGAAACTGGTACAGGTCCTTCTCGTAAGCGCGGATCGTCTCGGGAGACATGTTCCGCTCGTAACGCAGGTACTGGACGAACGCTTCCTCGTAGTTCATCGGGCTGGAAGACGTGGGGGTGGTGCCGGTGTCTTCCGTCGGTGTCTGCGGCTCGGTTACGGGGCTCTCGCCGCCACCGGGTTGCTCGGGGGCCGGAACGTCGCCGTCGGGGACCGGAATGTCCCTGTCGGGAGCCGTCGCGTCGCCGCCGGGAGCCGGGGTGGTGGTCGCCGCGTCGGATTGGACCGAGGTCGGGTGGCTGGTGCCGGACGCGTCGTCCGGGGTGGGAAGCGATCCGGGGCTACGTTCCGTGATCGCGTCGGTCGTGGTGTGAGGGGTGTTCTCTTCCATTGCTCTTCTCTTCAACCGAGGGTAGGTTTCAGAGTGCTCTTCACTTCACTGCAAGTTCAGCTCGCGGTGCACTCAGATTGATCTCAGGCGTTCCGGAATCATTCCTTCCATCACTTCGTAAGCCTCCTCCCGCGAAAGCCCCGAATCGGGATTCCTCGCTTGCGAGAGAAGCGCTCGGAGAAGCCCCAGAGGGTCATCGCTGTCGAAGAGAAAGCAGTGCTCCTGTTTCTCCTTGACCACGAACACCGTGTCCGTGACGCATTGCGGTGACTTCATGAGCCCCTTTCCGTGAGCTTGAAGAACTCATCCGTCGCTGGCGAGGGCGGGGGCCACATGACCACCCGGACTTCCCTGAACGGCCGGATCTTGCCGCCCGACCGCAGTGAATATCGGCAGTGTCGGTGGAATCCTTTGCCCTCTTTTCGGCCCGGCAGGACCCGCCACCGGTGTCGAGGAGGGGGCAGCGGAGTATTTCCGAAAAGAGGCTCAAGCCCCTGGCGCGAGGTCGCCGATTTACACGATGTGCTGGCTCAGAGCCCGGTCGCGTCGAGAATCGCACGCACCTCCGTCGGGTGTCGGACGATCGAGTGGACGACAAAGAAGGCCCCGAGCGCCGCGATGAAGAGGCAGGACGCGGCGGGCACGACTCGCAGAAAGCGCAAGCCGAGCGCATCGATCTTGGCGAGGAGGGGTGCAGCGAAGATCTTCTGCAGGAACCCGATCTCCTGGAAGAAGACACCTCTGGCGAGCCCTCGGCGTGAAACGAGCATCTTTCCGGAGATCAGGAAGACGCCGATCAGCACGAGCACGCCGCCGAGCCCGATCGAGAAGAAGACGAGCAGCAGGATCGCGAAGACCAGATCGTCCGGGCGGTGCAGTCCGATGAGGATGACGGTGATCCCCGCAGGGCAGGGAAGGAGGCCGCCGGAGATGCCGTGGGCGACCAGCTCCCGGCGGCTGGGGCGGGCCGTCGTGTCGTCGGTGTCAGCGGGCTTGTGGGGCGGAGTGGAAGCGACCGCGTCCGGGGGCTGGTGCTGGTGCGAGTGTTCCTCCCCGTGTTCGTGGGCGTGCGGATGTTTCCCCGGGTGCTCGTGCGAATCTTCCTCGTGATGTTCGTGGGCGTGTGAATGTCCCCCCTGGTGCTCGTGGGTGTGCGAATGTCCGCCCTGATGTCCGTGGGCGTGTGAATGTCCTCCCTGGTGCTGGTGACCGTGACGGTGGCCGCCGTCGATCCCCCGCACCCGCCTCCAGAAGATCGCCAGGCCCATGACACAGAGGAGCGAGCCGGACACGACCATGCAGACGACGATGGCCCGGTTCGCGAGAGCACCATCGGAGGTGCTCGCGTACCGGTTGGCGATCACCAGCACGGAGATGCCGACGATGTAGACGATGACCGTGTGGGTGAAGGTCGTTGTCACGCCGAGGATCACCGCGTCGCGGAAGCGTCCCCGGGTGCCGATCAGGTAGGCCGCGACCATCGTCTTGCCGTGACCTGGCGTAAACGCGTGGCCGGCCCCCCAGAGCGTCGCCATCAGCAGGTAGAACCCCGTGGCCCAGAAGCCGGCGCCGTCGGACAGATCTTCCATCGCCTTTGCGAACCACCTCGACTCCTCGGCGTCACGGACCGTGTCCGGGTCGGCCCGATTCTCAGCGCCTGCCTTCCTCGATCCGGGCTCGCGTGGCACCGATTCGACCGGCACCTCGTCGTCGCTGCCGACAGCATCCTTCGAGTCCCGGGGCTCCTCGTTCTCCCCGGCTTCGTCCCGAAGCTCGTCGAGGCGTCTCGAGAACTCGAACCTGACTATGAGCCTCTCGGTGCCCCGGGCGACCCACTGCTCACCGAATCCGTCGGTGAGCACTTTTTCGGCGGGGGGATCCACGAAGGCGGGATTGAGTCGGTATCGCTTCGGGTCGTTGCCGTGGCCGCCGAAGGGCAGCAGGTAGTCCGGACTCGTCGGCACTTCGTCTTTCGTGACCAGGTCGAGAATTTCGATCTCGTGCCTCTCGTCGGGGCGGAAGGGACCGTCGTGCGGTCGCACCTCGCACGTGTAGTAGACCGTGAAGGGTGCCGGGAACACGCGGCCGACCAGCTGTTCGTGCTTGATCGCTCGCAGAACGAGTGGCACCGGTTTGCCATCGATCTTGCACGTCAGAGCGGGATCGGTGTCGCCGGTCTGCTTGTCTTGTCGCAGAATCTTCTTCGACCATACGACGCGGCAATAGGCGTCGGCCTCTTCCTCGCTGACCTCGGAGTTCCGGTCCGCGTCCATGCGGATCATCTCCGACTGCGCCCAGCTGTCGCGATAGCCGAGGTCGAGGATGAGGAGGACACGATCCTCGAAGAAGCGAAGGAGCACCTGTGTGCCGACGAGGTCGCGCGGTACGTGTGCGTCAACGCGTCGCGATGCCGATGCGACGACGGCGAGGAGGCAGACGAGGAATATGCCGCGGCGGTGGTTCAACGGAGGATCCTCGGTGGCGGTCGGATTGTATCGCGTTCCGGCGGTCAGCGCACGAGACGAAGTGGAGCGTACGATACGACAAACTGCTTCTCGCCGGAATCGTCGAAGCGCACCGTGACGCGTCGGCGACCGCCGAAGCCACTGGCGCCGACGACTTCTCCTTCGCCGTAGTCGTCGTGCCAGACGCGAGTGCCTTCGGGGTACGGGTCCTCGTCGATGGGGAAGTCATCCGCGCAAGGATCGCTCGTGTCCGTGTCGCCGAACCGGTCCCCGATTTCTTCGGTCTCGGGGTCGTCTCCGAGTCGGCGGGAGATCGAGCTTCCGTGGAGACTCTCCTCGGTCGCCGCGTCCATCGAGAGCTGCTCGAGGCTCTTCCACGCGTCCTCACCCGGCGGAGCGAGCTCGCGCAGGAAGCGTGAGGGTGCGGAGCGCGTTGTCTGACCGAAGCGCATGCGCGTTCTCGTGTGCGTCAGATAGAGCTTCTCCATGGCGCGGGTGTTTCCGACGTAGAGCAGTCGTCGCTCCTCCTCGATGTTCGTGTCCCCGTCGCCGGCCCGGACGAGCGGCAGGATGCCGTCCTCGACGCCGATGATGATGACGATCGGGAACTCGAGCCCCTTCGCGGAGTGAAGCGTCATCAACGAGACGCGGTCAGCGCTCCGTTCCCAGCGGTCGACGTCCCCGAGAATCGCCGTGAGCTCGAGGAAACCGGTCAGCGATCCGTCCGGGTGCGCCTCGTCGTACTCGATGGCCGCTCCGATGAGCTCGCCCAGGTTGTCCCGACGGTCCTGAGCGTCTTCGCCGGTCGATTGCGAGAGGTAGCCTTCGTAGCCCGTTGTCTCGATGATGCCGGTCAGCAGCGCCTCGACGCTTCCTTCCTTCAGCTCGTTCAGCTTCTCGTAGAGCACGCGAAAGGTGCCGACGGACTTGCGCTGTCGTGAAGTGAGCTCGTCGTCGAACTCCTCGTGGAGCGTGACGTCGAGAAGCCCGCGTCGGTGGCGCTGCGCGATCTCTTCGAGCTTCTCGATCGTGCCCTTGCCCACGCCTCGCGGCGGTACGTTGATGACGCGCTTGAGGCTCTCGCTGTCGCGAGGATTGTCGAGGATGCGCACGAAGGACAGGACGTCCTTCACCTCCTTGCGCAGGAAGAACTCGATGCCACCGACGATCGAGTAGGGAATGTTGGCGTAGATCAGGGCTTGCTCCACCGTCCGCGACAGCGAGTTCATGCGGTAGAAGATCGCGATATCACCACACGAGTGACCCCCTTGCAGGAATTCGCGAATCACCGTCGAGACTTCGCGAGCCTCTTCCAGCTCGGTCTGGAATCGATAGACACGAACAGGATCGCCGTCCGCGTTCTCCGTCCAGAGCTCCTTGGGCTTGCGCTCCGTGTTTCGGGAGATCAGCGAGTTTGCGGTCCTCAGAACATTGCCGGTCGAACGGTAGTTCTGCTCGAGCTTGACGACACGGGCTCCGGGGTAGTCGCGCTCGAACTCGAGGATGTTGGTGATGTCGGCGCCGCGCCACGCGTAGATCGACTGGTCCGGGTCTCCGGTGATGCAGAGGTTCCCGTGTGCGGTGAGCAGGCGCGTGATGTGATACTGGATCGCGTTGGTGTCCTGGTACTCGTCGACGAGGACGTAGCGGAACTGATCGCGGTAGCGCGAGAGCACGTCCTCGTGCTCTCGAAGGAGTCGGACGAGAAGCAGCAGCAGATCGTCGAAGTCCAGGAGGTTTCTCTGCCGCATGAGCTCCGTGTACTTCAGGTAGAGCGTTCGCAGTATCTGCCCGTGCCGGAAGTCGGATCCGAGCTGCTCCTCGTCACCTTCGAGGCTGCTCTTCACGCGGCTGATCTCGGCGAGCACCGTTGACGGTTCCCAGAGCTGGGAGTCGATGCCCTCGGATTTCAGCAGGAGCTTCACGAGCGCTCGGCAGTCGTCGCGATCGCAGATCGTGAACGATGTGTCGTAGGGCTCGAGCCGGTAGATGTGTCGTCGTAGAACGCGTGCGGCGAGGCTGTGGAAGGTGCTGATCCAGCCGCTGCGCAGCCCGCAGAGCTGCCTGGTCCGCTCCTTCATCTCCCCGGCGGCCTTGTTGGTGAAGGTGATCGCCAGGATGGACTCCGGCGACACCCCGGCGCGCAGAAGACGGGCGATCCGATGCGTGATAACCCGCGTCTTGCCGCTTCCCGCGCCGGCCAGAATCAGCAGGGGCCCGTCCCGGTGCAGCACCGCTTCGCGCTGCGGAGCGTTGAGGCCGCGAAGAACCTCCTCGAGCTCGTCACCGGTGCCCATCGTTCTCTCGCGTGGGGAAAGGGGCGGGACGGAATCCGCATTCCCCAGCATACGGTCCCGGCGTGCCTCACGTAAGAACAAACTGGTGAACAGGTTGTGGAGATCGGCGGGGGCGCGTTCGAGCCGTTGACAGGGCGTG
>CAYMLL010000383.1:0-6263 GCA_964390645.1 uncultured Planctomycetia bacterium | reverse complement strand
GGCTGTGGTCACCGCCGGGATGCTCGATCCACCGGGGCAGACGCCCGCGCGCGCCCTCCCGCGGGTCGATCGCAGCGCCGAGGAGGCGCACGGGCGACCCGGTGGCCGACCAGCAGCCGTCGTCCGCGAAACCCGCCCCGGGCGCCATCGGCCGCTCGGAACGCGATCGGTCCTTCGGCGCGCCGAGCAGCGGCCGTCGAGCCGACGGGCCTCCGGTGGCGGGGTCCAAGAGAGAGCTCGCCCGCTCCCCCGAACCTCCCGTCAACTCCCGCGGCGAGGGCGGCGCCGCCGAGCCGCTCGAATCCGGACCGTCTGCAGCGGTCCTCGCCGGCGCCCCGGTGGCCCGGGCGGTATTCTCCGCCGCCGCCTCCTTCTTCCGCCAGATGTTGACGAAAACGTCGTAGCAGTCAGCAGTGTTCTTGCGGCGTGGCATGGCGGGCTCCTCTGACACTCCACGCGGAACTTCTTCACTTCGCCGGGTGGCGGGCTCCGAGCATAACGAGTCGTTACGGGAAGTTCAACCGACGCGGGTCCGACGGAGCCCTCGGCGGTCCGGTCGGTTCCGGAATCGTCGTGGCGGGAGTCCCGGAGTTCCTGGCTCCTTTTCACGCGCTTACCGGAGAAAGTCGGGCTAGAATCCCGGCGAACGGTCAATTCCAGAGGAACGACCGGCCGATGCTATCCGGGTATCGTGCCTCTCGATTCCGACGCAACGAGGAAACTTCCGGTGCTACCACCGACCTGTCTTCCGGTCCCGCGTGCTCTCGCCGCGCTGATGACTCTCGGGGTCCTCCCGCTTCTCGACGCACGGGAGCCCCCCACCCGGGCTGTCCCCGACGAGCCGCGCGCCGCAGCGCCTGCGACGGAAAAGCCCGACTCGCCACCTCCCCCCGAACGTCCGGCTCACGGCGTGGCCCTGCACGTCGAGACCCTGTCGGGACTCGAGCCGCTCTTCGGGGACACGATCCCGCCGCTGTCGCTCGAGGACGACGCTGACAACGGTCTCGAGCTGCGTGCGGGAGACCGGAGCTTCACCGTCGGCGACCTCCTCTTCCTCTCCTTCACGCCCGTCCCCTCCGGGCCCCGTGGTCCGGTGCAGCTGAGGCTCCTGGGAGACGACATGCTGTGGGTACGCGTACGCGAACGGACGGACGACGTCGACGAGGACTCCGTACGGGTGGAGAGTCCCGCGTTCGCGGCGAAAGGGGCGCTGCCCGGGCCGGGCTCGCGCGACCTCAACCTGGAGCACGTGCGGCGCTTCCTCTTTCGCGACGCGTTCGAGAGCCTCGGTGCGCTCCGTACCTTCGAGGCGCGACTGCGCAAGAGCGACTCGAAAGGGTCCCTGGAGACCGATGTCCTGCACCTGAAGAGTGGCGACCCGATCGAGGGCTTCCTCGATGACCTCGGAGAGAAGTCCGTCGCCTTCTCCGCCGACGGACTCGGCGATCTCGACCTCGCGCTCGAGAAGGTGAAGGCCGTGGCTCTGTCCCAGGAGGCCGGGTCCCCTCAGAAGACCACGAACAAACCCGGGCGTCCGGCTGAACCCGCGTCCGGGTCACCTCCAGGACCTTCGGTGCGGGTTTATCTGCAGGACGGAGGTCTTCTCAGCGGCCGACTGGAGTCGTTGTCGAGCGCCTCCCTGACACTCCGGCACGCTCGCCTCCACGACGTCGTCCTGCGTCTCTCGGAGATCGCGCAGATCGGCTTTCTCGGCGGTCGCTGCCAGTTTCTCTCCGACCTCGATCCGGTGGCTCACAAGGAGCACCTCGGCGCGGTCTTCCGTCGCAAGATGCCCTTCCGCCGCGATGCGAACGTCCTCGGCGGTCCGCTGCGAGTCGACGGCAGGACCTATCCCAAGGGACTCGGCGTACACGCGTACTCGCGACTCGAGTACGACGTGGGCGCCTCCTTCGAGCGCTTCCAGGCGACGATCGCCCTGGACGAGACCGCGCGTCCGCGGGGAGCGACCGGCGCTCGCGGTGCCGCCGGCGCCGTCGTCTTCCGCGTCTACCTCGACGACGAGGAGCTCTTCGAGCGGTCGATGACCCACGATGATGCTCCGGCTCAGGTCGATCTGCCGATCGCCGCAGGCCGGCGCCTCGTCCTCGAGGTCGACTTCGGCAAGGGCGACTTCCAGATGGCTCTGGACCGCGCCGACTGGTGCTCGGCGCGGGTGATCAAGAAATAGGCAGGATACCCATGAACCTCCCCTCGAACGTGCCGGCACGCCGTCGAACCGGTTCCGTCGCCGCATTCGCGCTCGTGCTCTGCTCGGCGCTGCCGTCGCTCCCGATCGCGTCGGCTACCGGCAACTTTCTCGACGCCGAGGCTGCCTACCTTGCCGGACGGCTCGACCGCAGCCTCGACATCTACCTCGGCACGCTGCGCGGCCTGCTCGCCGAGGAGGTCCCGGCCGCGGCGCGCCGCGAAGCGATGCCGGAGGTGGAGCTGGCGATCCGCCGTGCCGTCAGCATCGCGGTCGAAAGCGGCCGCTCGCGCGACGTCACGGAAGTGCTCGAGCTCTGGAGTCGTCCGCACGACGGCGTCGACCCGCTCGTCGCCGCTCTGGCGCGCAACACCGCAGGCTGGTCGACGTTGCGAGCGACCGGCGACCGCGACCGGGCGGATCGCATCTGGGCGGCGCTCGGCGACCTCGAGCGATGGCGTTTCATCGGGCCCTTCGACAACGAGCGTGGCAGCGGCTTCGACACCGCCTACGGTCCGGAGACGGGCGTCGACCTCGAAGGCGTCTACGAGGGCAAGTTGCGACCGGTGTCGTGGAGAGAGCTGCCGGAGAGACCACGGGCCGGCTTCGTCGACCTCGACGCGCTGCTGCGGCCGAACGACGAGTCTCTGGCCTACGCGGTGACGTTCATCCGTTCGCAGCACGAGCAGCTGCTCGCGCTGCGCCTGGGAACGGACGAGGGCTACCGCGCGTGGCTCAACGGCGTGCTGATCGGCGAGGAGGACGTCCAGCGCGGACGACGCTTCGACCAGTCCGCCATCGCCTTGCCGCTGCGCGAGGGCTGGAACTGCCTGCTGCTGAAGGTCAGCGAGGAGAAGGACTCCTGGGGCTTCCGCGCCCGCGTCTCGAGCCTGGATGGCTCGCCGGCGAAGGGCTGGAGCGAAGGCCTGCCCGACGCGACCGTGCTCGAGGAGCTGAAGACCCTCGCGGCCGACAAGGAGCCACTCGATCTCGCCGCCGGGGTTTCCCTCGGCACGATCGCGATGCTCGAGGCCCGGATCGAGTCCACACCCTCGGACGCGCGGGCACACTACCTCCTGGGCGCGCTGATCGCTCGACGCGGGGCCCACGATGTGTCCGTACACCCGGACTCGGAATCGCTGCGTCGAGCGATCGAGATCGACGATCAGCCGGCGATCTACCATCTCGAGCTCGCGGACAGCTACCGCGGACAGAGCCGCATCGGCGCCGAGCGCGACGACAACGACTGGCGGCACGCTCTCGAGGCCGCCGTCGAGCGTGGCAGCGCTCTCGCGGCGCTGCGCCTGAGCAGGTACTACCGCTCGACCTTCGGCAACCTGTCCCGCGCGCGCCGACACGTCGAGAAGGCGCTCGAGCTCCAGCCCGATCTCGCCGCCGCCGTCCTGGCGCTCGGGGTGATCGACGAGGCTCGTGGGTTTCCGGGAGCCCGGCAGAGGGCGCTCCGCAAGGCCCGCTCCCTGGCGCCGGACGCCCGGGAGGTGCAGAGGGCGCGGGCGGGCGATCTCCGCAAGCACGGATCGCCCGCGAGCCGCATCGCGGTCCTCGAGGGCTTGCTGGCCACGGACCACCTGGACACGTCTACCCGCTGGAGTCTGTTCTCCGCCTACGTCGCCCGGGCTCGCCGCGCCGACGCGCGACGGCTCCTCGAGGGCCACGACAGGATGACGCCCTTCAGCAACGACGTCGAGCTGCGCCTCGCGTCGATGGCGCTCGGCGAGGACCGGCCGGCGCAGGCAGCGAAGCTGCTCGACGCAGCCCTGGAGGTGAGCCCGGAGGACCACGGGCTTCTCGACCGCCTCGGGCGCGTGTACTGGGAGCTCGACGATCGCACGAAGGCCCTCGCCGTCTGGGAGGGCTCGATCGAGCTGCAGCCGAATCAGCCCGAGCTTCGCGAGCGCCTCGAGTTTCTGCGAGCGCAGAAGGATCGCTTCGAGGACGAGTTCCGTCGCGACGCGGCGGCGATCGCCAGGGCGGCACACGCCGATTCGTACGACAACAAGGCCGGTGATCCGGCACGCATCCTGCTGGAGCTCGCCGCCGTCGAGGTCCACCGTGACGGCACCTCACGCGAGTATCGCCAGCAGGTCGTCCAGGTCCTCAACGACGTCGGCGTCCGGACGTGGGACTCCTTCGCTGCGAGCTACGCCGCCGGCGAGCAGATCGTCGAGTTCAAGTCAGCGACGGTTCACCGCGCGGACGGAACGAGCGAGGAGGCACGTCTTCCACGGTTCGCCGCTGCAGCAGGTGGCCCCCTGTGGCAGCGCGCCTCGGTCGACCTTCCGACGCTCGTCGCGGGCGACGTCGTCGACGTCGCGTTCGTGCGCGAGGAGATCCGTCAGAGCTTCTTCGGCGACTACTTCGGCCGCCGCGAGGTCTTCCGCGGCCCGCTGCCGATCGGCGAGAAGGTCTTCACGCTGCGCGTGCCGGCAGAACGCGAGTTCTACTTTCACCAGCGCCTGATGGACAGCAAACCCGAGCGCCGGGAGGACGGGGAGCGGGAGCAGGTCACCTACACCTGGTCGGCCCACGACGTTCCCGGGCTCGACGCCGAGCCGGCGATGCCGCCGGACAAGGAGATCCTGCCGCTCGTCGAGGTGTCGACCTTCGAGAGCTGGGACGCCTTCAACGACTGGTACTGGAACCTGATCAAGCGCCAGTTCGAGTCCAGCCCGGAGCTCGACAAGAAGGTCGCCGAGCTCGTCTCCGGGAAGGACACAGAGCTCCAGAAGATCCGTGCGCTCTACAACTTCGTCGTCACCGATATCCGGTACAACGCATGGGAGTTCGGTGTTCACGGATTCAAGCCGTACAACGCGTCGAAGGTCTTCGCGCGCCGCTTCGGCGACTGCAAGGACAAGGCGACCTTGCTGAGCGTGATGCTCGACCAGGTCGGCATCGACGCCCATCCGGTGCTGATCTACGCGGATCAGTCCCGCGGCAAGGAGGACCTGACGCTGCCTCTGATCCGCCACTTCAACCACTGCATCACCTACATCCCCGCCTCCGACGGTCGCTCGCCTCTCTACCTGGACGGCACCGCGACCTTCCACAGCATCGAGGATCTGCCGGCCATGGATCGTGGCGCCGAGGTGCTCATCGTGCGCGAGGACGGCGCCCTGCGTCCGCAGATCCCGTGGAACGCCCCGTCGGATCTGGCCATCGACGAGCAGTGGGACGTGCGCCTCGAGCCCGATGACTCCGCAGCGGTCACCGTACGACTGCGAGTCAACGGAGGCTTCGCGGTGGCCCTGCGACGGTCCTTCGAGATCGAGGCGCGGCGTCGCGAGACGCTCGACAGGATCCTCGGCGCGCGCTACGCCGGCGCCACCGTCACCGAGGAGAGCTTCAGCGACCTGAGGAACCTCGACCAGCCCGTCACCATGAGCGTGACGTTTCGGGTGCCGAAGTTCGCGGCACCGTCGCCGGAAGGCTTGACGCTTGCCATCCCCGACGACTTCTACCGCTCCGTGACCGCGCTGTCGACCATCGGGGCGCTGGAGGAACGACAGACGGACGTCATCCTGAGCACTCCGAGACGCTCCTCGCTGCGCGTCGAGTTTCACCTGCCGGACGTCGCCCGGGTGAAGTCGACACCACGGAGACGGGACGTCACGACACGCTTCGGTCGGCTGCTGGTCGAGGTGAGCACGGAGTCTCCGGGGAACGTCGTCGTCGAGCGGCTCGTCGAGCTGACCGCACCGCGCGTCCCGGTGGCGCAGTACCAGAGCTTTCGCGAGCTGACGACGAGCATCGATCTCGCCGCCAAGGAAAAGGTCGTACTGGAGAACTGACGTGGAGAACGACATGGTGCCGGCTCGCCGGACCCACCTCACCCCGGCGTTTCCCCTCATCGCGCTGTCCCTCCTGGCGCCGTCCCTGATGATGCCGGACAGCGTCGCCGCCGCGGACGCCATCGATGACGCGTTTCTCGAGCTCGCCCAACACCCAACCGCGGCGCGCGCCCGTGACATAGACCCCCATTCGGGGGTATTGCTAGCCCGCGTGGCGCCCCAATACGACCACCACCCGGTGGACC
>CAYMLL010000382.1:0-6274 GCA_964390645.1 uncultured Planctomycetia bacterium | reverse complement strand
CGCGCACGGCAACACCGCAGCGACGCCGGGCGTCGCCACACCGGCGATGGGCTCTTTTTCGCTCGACAAGACGCCGCCGGCGATCGTGGCGCAGGACCCGGTGACCGACTGGGTCGGTGGTTTCGAGACGTCGATCGGCCTGGAACTCGACGCCGCTGATGCCAGGCCTCCGCTGGTCGTGGAGGCACGTGAGCCGGACGGCGAGTGGCGAGAGATCCGTCGACTTGCGTCGCTCGTGGGCGCGCGGGACGGCATCGGTGTCGTTGTTCCCGTGGGCGTTCGCGAGCTCGAGATGCGTGTTCGCGTCACCGACGCGCTCGGTAACCAGAGCACGGTGACTCTCGGACCGCGCGACGTAGTTCCGCCACTCGTTTTCACGACGATCGAGGACGGCGCCACGCTGCGGCCTTTCAGCAAGGAGACCGTCGCCTGGACCCTTCACGCTGCGGTTGCTGCTCTGCGCGATTAGCTGCTCGTGCGGGTGGCCTATCGTCTGGGTGCCGCAGGAGAGTGGAAGCGCGTCCACGAGAGACTTCCCGCCGATGACGGTTTCGAGTGGGTCTTGCCGGACGGTGACGGTGGAGCGGGGCGGGAAACGCAGGTCCTGCTGCGAGCGCGTCTCTACCGTGGCACCGAGCTCGTCGGGGAGGTGCTGTCGCCGAGCTTCGGGATCGCGGGTTTTCCGGAGCTGGTCGCGGTCTCCGAGGCGTCCATGAAGGCGTACGCGAAGGGCAAGGACATCGAGGCGGCGTATCGTCGTCGTCGGGATGAGCCGGGAGGCGGCGCGTCGTCGGCTGCGGCTGCCGGGAGCGGGCGCTCGAGCGCCGATGACGCCGAGATGGGACAACTGGCAAGGGAGGCCCGGGACGCTTATCACGAGGCACTCGAGCTCGACCCGAACAACCACCACGCGTCGTACGCGTTCGCGATGCTGCTCAACGATCTGGACGCCACCGCGAATGCCGGGGAGATCGCGAGTCAGCTCGAGAAGACCATCGAGGTTCAGCCGGGGCATGCGTCCGCGCTGATCAACCTCGGCGCGGTGGCGATTCGTTCGGGTGACTTCGAGCGCGCCCGGAGCGTGCTCGAGCGTGCGATCCGGGTCAATGATTCGCCGCTGGCGCGATTCAATCTCGGCTTATCGCTGATGTTCCTCGAGAAGCCCGCCGAGGCCCGAGCCCAGTTCGAGCGCGCGCTTCAGCTCGACCCGGGAGTCTCAGGGGCCGACGCCGCGATTCCGGTGGGTGACGCGTGGTTCTACACGGCCTACTCGTACGTTCTGGAGGGAGAGCTCGGCACTGCCAGGGCTGTCTACCGTGAGCATGAGGCGCTCATCCCGGCGGAGCTGAAGGCCGTGATCGAGCAGGAGCTGACCCCCTAGTCGATCGCGGCGGTCCTGGCGACCCGGGGGGCTCCCGGCAAGAGGGTGGGACTCGAGCCTGTCGGCCGTCAGAGAACCTGTCGGCCGTCAGAGAACCTGTCGGCCGTCAGAGGACCTGCACGGCGCGATCGTCAAGGGTCCCTTGTGGTCCGCAGGTCCGTCACTCGCAGCTCGATCGACCGTCGACCTTGCCACTCGTTCCACTGGGGTCGATAGAGTATCGAGACCCGTGTGCCGCGTCGTTCGATGAGGGGGTAGAGCGCCCCCATGCCGAAGGCGACGGCGCGGAAGGCCTTGTTGTTGCTACCCGGCTCCCTGACGTGAAAGGCCAGGTGCTTGCCGTTCGCGCCCATGACGCGCGGCTGACCCGCTATCTCGACGTCGGTCGCCGCGAAGAGCGGCTCCGGGTTGCCTTCGCCGAACGGCGAGAGTCGAGAAATCTCGTCGAGCAATCCGGAGGTGACCTCGTCGAGCGATAGACGGCAGTCGACATCGATCTCGGGGATCATTTCGCAGGGGGGCAGGTCGATCGCCGCGTTGAGCGCGTCTCTGAGATCGTCGAGCTTGTCGACCTCGACCTCGGCTCCGGCAGCGAGCGCATGGCCGCCGAACTTCAGGAGATGTACCTGCGAGCTGCTCAAGGCGGCGTGGATGTCGACACCCGGAATCGAGCGTGCCGAGCCGCGTCCACGATCTCCTGTGATCGCGAAGAGCAGCGTCGGCCGGAAGAACTCCTCGACCAGACGCGCAGCGACGATGCCGATGACGCCGGGGTGCCAGCTGTCGTCCGCGAGGACGATGCAGCGGTCCCGGTCAAGGTCGAAGTCCTCGTGAACACGCCGCCGCGCGTCCGCGAGGATGTCGGCCTCGATCGATCGTCGTCGCCGGTTCTCGTTCTCGAGCTTTTCGAGGAGACGTTCGGCCTCCTCGTCGTTCTGTGCCCTCAGCAGATCGACCGCATCGCCGGCGTCGCCGAGACGGCCGGCGGCGTTGAGGCGAGGCCCGATGCGGAAGCCGATGTGGCTCGCCTCCAGATCCTGGCGGGTCTCCCCGGGCGGCAGGCAGATCTCGACGAGCTTCCGCAATCCCGGCCGGCGGGAACTCTCGAGCGCGCGCAATCCGAATTTCGTCATCACGCGGTTCTCGTCGAGCAACGGGACGACGTCGGAGACGGTGCCGAGCGCGACGAGAGCCATCGAGTCGACGAGAAAGTCGCGAAAGCTCGGAGACAGCTTCTTGGCGCGTGAGAAGTGCTGGCACAGCGCCCAGACGACCTTGAACGTGACGCCGACCCCGGCGAAGGCTCTGAACCCGTTGGACTCCTCCCGCAGCCAGGGGTTCACGAACGCCACCGGTTCGGGGATCGGCCGCGACGGCTGATGGTGGTCGATGACGACGACGTCGATGCCGAGATCGCGCGCGACTTCGATCTCGACGCGCG
This sequence comes from uncultured Planctomycetia bacterium, assembly GCA_964390645.1. Lineage (GTDB taxonomy): Bacteria > Planctomycetota > UBA8108 > UBA8108 > UBA8108 > CAYMLL01. The sequence continues at coordinate 3,452 of CAYMLL010000382.1, read as the reverse complement.
ACGCGGAGCCGTTGTCGACCGTGATGATCAGCTCCGTGCCTTCATCGGCGAGCTCCCTGACGGCGTTCGTGTGCAGTCCGTATCCGTCGCGCTGGCGGTGGGGCAGGCGGTGGTGCACGGGGAACTCGACGATGTGGAAGAAGTCGAGCATCAGGCAGGTCGAGGAGACACCGTCGACGTCGTAGTCGCCGAAGATCGTTACTCGCTCGCGCCGCTCGATCGCTCTCGTGATTCGCTCGACGGCAGGCTCGATGTCCGGGAGAGTCTGCGGCTCGCTGAGATCGGGCAACTTCGGCTCCAGGAACCGCTGGGCGTCCTGTGGGCGAGAGAGTCCACGGCGCATCAGGAGCGCCGCGACCGTCGGCGAGCAGCGAGTTTCTCGCTGCAATCCACCGAGGCGCTCGATGTCGAGCTCAGGAAGGTTCCACCGCTTCGAGACCACCGGATCTCCTCACTCCAAGGATATCGGCGCCACTGTAGGATTCCCGTCGAGGCAGGTCAAGGGGTGCGGGCAGGTCGGATTGTGCCCGTGGGCCCGTCGGCCCCTTCGTCGGGGGGAGACGCCTGCAGGAGCCGCGGAGACCTTCGCGTCGCGCGTCGTCGTGACAACCTCGCGAGCGGTCGTTTTGACGCGCATGGGTCTCCGAAGGTGACGGGAATTGTCGCTTCCGGGGACCCGAGGCCTTACTGGACCGGCCAGGAATCCACGCCATGTCGTTAGCGCAGCACCTCGCAATAACTTGTGTCATCCTACGAAAAAGCTGGGCGGCCGGCATTCGGGTTGCCGAATAGCGGGGTGAGGGAAACGAACGAAGACAGGCCTTGCCTGCCGCTCGGGGCGGTTTTCTCGATATGCCGGCCTTCGGTGTTGCCGGTTGTTTGCCAGGGGCGGAGGGTGAGGTGCCCTCAACTCGCCGGAAGTTCCATGTCGGTCTCTTGTGGAGGTAGCATAACTACCATGCGTAAGAAGGAAGGTTTCACACTCATCGAGCTGATGATCGTCGTCGCGATCATTGCCATCATCGCGGCCATCGCGATTCCGAGTCTTCTCAACGCGCGTAAGGCGGGCAACGAGGCTTCGGCCATCAGCTCCCTCCGAACGCTCACCACGGTCAACGAGCAGTACCGCACGCGTTTTCAGACCTTCGCGACCGCTCTCACGGATCTGTCGGGCACCAACTACATCGACACCGTTCTCGGTAGCGGCTCGAAGTCGGGCTACAACTTCAACTACACCGGCACGGCGACCACCTGGAGTGTCGAGGGCAACCCGCAGACTGTGGGCACCACTGGCGATCGTTACTTCTTTGTCGATCAGTCCGGCATCATCCGCTTCTCCTCGACAGGAACGGCGACGGCGGCGAGCGCTCCGATCGACTAGCTCCGGTTTCGCGGTCGGGCGAACGGACCCGGTCGAAGGAAGAAAGCGTGGGGAGAGAGGTCGTCGCGTTCCACGGACGGACAGAGGCTCGGACAAGGTCCGGTCTTCAGGTCGACGAGACAGGCCGCTTTCGGCGGCTCGAGACAGGACGGCTCTTGCGGAGTCGTCCTGTCTTCTTTTCCGGGCTGTCCGGACGACCGCGCTGTCGCGCGTCCTTCGTGCTTGCGCAAGTACCTTGTCCTGCCTAAACTTGCACCTCATGCAAGCCAGGATCGCCCCATCGATCTTGTCGGCGGACTTTGCGCGTCTGGGGGAGGACGTTCGCGCCGTCGAGAAGGCCGGGGTCGAGCAGATTCACGTCGACGTCATGGACGGTCTCTTCGTCCCGAATCTGTCTATGGGGCCGGTGGTCGTCGAGGCCCTCAAGCGGGTGACCGACCTTCCTCTTGACGTTCATCTGATGATCACCGATCCTGGGAGCTACTTGGAGCCGTTCGTCGACGCCGGAGCCGGCCATATCAGCTTTCATGTGGAAGTCGGTGGTGATAACACCCGTGGCATGCTCGATTGGCTGCGCGAGAGGGGCATCGGTAGTGGCCTTGCGGTCAATCCCGGGACCTCGATCGACTCCGTCCTAGAGTTCTTGCCGCACGTCGACATGATCCTCGTGATGACCGTTCAGCCCGGCTTCGGCGGTCAGTCATTCCTCGACGAGAACCTCGAGAAGGTCCGTAGAGTGCGACAGGAAGAGGAGACGTTACGCCAGAGTGGCCATCCCGATCTCGGGCTCGATATCGAGGTTGATGGCGGCATCGATCCGGAGACGATTGTCCGGGCGCGAGACGCCGGCGCGAACGTGTTCGTCGCTGGAAGCTCGATCTTCGCCGATGCAGACATCGGCGATGCCGTCCGCGGACTGAGACGGAACCTGAACCCAGCATGAAGCGAGTTGGAAACCTGGAGAAGAACCCGGACCTCGGTCGTCGGCGTCGAGACATGCCGGACAACCTGTGGATGCAGTGTCCGTCGTGCAACAAGCTGATCTACAAGCCGAAGGTCGAGGAGAAGCAAAACGTCTGCCCGGAGTGCAACTTCCACTTCGAGATCTCGAGCGCCAAGCGCATCGAGTCGATGCTCGATGCCGGCACGTTCGAGGAGCACTTCGGCGGTATCCGTCCCCGCGACCCACTCGGCTTCGTCGCGGTTCGCTCCTATCGTGACCGACTGAGCGCGGCGCAGAAGCGTACTTCTCTCGCGGACGCTTGCGTCGTCGGGACCGGTCGAATGGACCAGATTCCGGTCGTCTTCGGCGTCAGCGACTCACGTTTTCTGCGCGGTAGCATGGGGTCGGTGGTCGGCGAGAAGATCTCCCGCGGTATAGAACTCGCGACGGAGCGTGAAGAGCCCTTCATCTTCGTCAGTGGCTCCGGGGGTGGCGCGCGCATGGACGAGGGTATCCTGTCGTTGATGCAGATGGCGAAGACCAGCGCCGCACTCGCCGCGTTCGACCGCGCCAAGGGCCTCTTCGTGTCGGTGCTGACCAATCCGACGATGGGAGGCGCGATGGCGAGCTTCGCTGCTCTCGGCGACATCGTCGTCGCCGAGCCACGCGCGCTGATCGGATTCGCCGGTCCGAACGTGATTCGCGAGACGATCAAGTCCGAGATTCCGGAGGGCTTTCAGACTTCCGAGTTTCTCCTCGAGCACGGATTCGTGGACCGCATCGTGGATCGCGAGAACATGCGGGGCTTTATCGTCGACATCGTACGATTCTTCGGACGTGACGCCTCCTCGAGCGACGGTTCGCCCGCCTTGGAACGGGATCGTACCTCAGAGGCGTGAAGAATCTGCCCGGTCAGGCCGATAGATGGGGGGCGCCGGAGGGTCGTCGGGGTCCTCTTCCGGGGAGGCGCCCGGGCTGACCGGCGATGATCCGAGGCGCATGATCGAGGTGGTGATGGACCGCGGCCGAATTCTGATTCTGGGGCAGACGAAGGAGAACAGCTACGAGATTCGGAATCTCCTGGATAACCGGAAGTTCGAGCTCGAGATCGCGTTGAACAAGGATGTC
>CAYMLL010000381.1:0-6274 GCA_964390645.1 uncultured Planctomycetia bacterium | reverse complement strand
AGGCCCCGGTTCGCGTCGCCTCGGTGACGGCGGATGTTCGCGTCCGGGTCCGCTCGGACGGCGAAAGTCTCCGCTGTCTCGGACTTCAACACCGCCGGCTCCGGTCCGAAAACAAGAGGGCACCGGCACTCCGATCTGTGAACTCCGCGACATCTGTGGTTCTCTTCTCTTCGGGGAAGAGACAAACCGCCAACGACCGTCCAGAGGGCTGCGATGAGGACTCTCGCCAGCCGGTTCATCCCGGCACTCGCCGTCGGACTCGCGGCGAGCACGGTGCTCCCGACAGGCGCCCCGGGCCAGGAGCCTGCCAACGACAGGAAGCCTCCGACGCTCGAGGAGGCGATCCGCTCGGGGACCTTCGGCTCCGACCGCGCGCGCAACACCGTGCGCAACTTCCCGAGCCGCGGCGCGCGATCCGACGGAGAGGTCCCCCCACGGTCTGCCGACGAGACCGTCGCGTCGTTCCGCCTGATGGACGGCCTCGAGGCGCGCTCCGTTCTCCAGGAGCCCGTCGTCCGTCAACCGGTCTTTCTCAACTTCGACGAGCGCGGCCGCCTGTGGGTCGTGCAGTTCCTCCAGTACCCCTATCCGGCGGGCGTGAAGATCGTCGACTTCGATGACCAGTTCCACGCCGTCTACGATCGCGTGCCCCCACCTCCACCCCATCACGATCGTGGCGCCGATCGCATCACGATCCACTCCGACGAGGACAGCGACGGTGTCTTCGAGACCCACGAGGTTTTCCTCGACGGGCTGAACATGGCGACGTCCGTCGAGCGCGGCCGCGGTGGCGTCTGGGTGCTCCAACCGCCGTACCTCCTCTTCTACCCTGACACCGATGGTGATGACGTCCCTGATGGTGATCCCCGCGTCCATCTCGCCGGCTTCGGTCTCGAGGACACGCACTCCGCCTCCAACAGCCTGCGCTGGGGACCCGACGGCTGGCTCTACGGCGGGCAGGGCTCGGGCTGCAGCTCGACCATCCGCCGGCCCGGCGTCGACGAGGACGACGACGGCCTCTACTTCAAGGGTCAGGTGATCTGGCGCTACCACCCGGAGCGACGCGTCTTCGAGCTCTTCGCCGAGGGCGGGGGCAACACCTTCAGCGTCGAGATCGACGCAGCGGGACGCGTCTACTCCGGGATCAACGGCAGCGACGGGCGCGGCGTCCACTTCGTCCAGGGCGGCTACTACGAGAAGAACTTCGGCGAGCACGGCTACCTGACGAATCCGTACGCCTACGGCTTCTTCCGCAGAATGTCGCACGATCGGCCGACGCCCCGGTTCAGCCACACCTTCGTCATATACGAGGACGGCGCTCTCGGGCCGCGCCTGGCGGGTCGCCTGATCGCTCCGGTGCCGCTGCGTCACGAGATCGTCGTCAGCGAACTGCTCCCCGAAGGCTCGACCTTTCGCACCCACGATGTGGGCAAGCTCGTCGAGTCGAACGATCCCTGGTTCCGCCCCGTCGACATCAAGGTCGGCCCGGACGGCGCCATCTACGTCGCGGACTGGTACGACACCCGTCTGACCCACATGGACCCTCGCGACACGTGGGACCGGGAGCGCGGCCGCATCTACCGGCTGCGCGCGCGCGGCTCGCGACCGGCCGAGCCCTTCGATCTCTCGACGGAGTCGAGCGCCCGTCTCGTCGAGCGCCTGCGCGACCCGCGGAAGTGGTACCGGCAAACCGCCCTTCGCGTACTCGGCGATCGCCGCGACCGGTCGGTCATACCGCTGCTGCGCGAGCGTGTGACCGCCCTCGATGAGCCGCACGGTCTCGACGCGTTGTGGGCGCTCAACCTCGTCGGCGGCTTCACCCTCGACACCGTGAGGCGGCTCCTGAGTCACCCCGACGCCGCGCTGCGAACCTGGACCCTCCGGCTTCTGGGCGACCGGCCCCGGAATCTCGACGGCAAGACCGTCACGGCGCTCGTGAGCCTCTCAGCCGTCGAGACCGACCCCGGCGCCCGCTCGCAGCTCGCGGCCACGGCTCGCCGCCTCGATGCCACGGCCCGTCTCCCGATCGTGTTCGCGATGCTCCGAGGCGAGACGGACGTCGACGATCCTCACGTGCCGCTGCTTGTCTGGTGGGCCCTCGAGCGGTCGTGCGAGTCGAGCCGCGAGCGAATACGCGAGGCCTTCGACGACGAGAGCCTGTGGTCCGAGCCGCTCGTGCGTGGCCACATCCTCGGACGGCTCGCCCGACGCTTCGCCACCCGTCCGACGCCACGGAATCAGGCATTCCTGGCATCTCTCCTTCGCGCCGCGCCGGATGCGGAGTCGAGGCGACTGCTGCTCGACGGTGTTCGCGAAGCCTTCAAGGGCGGTAGCTCCGAAGCGTTGGCGTCCGTGCTCATCGAGACGCTCCTGGGGGACTCCGCGGCGAGTAACGCCGACCCCGCGACGCTCGAGCTCCGTCTGCGCGGAGGCGATCGCAGAGCGCTGGCTATCGCCGTCGGCCGGATCGCCGGTGACACACAGATCAACGAGGTGAATCGCATCCGCCTGGTCGACGTCGTCGGCGAGCTCGGTCTCGAGTCGACGGCGCCCGTCCTGCTCGAGGTCCTCGGCCGCCCCACGACGCGGCCCATCCGATCCGCATCGCTCACGGCCCTCGGCCGCCTGGCTGTTCCCGACCTGACGCGGGAGGTCCTGTCGCGCTGGTCCGCGCTGGACAAGGACCTGCGGCAGCAAGCGCTCGGCATCCTGGCAAGCCGCAAGACGTGGGCACGACAGCTGCTGGACGCCGTCGGAGGCGCCGGGGTGATCTCGAAGTCCGACGTCCCCGACGAGCTGGTCGACCGCATCCGCCTTCTCGGCGACGCAGGACTCGACAGCCTCGTCGAGCGCCACTTCGGCAAGCGCAGGTCAGCGACGACAGACGAGAAGCGGCGGCGGACGGCCGGGCTGGTCGCGATGATCCGCAAGGGCCCGGCCGGTGATCGCGCAGCCGGGCGCGAGGTCTTCACGGAACGCTGCGCACGCTGCCACAGGCTCTTCGGCGAGGGCTCGGACATCGGGCCCGACCTCACCCCTCAGGAGCGCGCAAACCTCGAGAACATGCTGCTGCAGATCGTCGATCCGAGCGCCGGAATCCGCGAGGGGTACACGCAGTTCGTCCTCACGACGACGGACGGAAGCGTCCTCACCGGCTGGATCACGGCGCGAGAGGCCGACCGGATCGAGCTGCGCGACCCGACCACGGGCAAGCGGCAAATCATCGCGAAGGATCGCATCGCAGACGAGACCACGCTGAAGACCTCGCTGATGCCCGAAGGGCTCCTGGACGGGCTGGAGGAGTCGGCCGTCCGCGATCTGATGGCGTACTTCATGGGCACCGCCCGCTGATCGTCAGACGAGCAGTTTCTCGACGATCTCGCCACCGACATCCGTCAGGCGGAAGTCCCGGCCCTGGAACCGGTAGGTCAGGTCCAGATGGTCGAGCCCGAGCAGATGCAGCACCGTGGCCTGAAGATCGTGGATGTGCACACGATCCTCGACGGCGTAGAAGCCGAGCTCGTCGGTCTCGCCGATCGTCACGCCGGGCTTCACGCCACCGCCGGCGAGCCACATCGTGTAGGCCTCGATGTGATGGTCGCGACCGATGAGCTCGCGCGGCTCGGCCTGGGGAGTGCGCCCGAACTCGCCGCCCCAGATCACGAGCGTGTCGTCCAGGAGTCCGAGACGCTCGAGATCGGTGACGAGAGCCGCCGAGGGCCGATCGACCTCGCCGCAGATCTTGTCCAGCGACTCGCCCAGCTCCGTGCCCTGGTTCCCGTGGTGGTCCCAGTCGGTGTGAAAGAGCTCGACAAAGCGCACGCCGCGCTCGACCAGCCGCCGCGCCAGCAGACAGTTGTTCGCGAATGACCCGCCTGCGCGGCCGAGCGCGTTGTCCGTGCCAGGCTCCACGCCGTAGAGCTCGAGCGTCTCCCTCGACTCGCCGGAGAGGTCCATGAGCTCCGGCGCGCTCGACTGCATACGGAACGCCATCTCGTACGACGCGATGCGCGTGTCGATCTCGGGATCGCCCGTCTCCTGTCGCCGGAGCCGGTTGAGATCGTTGACGACGTCGGTGAGCCGGCGCTGTCCCCTGCGGGTGACACCCGCGGGACTCGTGAGGTTGAGGATCGGATCACCCCGGGTGCGGAACGGCACTCCCTGGAAGGTCGTCGGCAGGAAGCCGCTTCCCCAGTTCGGCGAACCCCCTCGCGGCCCCCGCGGTCCGGACTGCAGCACGACGAATCCCGGCAGGTCGCGGGACTCGCTGCCGATCCCGTAGGTTACCCACGAGCCCATGCTCGGAGACCCGAGGCGCGGCGATCCGGTGTTGGCGAGGAACTTCGCCGGGCCGTGGTTGAAAACGTCCGTCGCCATGCTCCTGACGATCGCGATGTCGTCGGCGATCGCCGCCGTATGCGGCATGCACTCGGAGATCTCCAGACCGCTCTCGCCATGTCGAGCGAACTCGCGTCTGGTCCCGAGGAGACGGGCGTTCTTCTTGATGAACGCGAAGCGCTGGTTCTCGACGTAGGACCCGGGGATGACCTTCCCGTCGAGCTCCCGCAGCTTCGGCTTGAAGTCGAAGAGCTCCAGCTGGCTCGGCCCGCCGGCCATGAAGAGGAAGATGACGCTCTTCGCACGGGGAGCGTGGTGCGGCGGCTTCGGAGTCAGCGGCTCGACCGGTGGCGAAGAAGGCGTGGGTGCAGCGAGCAGACCGTCCGCGTGCAGCATCGACCCGAGGGCCAGGCCGCCGAGTCCGAAACCTCCGTACCCGAAGAGCTGCCGTCGCGTGAGCTCGAGGTGCTCGTCCCCGTGGACCATGATGCCGACTCTACTCCCGGGTGATGAACTCGTCGAGGTTGAGCAGCGCGCGAGCAAGCTCGGTCCAGGCGGCGACGTCGACGGCATCCTCCCCGGCGCTTGCCTCGGAGCCCGCCCCGGCGAGCTTCGCGGCAGACGACGAATCAACGTGGAACTCGGCCCGCCTCTCGAGAAGAAAACGCGCGAGACGATCCATCTCGGTCTCGCTCGGAGAACGCGCCAGACAGCGGCTGAAGGCGCTCGCGATCCGGGAGACGTCGTCAGGGTGCTCCTCCGCGAGAACACGACGCGCCAGGACCCGAGCGCACTCGACAAAGACCTCGTCGTTCGCCAGCGTAAGCGCCTGCAGCGGCGTGTTCGACCGCACCCGTCGCGTGCAGGTGACGTTGGACTCCGGAAAGTCGAACACGGTCAGAGATGGATACGGACTGGACCGCCAGAAATGCGTGTACATGCCGCGCCGGTAGCGATCCGGTCCCGTCGCCGTCTTCCAGTCCTTCGGATCCTGCGTGAAGTCGAAGACTCCGTCCGGCTGCGGCGGAAAGACGCCGGGGCCGCCGATGCGCGGCACCAGGAGGCCACCGGCCGAGAGCGCCGCGTCACGGATGATCTCCGCCTCGAGCCGCAGACGCACCTGACGACCGAGGAGGCGGTTCGCCGGGTCCACCGCGTCGAGCTCAGGCCGCCGACGCGAGGACTGTCGGTAGGTCGCCGATGTGACGATCAGCCGATGGGCGGCGCGCATGCTCCAGCCGCCGCGAATGAACTCGGTCGCGAGCCAGTCGAGCAGCTCCGGATGCGTCGGCGGCGTCCCCTGCGTGCCGAAGTCGTTCTCGGTCTCCACGAGCCCGCGGCCGAAGAAGCGCATCCAGAAGCGGTTCACCACGACGCGCGGCGTCAGCGGATTCTCGGGGCTGACGATCCAGCGCGCCAGGTCCAGACGGGTCGGCCTCTCCCCGACAGCGCGCAGGGGATGGAGCGCCGCCGGCACGCCCGGGGTGACGCTCTCCCCCCTGTCGAGGAAGTTGCCGCGCACGTGGACGAAGGTCTGTCGCGGCTTCGTGCGCTCCCGCATCACCATCGTGGTCGGAATCACCGGCTCCGACGCCCGCAGCCGCTCGATCTCGACTAGCTCGACGAAATCGCCGCGCGCCGTCGACGTGCGCCGGTACGCGCCGGCCACGAGCCTCTTCTGGTCCTCGGTGCGCTCAGCGGGCCGGGTCAGCAGCCCCTCCTGCACGTCGCCCGGGTACTTCACCCGCTGCTCCGGCGTCAGCGTCTCTTCCCACGCAAGCTGCCGGGAGAGAAGCTGCTCGGACCTCGTCGACGCGAGCGTCTCCTCGATCTCCGCGATACGAGCACGGATCGCGGCGCGCCACCCCGGCGCGCCCCGGGTCACCATCTCCCCCCACCCCCCGACGAAACAGGGGACGGCGCACCAGGGGACGAA
>CAYMLL010000380.1:1854-6347 GCA_964390645.1 uncultured Planctomycetia bacterium | reverse complement strand
CTGAAGGACAGCGTCGGCAACCTGCACGGGCGGTCCGTGGGTGGGGCTCGCATCGAGAACGGCGCGCTCGTCCTCGACGGTGAGGACGACCACGTCATCACCGCCGCGGTCGGCAAGGAGCTCGGCGAGAAGACGCTCGAGGCGTGGGTCGTGATCGACGGGCTCGCGCAGCGTGGCGGCGGTGTCATCGGCTTGCAGACACCGGGGGGCGGCGTCTTCGACTCGATCGTCTTCGGCGAGAAGCAGGATCGGCAGTGGATGGCGGGAAGCAACGGCTTCGTGCGCTGGAAGTCCTTCAGCGGTCCCGCGGAGAGCGAAGCCGAGAAGCGACCGGTCCACGTCGCCATCGTTTACCGCGATGACGGTACCATCCAGGGCTTCCGGGAGGGGGAGCCCTACGGCGACCCGTACAGGACCGGCCTGCAGGGCTTCGCGCCCGGCAAGTCGGAGGTGGTCTTTGGCCTGCGCCACTCGCCCGCCGGTCGGGGACGCATGCTCAAAGGGCGTATTCTGCGCGCCAACCTCTACGATCGAGCGCTCGATCCGGGCGCCATCGCGGTGTCGGCAGGCCGTGCCACCGACTGGGTGTCGGAAGCGGAGATCCTCGCGCAGCTGGAGCCGGCGGACAGCGAGCGCCGCAAGGAGCTGGCTGCAGAGCTGGCCGGAGTTCGCAGCGAGCGCAGCGCTCTCGATCGCAGGAGGGCGGGCAAGATCTACAGCGTCACGCCGAGGAACCCCGGCAAGAGACACTTTCTGCGGCGTGGTGACGTCAACGACATCGGCGACGTCGTGGTCCCGGGCGCCGTGGCGGCGCTCACCTCCCTGTCGAGCGACCTCGGATTGAAGCATGACTCGCCGGACGCTCAGCGTCGCCGCAAGCTCGCCGAGTGGGTGACGTCGAAGGATAACCCCCTCTTCCCTCGCGTCGCTGTCAATCGCATCTGGCACTACCACTTCGGCACGGGGATCGTGTCGACGCCGAGCGACTTCGGAGCCAACGGCGACCGGCCGAGCCATCCGGAGCTGCTGGACTGGCTGGCGAGCGAGTTTGTCGCGTCGGGATACCGGGTCAAGACGCTCCACCGACTGATCCTCACCTCGAAGGCGTTCCGGCAGTCGTCCAGCTTCTCGGGCAAGGCGCACTCGGTCGATGCGGACAACCGCTTGCTCTGGCGCATGGTTCCGCGACGTATCGAGGCCGAAGCGCTGCGCGATGCCATGCTCACGGTCAGCGGCACCTTCAACGAGAAGCGCGGCGGTCCGGGCTTTCGCGACGTCCGGCTGCGGAACTACAACGGCACGATGTACTACACGCCGTTCGACTCCGAGAACCCCGACTTGAGCCGTCGGACGGTGTATCGCTTCAGCCCTCGCGGACAGCGAAGCTCGCTTCTCGACACCTTCGACTGCCCGGATCCGTCCGGCGCGGCTCCTCGCCGTTCGGTGACGACGACACCGCTTCAGGCGCTCAGCCTGCTCAACAACGCGTTCGTCATCCGGATGGCGAAGCACTTCGCCGCACGGGTCAGGACGGAAGCGGGAGAGAAGCCGGAGGCGCAGGTACGGGAAGCGTTCCGGCTCGCGTTCTCGAGGCTCCCCGACGCGGAGGATGCCGATTCGGCCTCGGATCTGGTTCGAGACCACGGGCTCGAGGCACTCTGCCGTGCTCTCTTCAACGCCTGTGAGTTCGTGATCGTCGAGTAGGAGCGGACAGAGAAGATGTCATCGGAGCTGATCGATCGCAGAGGTCTCTTTCACTGGGGTGTACGCGGCCTCGGCGCGACGGCGTTGGTCGGTCTGTTGCATCGCGACGGCGTCCTGGGGGCATCTCCCTCGATCCGGACCGGATCACCGCTGCCGCATTTCACACCCCGGGCTCGCCGGGCCGTCCACATCTCTCTCGTGGGAGGCATGAGCCACATCGATTCGTTCGACTACAAGCCCGGACTCGAGCGGAATCACGGCAAGCCGCTCGGCTCGAAGGAGAATCCCGACATCTTCTTCGGCCAGGTCGGTCTGCTGCGCAAGGCGGACTGGAAGTTCGAGCGGCGCGGCAAGAGCGGCATCATGGTCTCGGAGATGTGGCCGCACATAGCCGGCATCGCCGACGACATCACCGTCATACGGTCGATGGTGTCGAACTCGGCGAATCACACACCGGCGCTGTTCATCGAGAACAGTGGCTTCGAGTTCAACGGCTTCCCGCACATGGGGAGCTGGGTCGCGCACGGTCTCGGAAGCCTGAGCGACTCCCTCCCCACGTTCGTCGTTCTCCCCGACAGCCGCGGTGACCCGAACGGTGGCTCGTCGAACTGGACCAGCGGATTCCTGCCGTCGCTCAGTCAGGGCGTGCGGTTCAGGTCGGGCAAAAACCCGGTCAGTGACCTCTTTCCTCCCGAGTCGGTATCCAGGGACGTGGACGCGGCGACGCGGTCGTTTCTCGGTCGGCTCGACCGACGCCACGCGGCCTTGCGCCCCGAGGATCTGATCTTCAGGTCGCGGCTGAGGAGCTACGAGCTCGCAGCGCGCATGCAGCTGTCGCTGCCGGAGGTCAGCGACCTTTCCGGCGAGCCGGAGTCCACACGCCAGCTGTACGGCATGGATGACGGCGTGACCCGCGACACGGGACGCAGCTGCCTCCTGGCACGGCGCCTTCTCGAGAAGGGGGTCCGATACGTCCAGATCTACTCGGGCGGTCCCATCGGCGGGAGTCCGCGCACCAGCTGGGATGCGCACGAGAACGTCAAGCAGAACCACTCGGTCGAGGCCCGGCGCATCGACAAGCCCGTCGCCGGGCTCGTCAAGGACCTGAAGCGACGCGGTATGCTCGAGGACACGCTCGTGCTGTTCACCACCGAGTTCGGCCGCACTCCGTTCGCGCAGTCAGCGTCCGACAAGGTGGGCACGGGACGCGACCACAACCGCTACGCCTTTTCCGTATGGATGGCGGGCGGGGGCTTGAAGCCGGGAGTCGCGTACGGCGAGTCGGGCGACATCGGCTGGAAGGTGGCGGAGAACCCCGGGGCGTGGCATGACTTCCACGCCACGATCCTGCACCTGCTCGGCATCGACCACGAGCGGCTCACGTTCTACCACAACGGCATCGACCGGCGGCTGACGAACGTGCACGGCCACGTGATCCAGGGCATCATCTCGTGACGCGGGAGGCGCCGTTGCGCGAGCCGAAGTCGGGCGGCTTCGCGTCGTGGTCGTCCGTCTTCGAGATCGGATCGGCCGGGATCCCGGTGCTCCGAGCGGGAGCTCGGGGTCGAGGATCTCGCGGCGAGTCGGGTGTCAGCTGCTCGCTGGCGACGCGACGGCGCGATGGCGCGACGAGAAGGCGTCGTTTCGATCGAGGATGCTCGTGGTTCGACCGGCCAGAGCCGCTGATTTCAACGGTACCGTCACGTTCACCGGCAGAATGTCACCGCAGGTTACGAGCTCGGCTCCGTCAGGGACGACGAGTACTTGCGCGGCCACGAGTGGGTCGGGGTCTCGGCACGGACGGGGGGCGTCGACGGGTGCCCCGGTCCTGACGCCCGGGGCTGGTCACGACAAGGGCGAGGTATCATCCTGCGTCGCGAGGTGCAGGATCGGAGCCCGGCTGACGTTTCGGGGTCGCGCCTGTCCATGGACCGCGGCGGAGCACCCATCGTCCGCCGACCGGGTGGTCGTCTCAGCGACTCGCTTTCGTTCCGCGCCCGTATCTTCCGTCAGGGAGCGCGGTGGGGAATCGATACTCCGGATCCGTCAGCAGTCGGTAGAGGTCGGGATCGCCCTTCTTCAGCTTCGCAGGCGTGTTCAGTCGCCACTCGTGCGCGATGTCCTCGCCCCGGTCGGGGAAGTCCTGTCCGTCCAGGAGCGACGTGAGCCCCCAGTAGATGTACTCCGTGATCTGGCAGCCGTAGTCGCAGGTCCTGTCGTCGTAGGTGTACCAGGCGTCCGCCGGATACTGCCGTGGCACGCGCCGGAAGTGTCCCCCGCGCGCCCTGTCCATCGCCCTCGCGATCGTCGACCCGGGCCGCTCCCCGAAGACCTCGGGGTACGCCTCCGCGTAGCCGAACTGCGTGATCGAGTGGAGAACCTCCTCGAGCGTGGCGTCGAATCGTCCGCGCGCGGCACCACCCGGGTGGGTCTCCTCGCCGAACAGACCCTGCAGGTGCCGGTCTCGCGAGTCCCGGTCGTCCTCGTCGTCGTCCTCGATCTCCCGGCGCTCGGCCTCGCGCTGGGTCGCGTACATCATGATTCCCGCACGGTGCTCTCTCATGGCCTGGACGACTCGTCGATTGTCCGGGCGTCCGTCCTCGTCGTTATCGAGGTACTCGGCGAGAACGCTCGCGGCGTGCAGGACCTTGGCGTCGGGCGTCGAGCGGCTGGCGAAGACCGGGATCCCGAAGACCATGACACGCTTTGCGAAGGCCTGCCTCAGGGATCGCGGAACGTCGTCATGGTCGTGGGCGGGCGGCGCCCGAGAGCAGGCGGCGCCCGCTGCC
>CAYMLL010000380.1:0-1844 GCA_964390645.1 uncultured Planctomycetia bacterium | reverse complement strand
GTCGAGCGGCTCGATCTCGAGGCGCTCGACGGTTCCCTGGTCGTCACGAGCCCCTGGGGCCGGTCGCCTTGGCCAGCTCACGCGCTCCGGCGCGATGACGACGGCCTCGTCCTTGCCGGGAAACGCGGCTGGAACGCCGACCGTGACCTTGCCGGTGGCGACGTATTCGGTGCCTCTGGCGAGGATCGTCTGAAAGCCGACACAGTGAAGGGACTCGCCGAAGGGCGTGAACTCATCGTTGTAGTGTCCCATCGGGACGTGAAGCACCTTCCCCTTGCCATGGCTGATGAGCATGAGAACCGGCTCGTTCGCTCCGGTCACCCGGGAGTACGAATGAGCCAGGACCTCGACGTTTCTTGCCGGACCACGCAGTGCGCCGGAGAGCTCGTCGGTGGCGTGCATCCACTCGGAAGGCAGCCCCTCGAGAATCGGGTGCGTCGGACGATCGTGGACGACCAGGAAGTCACGCATCTCCCCGTGTTCTGCGCTGAGCCCCCTGTCGGGGGACGTCGCCACCCACTTGCCTTGCACCTGGCGCAGGACATGGCCGGACTTCCCGGCCGGGCGACCTCCCCGGCCGCCGACGCCGATCATCTCGTTGTACGCTGTCCACCGGGGGAAAGCGTCGCCGGCCGCATGGATCGCGACAAAGCCACCGCCGTCGGCGACGAAGCGCTCGAAGTCGGCTCTCGTCCGCGTCGACCAGAGAGGGTCGCAGCCGCCCTTCTTCTCGCAATCGTCATCGAAGTTGCTGATGACGACCTGATACGCGGAGAAATCCGGCTGCCAGGATGCCCACGCTTTCTTGCCGGCTCGTTTTCGCGGCGACGTGCTGACGTCGATCTTGAATCGGCCGGTGCGTTCGAGGGCGGCTCGGGTGGCAGCCGTGGTCCTCTGCCAGTCGTGATTGCTGACGCCGTCGACGATCAAGACCCGGATCGGATCAGCGCCGACACAGCTGGACGTCCACAACCAGAAGAGAGCGGGCAAGACAGGTGCTTTCATCCTGGCTCCTTCATGTCTGTCGGGACGAGCCCGAGCGCTCCGCCGTGCGGGCCCACGAGGACCTCGCCATCGACCCACGGCCTCGCACGGTCCGCGGAGTCGACGTGAAAGATGTACTCACCTGCACGGTCGATCACCAGGTTGCCGGTGAAACACATCTTGTGTCCGTGCCTGCGCTTCCTCGAACCGTCGAACTTTCTCGCAACCAGTTTCCGATGCCAGGGGAGTAGGGTATCCGGCCCGACAATCGCCGCCACTTCTTCCAGGAGCCGGTGGCCCGGATTCTTCGCGATCTCCGCCGGTGTCCCTCGCTCACCGTCGCCGAGCTTCGGTCGTCCTTTGATCCGCGCCCGGAACCCCCGTCTCTCTTCGACGAGGTCTTCGTTCCTGAGGAGCCGCTGCTTGTCGAGGCATCCGTCACATACGTCGGTAGCTTCTTGGAGTCCATCTTGCTCTACCATCCTCATGACGACCAGCGATGATGTCGTGATTCGACGTGCGGATTCAAGCAGAGAGCCACGTGCTGGATTGCCGGCTTCGACGTGTTCGAGTACTTTGAGCACACGGGCATCCTCGATGAGCTCGCGGGGGTACGGGGAGTGCGAAACTCGTCGGCGCAGCCGTTACGATCGACAGTCGAGAGTCGGGCGAGTTCGAGATACTCCGACAGGAACGGTTGACAGACAGGAACGGTTGACAGACAGGAGGGAGGCATCGATGCGAGACCTTGTGCCCTGGAAAATGTTGAGTATACCGGGTGGTTATGTTATGGAGTTGTGCACTTAGAAAGTCAACATGTTGTGAGGGGGTCTGTGGTCTTACAATGTTATGCGGGCCCA
>CAYMLL010000379.1:0-6375 GCA_964390645.1 uncultured Planctomycetia bacterium | reverse complement strand
GCGAGCTCGAGCCGCTCGTCTCCCTGATGCAGGAGGCGCCGCTCGAGAAGCTGCAGACCCTCCTCGTCGAGAAGCTGCGAGGTGGCACGGACCTGCGCACGCTCACCGCCGCCGGGGCGCTCGCGAACGCGCGCACCTTCGCCGGACAGGACTACACCGGCTTCCACACCTTCATGGCGCTCGCGCCGGCCTACGAGATGTCGCGCGCGTTGCCCGAAGCTCGCCGCGCTCTGCCGGTCCTCAAGGTGCTCTACCGCAACACGAATCGCATCCACGAGCTCGGCGGCCGCAAGAACCAGATTCTCAGAAACGTGGAGCCCGCGAAGATCCCCGCGAGCTCTCCCACGGGCGAGCTGCTGCGCAAGGCCACGCGCTCGGGAGACTTCGACCGCGCGGAGTCGACCTTCGCCGCGCTGGTGAACCAGCGTCCCGGCGAGGCCTTCAACCATCTGCAGTACTCCGTACGTGACGAGATCAACGTCCATCGCGTCGTGCTCGCGTGGCGTGCGTGGTCCACGCTCGACCTCGCCGGCAAGGAGCACGCGCACACATTGCTGCGCCAGTCCGTCCGCTTCTGCGTCCGCGCCGAGAAGAACCGCGGCGCGCGCGCCGGCACCGAGCCTGCAATCCGCAGCCTCCTGCCGAGGCTCATCGACACGCACAGGCTGCTCGGCCGCAAGCCGGGCTCGCGCCGGGCAGACGATGGCTGGGTCGACAGGATGGCCCGGCTCGTCTTCACGAGCACGCGCGAGCAGGCCGCCGACGCCGTCGCGGCCGCCCTTGCCGAAGGCTTCACGACAGAGCACGTCGGCGAGGCGATCTCGCTCGCCGCGAACCGGCTCGTGCTGAACGACCGGGGCCGCACGAGGAGCAGCTCCAACCTGAAGCCGGCCGGCAGCGTGCACGGCGACTCCGTGGGTGTCCACGCATCGGACGCGGCGAACGCGTGGCGCAACATCGCACGCGTGAGCGACGATCGCAACGCGTTCGCGAGCCTCATCATCGGCGCGTACCACACCGCGGGGCAGCGCCGCAACGTCAACGACGATCCGTTCCACGCCAAGGCGCTCGAGGGCCTCACGACGACGGACCGCGACACGCTCCTCGGCGAGGCGAGGTCGGCCATCCGTGGACGGGACCAGGCGCGGGCCAGCGCGCTCGTCCAGCGCTACGGCGAGCTCGGCCATCCGCTCCGGCCCGTCATGGACCTGCTCCTCGGCTTCGCCGTCAGCGAGGACGGAGCGCTCCACGCCGAGAAGTACTACCACACGGTCGAGGAGGAGTTCACGGCGACGCGCGAGAAGTTCCGCTGGCGTCAGCCGGTGGCTCTGGCGCGAGTGACCGCGAGCGAGTACGGACGGACCGCCGGCCCCTCGAAGAGCACGCCGGGAGACGACGGCGAGCGGGCACCGGGTTACGAGGAGGCGTGCGGTCTGCTGAAGGTCGAGGTCTGACGACGGGCCTGCGAAGCAGCTGCCGCCGCACCGGTGGAGTGACGCTCCGCGCCCGACCTCTCGCGGACAGACTCCGGACCACATGTGCTCCGCAACCCGCGAGGGTGACCCGGCGGAGCCGGAGGACGCGAGGAAGAGGGCCCGGCGAGAGCGGCTGGCGGAGAGCCGTTCGAGCAGCCCTGAACGCCCCGGCGCAGAGCTCCGTCAATCACCGCCAGAAAGAGCGCTCGACAGCGCGGAGAGCGACAGCCAGGGCGGCACTCTCGATGCGTGCACGGCGCGCGCCGGTCACGGGACACAGATGCTCGGGCAGCCGGGGAACCGGGTGCAGCGCACTCCCCCCGCCGGCTCCGGACCGGCGTTGAAGAGAAAGTCGAGAAAGTGGACCGCGTCCGAGACGTTGACGGCCTGGTCACCGTTGAGGTCGAGGAGCACGAGGTTACTGCCGTCCTCGAGCGTGGCGCCGTCACAGGGTGGTGATGCAACCAGCGCCCCGAACAGCCGACGCAGCAGGTGAACCGCATCCGAGATGTCCACGCTCCCGTCCTGGTTCGAGTCGCCGGCGCGCTGGCGGCCGGTGGGAACGGCGTCCCCATCGTCGAAGCCGGGCGATCCGTCCACGGCCCCGCTCACGGTCCAGCTCTCCTCCTCGCCCCACTGATCCGCCGGCAGCCGAGCGTCGGTGATCACGAGAGAGTGGCCCATGCCGTCCGTCGTCGGGTGCCACGAATCCTCGTAGCGGAAGTGGAGGATGACCTCGCCGCCCGCGTCGACGAGACCGACCGCCTCTCCGCTGTTGCTCAGCCGGCCCTCGTAGGCACCGGCGATGAGCATGCCGTCGGTGTCGTAGAGGGACTCGAACGCCGCGAGGTTGCGGACCACGACGACGTGCTCGTCCGGAGCCAGCGACGTGATGGCGCCGGTCGAGAAGTCGAACTGGATGCCGATGAGGAATCGCACGCGCTCGAGACTGATCGCCTCGCTGCCGATGTTCTTCAGCTCGATGAACTCGAACTCGTCCACCGACCACGGCCCGTCCTTGCCCGACGATGCCGGGTGGTACATGATCTCGGTGATCCTCAGGTCGGAGGAGTTGACGACGAATGTGGCCTCGTTCAGCGCGCTCCATTCGCCGAGTCCACTGTCGAAGACACGGGCCTTGACGTCCGTCGTCCGGTTGATGGGGATCGCGATCCCCTCTTCCTTCTCGTCGGCTCCACCCTCCTCCGTCGCCCTCAGCTGCGGCATCATCAACAGGTCGCTGCTCGACGTCGATGTGTTGAGCCCGTGTATCGCGAGGATGTTCGTCCCGGCACGCAAGAGGCCGACGCCCTCCTCGATGTCGATGTTCTCGAAGATGATGGACGAGGAGTCGGCGTGGCTACCGGACGCTGTCGAGTTCCACTGCGGCACGCCCGGAGCGTTGCGAGCCGCCACACGCGTGCCGTTGAGGTACGCGACGAAGCCATCGTCGTACTTCATGCGCA
Organism: uncultured Planctomycetia bacterium; assembly: GCA_964390645.1. Classification (GTDB taxonomy): domain Bacteria; phylum Planctomycetota; class UBA8108; order UBA8108; family UBA8108; genus CAYMLL01. The sequence continues at coordinate 3,434 of CAYMLL010000379.1, read as the reverse complement.
AGGTCAGGAGAACCAGCTCGGAGGGGTCGTCCACCTCGAACGGCACTCGCAGGTACACGGTGCCCGTCACGTTGTACATCTCGGCCTCGACGTCCGTGACGATCAGATCCTCGTAGCCGCTGCCTCGCTCGTAGCCGACGCCGGTCGTGCCGGCTCGCCAGCCGGAGTCATCGAAGTCCGCGGCCGTCCAGTCCAGACCGAGCTCCCCGTCCTGCGGGACCAGCACGCGAACATCAGCGCCCGACGCGACGAGTGTCCTCGTCGGCGCCGAGCCGGTGCCGGATCTCGCGATCAACGCAGCCGGCGAGACGTCGCCGCCGGGAAGGCGCGGGTCGCTGCCGTCCACGGTGTAGTAGATCGTCCCGAGGGTCGCGAGCATGACGAGAAGGAAACCGGGATCGATCTCGCCGCCGTGACGATTGAAGCTCGGCGCCTCGACCCAGGGGTAGAGCCGTGCTCCACGCAAGAATCCGAGCAACACGTCCGTACGGCGCGGAAAGTAGTCGTTGAACAGTCGGTTGACCTCGCGCAGCCACTCATCATCGCGAGTGTGTGGCTCGCCACGCCCCTTGTCGCCCCAGCGGGCCGACTCGCCGACCATTCCGCCATAAATGAAGTCGGAGAGAAACCGGAATCGTTCGGCTGTCCGGGCCGGCGAGAGCGCGCCCCGGTTGAAGCAATGCCGGTGCGCGATATCGCCGAATCGCAGGTTGAACTCCGCATTCTGACGCAGAGCCGCGTAGAGCCCCGAGGGCTTGTCGCCGTTCGCGAGCCCGGTGCGGTTGCTGCCCCCCGTGCCCTCGAGCGTTCGCTCGGCATCCCAGCTGAAAAACTTGTAGCCGGCGCCGGGCGCGCGAAATCGGCCCGAGTACCAGTTGTGGCCGTCCCAATCACCGTTGCCGCCGTAGAAGTTGGCGAGCATGTAGTGAATGAGGTTGTCGACGTCGACCCACTCTTGAATCTCGGAGTACGCTTCGGGAGTCGAGAGACCGGCGCTCGCGAGCCGCTGCGCGGTGTTCCACGCGTCCTTGGAGCCGTCGATGACCTCACTCGAGTTGAGAATGTCCCAGTCGGCCTTGCTGCCTCCCATGTATGTCGCTGCGAAAGGCGCGTTCGGACGCTCGAGGGCGTTGTAGAGGCCCCAGTAGACACCGTTGAGATAGAGGTGGACGAAGGTGCCGTGACCGTTCGGCTGCCCCATCTCGAGAAGCGAGTCGCGAATGAACTCGTCGCTCAGATAGGTACGATTCGAGCCGCCGCCGAAGACCCATGAGTCGTTGAAGCCGGAGCGGAGAACGAGCGTGTCGAACTGGTCGGTTGCTTCTCCGCCGGCGAGTTGAATCGAGTTCGCGAAAAGCGGGTAGTTGAACTTCGTCGCGCCGTACCTGCCTTTGAAGAGAAGACGGAACGAGTGCTTCAGAACCGGAGGGCTGCGCCCCACGCCGCCGTGCATACGAACACCGCAGTTGATGTGAACTCCGCCGTTACCGCCCGGCAGATCGAAACCCTCCGGCACGATGACCTCGAGCGATCCGTCACGCTCCCACGTGATTCCGGACGCCTGGGAGTTCGAGTAGATCCCGCGGTTGCTGTCGAAGAGATCTCTCTCATCCATGACGATAGAGATCGTGGGGATCGACTTCAGGTCATCGCGGATCGTCTGCGAGTAGACCGGGTGGTTGACGATATCGGGATCCATGTCGTAGTCCGCCGACACGCCGCCCCAGGTCGAAGGAAGACCGGCGCCCGTCTGCCTCAACACGTCGTCGAGAAAGATGTAGGTCTGGGTGTCGACATTGGTCGGCTCGAGGTCGTCCCGGAAGGCGGCGGCCCGCAGAACGGTCGTCCCGGTGATCCGCAGCGGGCGCGTGTAGACCTCGCCGTTGTCCGGGGTCGGCTCGGTCGCATCCATCGTGTAGCGAATCTCGGCTCCCGGAGTCCCGGTCGAGAGGCTCACCTCGAACGGCTCGTCGAAGAAGCCGCGATCCACCGAGAACCTCGTGTCCGAGACGAACTGGAACATGTCGTTCGCGTTCGCGCCGGCGGGAGTCGGCGTGCGGAAGAACCCGGTCGCCCTCGACTCGAGCGTGATCTCGGCGAGCTCGGCGAGGAGCAGAAAGTCGGTGCCGTCCACCGAGTCGTTCAGACCGTGCAGCGCCAGCAGGTTTCCGCCGCTACGCAGCCGTCCGAGGTGATCCGTGACATCGATCTGCTGGAAGGACGAGGCCAGCTCCCTCGGTCGGTCCACCGTGGCGACGGAGTCGAAGGTGGCAGACTCCGGAGCGTTCTGACGGGCGATCTCGACGCCGTTGAGATAGGCGATGAAGGCGTCGTCGTACTTGACGCGAAGCGTCAGCGACTCGTACTCCGCGGGATCGGCCACGTCGAACGGAACCCTGACGTAGGCCGACGTGCGGCTCCCTCGCATCTCGTCCTCGAGATCGGTCTCGATCAGGCCGCGGAAGCCGGAAGACGCGCCGAACTGCCCGATGTCCGAATAGACCGCGAGACCGCCCGCAGCCGTGTCTCCGACGAGACGGAACGTCGAGCTCCAGGAAGAGCGGGAGCCGGGAGCGGCGTAGAGCTCCAGCCCCGAGCCGCCACCGCACTCGTAGAAGAGAAGCCGCAGGTCGTAGTCGCCGGGCTCGGTGGCGTTCAACACGCCGAGCGTGTCCCCGGGGCCGCGCGGATTCGGATGCTCGATGCGATAGCTTTGCCCGTGGCCGACGATGTCGAGCCGGAAACCGTCGTCGGAGTTGACCCCGAAAGTCCACTGCCCCGCGCTCGGAATCGTCACGGTAGCGAGAACGACGACCACGTAGTTGTTGACGTCGACACCGACCTCGAGCCCCGGAAAGGGATTGTTGTTGTCGTAGTGTCCCGCTCCGCCGGTGTTGTAGAAATCGATGATATCCGCCGGAGCGGAGAAGCTGTCGGCCGGGTTGGCCACGCCGGCAACATCGATGGCAGCCTGGAGGCTGCAGACTCCGCTGGAAGACAGAATCGTCTGCACTGCAAAGCCCGGCTCCTCCGTCGAGAAGCCAACACCCGTTTCGCCGCCCGTCCATCCCGAGTCGTCGAAGGGCTCCTCACCGCCGGTCCAGCTCGAGCCGAGAGCATCGTCGTCGGGGACCAGGACCCGGCACGGGCTCCTCGCGGGGACGAGGGCGTCGAGGATCAGATCCTGCCCGATGCCGTACGAGACGTCGGGATGCTGTCTCGGGTAGCGGGGGGCATACTCGAACACCACGGTCGAGCCGTCGGCAGCGACCAGCGCCAGGTACTCGCTCGCCGCGCTGAGGCGGAAGTTCGTATGCAGCTCGGCGCCGGCCTCGCGCCGATCCTTCCCCGACGCGAAGACGAGAAGATAGCCGCCCCCCTCGATCGACACGGACGGAAAGCCCCACTTGCGGAGGTCGCCGTCGTCGTCGGTC
>CAYMLL010000378.1:0-6393 GCA_964390645.1 uncultured Planctomycetia bacterium | reverse complement strand
CTCTCGCACTCGACGCTCTCAACGCTCAACGGACGATCAGCGTCACGTCGTCGTCGCGGACGACCCCCGCGAAGTTCCGCAGCAGCGACCCACGCTCGTTGCGAACGGTGAACCGATAGGGACCCTTGCGCATCATGCGGAATACCAGCCGGGTCGACTCGATCGCCATCGTCGCCGGTCGCCTGTCGAACGTGCGGCCGTCCCAATCGTGATGGTCGTACGTCAGCCGCGCCTCGGGATTGCGGGAGAGGAACCTCTCGGAGAAGCGGATCTCGACATCGTACGCGTGGTAGTCGACGTCGAGCCGGCCAGCGCGCAGACTCGCACGGTAGCCCGGGATCTCTCGCGGCAAGGCCTCGCCGCGCGCGATATTCTGCTGCGGCTGGGGCGACTCCTCCGGCATAACCGCCACGTATGCCCTCAAGGCGTCCGGCGGATCGATGAGCTCGAACTCCCCATCGACGATACGTCCAACGCGCGCGCCACCGTTCAGGCCGGGGTCGTGGGTCAGCACGATCCACCCTCGTTTCACCGGACGGCCGTTGAACATCGCGGCGCCCCGGAGCACCACTCCCTCGACGACGAAGCGCAGCGACCCGACGCCACCGGGCGGCACGTCGACGTCCTCCCAGACCGGCGGCAGCGCCGCGTACTCGTTGCGCAGCCGCCACGCGACACGGTAGACTCCGGGACGGACGTTCGTGTACTCGCTCAGACCGAGAATGTCCGCCGGGACCTCACCGAGCGAAAGCCGCGTCTGCGGATCGTCCGGGTCCTCCTGATACTCGAGGTCGAATCGGTAGCGCTCCCGCCGCACATCGTTGTCGTAACCGACCTCGAGCGTCAGCCGGTTCGGCTCGCCGAGATGGAGACCGTGCGAAAGAAGATCGAAGTTGATCGGCTCCTCTACCGCGTTGACCAGACCCTCGAGGTGCGCCACCAGTACCTGGTCCGCGGACAGCTCGAGCGGCAGACCGTCGAGCTCGAAGTCGCCCTGGATGTTCGTCGTGGTCTTGTGCGGATGGCGAGTGAAGTCGATCGGCTCCCGGATCGGATAGCGGTGAGCCGTGTCGCGCGGCACGACCGCGACCGTCGCTCCCTTCGCGGGTGATCCGTCGACGAACAACACGACACCACGGATCACGCGCGTCGCACCGAGGCGGATCTTGCCGATGTCGTCCGCCTCGCCATCATCGACGATCGTCAGCTTGCGAGTCGTCGAATCACTCGAGTCCTTGACCCGGAAGGTGTATCGCATCGGCAACGAAGGGAGGTTGGTCAACATCAGGCGACCGCTGTCGACGCGGGAGAGTATCGGATCCCCGAGTTGAATCGGCGACGATGTCAACGGCTTCCACGAGGTCTCCAGGAAGCCGTCGAAGAGCTCGCCGTCCGTGTCGAGCACCCGAGCGCGCAGCGAGTTTCCCTCACGGCACATCACCAGCTCACGCGGGATCTCCTCGCCTACCGGGACCTCGACCCGCGTTCGCAGATAGCCGTCCGCGACGAACTCGAACATGGTCGGTTGTCCGCTCGATACCATGACCGCCTGCAGCGTCGGGTCCTCCTGCAGCCGCCGGCGGATCTCGACGTCCGCGTACCCGAAACCCGAGCCCGGGACGGACTCGGTCTGCAGCGAGCGGACGCCCGGAACCTCCTGGCCGTCGACGTCGGTGACCCGCACCGTGATGAGCTCCCGGAAACCGGCGCGCCGCTCGACCGTTCCCACCACGGCGCCACCGAAGCGGTTCTCGACTTGAATCAGGAATGACTCGTCGCGTGAAAAGCTCCCGGACAAACCGGCGGGCGTCTTCCAGCGCAAAACGTAGCGGCCGTTGCGGAGGTTGTCGATGAGAAGCTCGAAGCCGCGCAGGCGCGGACGCGCGAAGGTCTCGTTGCCATCCTCGCCTTCGATCGCCAGCCAGCGTGGTGGATAGACCTCTCCGAGGTGCGGACTCGTGAACGACAGCCGCGCGTGCGGAAAGCGACGCACCCGGAGCTCGCCCATGGAGAACACCGGGTCATCCCCGTCCCCACGCGCCAGGACGCCGTCCGCGGCCTTCTCGGTGGCGGAGATCACGCTGACGTGCGACGCCACGACGCCGGCCAGACGTCGGACGCTGCCGAAGCGACCGTCCGTGGACAGTGGATAGGGCGGCATCGTGAGCGGTGACGCGACACCTCGAACGCGGAAGCGCTCGATGACCTGCATACCATCGGCCTGCCTGGGCGTCAGACCACCGACAGAGCCCCTGACGATGACGGTCTCCTCGGAGCTCAGATCGACCGGCATCTCGAAGGGTCGGTCGAGATCCTCCTCGAAGATCTCGAGACCGCGCGAGAGCGCGCTGAGCATAGCGCCTTCGACCCCTACCAGGTAGGAACCGCGACGCAGGGCGCGCACGCGAACGACGCCGTCCACCCCGGGCTCGTAGCGATGCTGCTCGAGGTCGGGGAACGCCTGCAGGCGCTCGTCGACACAAGTGACGAAGACTCGCGCGCTGCGCAGCGCCGTCGCGTCGGCGCCGGTGATGTGGACCTCCTTCGTCCAGCCCTCCTCAAAGATCAGGTCGCCGAGGTCGACATCGCGCTCGCGGACACCCGTATCCGGCATCTCCACCGTCAAGGGCAGATAGCCGCTCACGACGACACCGAAGAGCTCTCCTGTCGCCGGCAGGTCGCCGATGAGCTCGACCCGTCCGTCGAAGTCGACGCGCACGGGCGTCAGACTGTCGAGCGTCGTACGCAGCCCCTTCGCCGGAATCGCCTTCGTCCCGCTCTCCTCACCGACGACGGTGCGAAACGTCAGCCGCTGCTGCGGCCTCGCCTCGAGACGGATCTGACGGGACGCCAGCGGCAGGACGATGTCGACCGCACGGTTGCGGAATCCGGGCGACAGCACGGTGAGGCGACCGCGACGCGGATGAACGAGGCTGAGCGGCCACGGCGCGTCGCGCGCAAAGGGCTGGACGCCGACCTGGAACCAGCCCTCCGCGTCGGTGATGACGCGAAGAGGCACCATGCCCTCGAGCGCGATCTCGATCTCGGCGCCGGCAATCGGCACGAGCCCCGTGTCGACGAGCTGATGCCTCTCACGCCAGTCGCTACGGGCCTCGAGCAGCACCTCCTCGGTGTACGGTAGATCGCGCACGATCGTCGTGAAGATCTCCTCACCGGTCCGCGGATCCCGGTCGTAGAGGTAGTAGTCCGGATGCAGGATCTCGAAGCTGTACGGATACTCACCGAAGGGGATCCACAGATAGCCCCGGGGACCGGTGTGGAGGATGCGCGGCTCGCCGACACGAACGAGGCGCCCGTTGCGAGCGATCGCGGGCGGCTCCTCTTCCTCGAGGAAGGTGTGACTGTCCCGTCGCGGGATGACACGGACCGGCGCGTAAGCGAGCCCCCGTCCCGCACGGTCGACGACGCGCACCGGCACGGTCTCGGCGCGACGCAGGTGAACCTCGATCTCCTCGACGCCGGAGTCTCCCTCATGCCGCCCCAGGAGCCATACCGAATCGGGCGCGTCCGCACTCGCCTCGACCTGGCGCCAGAACCCCCGGACTCCATCACGACGATGAAGGACGAAGACCACCGACTCGAATCTTGCGTGCGTCGTCTCGACATGAAGTTCCAGCTGCGGGTCCTGCGGATCGGGACACACGAACCGGAAGGAACCGTCCGACCCCGTCGTCGCGAGCTGCACGTCGATCATCGGCACTCCCGCATCCGCGAGGTGGACATCGCCGTGGTAGCTCGTCAGCCGCACTCGCACACCGCTGACACCGTGACCGGTGATCGCGTCGAGGACGCGCGCCCGGTAAATCCCGGCGCCCTCGACGGCCGGCTTGTCGTCCGCGTCACCGTCACCTCCGCCGGAATCGACCGCGCCAGCGCCGGCACCAAAACCGAGCCCGCTGCCGAGACCGATCGGCTGGACCGGTGGCAGACCGACCGGGTCGAACGAGCCTTCGACCACGTTGGCGGCATGCTCCCCATCGACGGGGGCAACACGCGGACGTCCGTCACCGAGGGCCACTCCCGGACGCCCTGCACCGCCAGCAACATCGCCGCCGGCAACACCGCCGCCGGCAACACCGCCGCCGGCAACACCGCCGCCGGCAACACCGCCGCCGGCAACACCACCATCCACGGCACCGGCGGCTCCCGGAGTGACCGTCGAGGATCCGGAATCACCGACCTCGAAGAGCGATCCGCTCTCGCCTTCGAGCACGACGCCGAAAACGAGAAGAGCCGCGAGGCCGAGGACGCAGCTGAGCGCGAGCCCGACGAGAAGGCGGCCCCCAGCGAACCGGGAGGAACGGCAGTACATCGAGCGTCTCCTGGAGACAACGGAGCAGCAGCCCGAACGGGACCCCTGACGCCAGAGCTCGGCACCGGCTTTCTGACGTCCGTGCGGCTTCGAACGTCAGACGCTCGGCAGGATCCGTCGATTCAATCGAGCTCAGGAGTCCCCGTCGGCGATCGACTTGGGACCCGGTCCGGATGTCTTTTCGTAGTAGCCCTTGCCCTTGCGGACGTATTGCGTGAAGCCCGCCCGATCGAGCTTCGACGGAGCCAGCGGATCGCCCGTGCCCACCATGAAGCCGACGATCGCACGCTTGACCGGTCCGCCGCAGTACGGACAGTCCTTCAACGCATCCTCCTTCATCGATTGGTGAACCTCGAAGGTCTCCCGACACTCGTCGCAAGGAGTGCCGCTGGCGGACTCGTACACGTAGATGGGCATCGAAATCAGTCTACAGCATTTGGCCGCAGGAACACGAAACCTACCGTGTTAGGATCATCGGTTTCCCAGGCCCGACACTTGGCTCAGGATCGGCATGTCTGACGGCTCCAGAACGGATACCCCGGCCCACCGCTACACAGCGGCGCAGGCGTGCGACATCGAGGCGAAGTGGCAGGATCGCTGGGAGGCCGATAAGACCTTCCATGCGCCGAATCCCGGCGAGGACGGCTTCGACCCGTCACTGCCGAAGCGTTTCATCATGGACATGTTCCCGTACCCGTCGGGCGCAGGGCTGCACGTCGGACACCCTCTCGGCTACATCGCGACCGACATCTACGCGCGCTACCTGCGCATGACGGGTCACAACGTCCTGCACCCGATGGGCTTCGACGCCTTCGGGCTGCCCGCCGAGCAGTACGCGATCCAGACCGGCCAGCATCCGCGTGTCACGACGGAGAACAACATCGCCACGATGCGGCGCCAGATGCGCCGGCTCGGCCTCGGCCACGACCCCGATCGCTTCATCGCGACGACGGACACCGAGTTCTACAAGTGGACGCAGTGGATCTTCCTGAAGATCTTCGGTGCCTGGTACGACGAGCGCGCAGGTTGCGCGCGCCCCATAGACGAGCTCGTCGCAGAGCTCGAGTCCGGCGATCGACCGGCTCCCGACGGCAAGACATGGGTGGAGCTCTCCGACCCCGAGCGCGACGCCATCGTCGACAGCCACCGCCTCGCGTACGTCGACGAGATCCCTGTCAACTGGTGTCCGGGCCTCGGCACCGTCCTCGCGAACGAGGAGGTCACCGCCGACGGCAAGAGCGAGCGCGGCAACTTCCCCGTCTACAAGCGACCGCTGCGCCAGTGGATCATGCGCATCACGGCGTACTGCGAACGCCTGCTCGCAGATCTGGAGCCTCTCGCATGGCCCGAGCCGATCAAGCTCATGCAGCGCAACTGGATCGGCCGCAGCGAAGGCGCCGAGGTCGACTTCGACGCCGCCGCCGGGACGATCCGCGTCTTCACGACGCGCCCCGACACGCTCTACGGCGCGACCTACATGGTGCTCGCGCCCGAGCACTCTCTCGTCGACCGGCTGACCGCGGAAGCCTGGCCCGAGGACGCGCCGCATGCGTGGCGCGGCCAGTTTCCGGGTCGACCCGAAGGCGACGTGTCGCCGCGCGAGATGGTCGCTGCGTACAAGCGCTTCGCCGGATCCCGCTCCGACGTCGAGCGCCAGGTCGACGAGAAGACCAAGACCGGTGTCTTCATCGGAGCGATGGCGACGAATCCCGTCAACGGCGCACCCGTGCCGGTCTTCATCGCCGACTACGTGCTGATGGGCTACGGCACCGGCGCCATCATGGCCGTTCCGGCGCACGACACACGAGACTGGGAGTTCGCCACCCAGTTTGGAATCGACATCATCGAGGTGGTGAAGGTCCCGGACGACCACCCCGGAGTCACCGCGGAGGCCTTCGTCGGCGAGGGCACATCCGTCAACTCGGAGGTCATCGAGGGCCTGCCGACGGCAGAGGCGAAGCCGCGAATCACCGCCTGGCTCGAGGACCGCGGCGTCGGCAAGGGAACGGTCAACTACAAGCTGCGCGACTGGCTCTTCAGCCGTCAGCGCTACTGGGGCG
>CAYMLL010000377.1:5615-6432 GCA_964390645.1 uncultured Planctomycetia bacterium | reverse complement strand
CCTTCAGGTCCTGGGGATGGTCGCGGAAGCGCTCGCCGCGGAACTCCCGCTCCCCGAGATCGCGAGCCTGGATGTTGGTGCCCATCGCCCCGTCGATGACGAGGATCCGCTCCTCGAGCGCTCCCCTGATCTGCTGCTCCGCTTCGCTCCTGATCTCACTCATTTCCGGGGCCTCCGCGCCGAGGCGATGAAGGTTTCCGGCAGGTCCGAGGTTCGCGAGGAGGGGGCCTGGATCTCGACTCGCGGCTCCGGGAGACCGACGGAGAGGAAGGCGGACTGGATCTCCTCGGCGGTGAAGCCGAGCCGCAGCACCCCCAGCTCCTGGCGCATCCACTCGCGATCATGGCTGACGAAATCGATCACGACCACGGTCCCGCCCGGCACCACCACCCGAGCCAGCTCGCGGAGCGCCTCCGCGGGAGAGGCCAGGTACTGGAGCACCATGTGCACGAAGGCGGCGTCGACCTCGGCATCGGCCAGCGGGAGGTTCGACGCGTCGCCCAGACGCAGCGCGACGTCCAGGCCGGGCTCCCGCTCGAGCTTGGCTCGGGCCGCGCCGAGCATCCGTTCCGAGTGATCCACGGCGACCACCCGAAGGCCGGCCCGAGCCAGCTCCAGCGCGAGAACGCCGGTCCCGGTGCCGATGTCAGCGACCCGCATTCCGGGCGGGACCAGCCGCGCCATCGCCCGGGCGCGCAGCAGGTCGTCGCTCCAGACCTTGCGCAGCGCGTCCCACTCCGGACCCAACGAGTCGAAGAAGGAGCGGCTGCGGGAGGCGCGCGCATCGATCACCCGGTCCAGCGCCGCGAGGTCGCGT
>CAYMLL010000377.1:3280-5605 GCA_964390645.1 uncultured Planctomycetia bacterium | reverse complement strand
CCCCCCCGCCGCCCCCGGGCCGGGGGGGGGGGGGCCGCGCCGCCCGGCCCCCCCCCCCCCCACGCCTCCCGCCAGTAGCCGCCCTCGGAGGGGCCGAACCGGTAGAGGACGAAGGTGCCATCTCGTCGGTCCTGGAGGAGACCGGCCTCCCGGAGGATCCCCAGATGACGAGAGACCCGGGACTGCGCCATCCCCAGGACCTCCAGCCGCTCCTGGACGGCGAGCTCCTCCCGCTCCAGGAGGCAGACGATCCGCTTCCGGGTGGGGTCGGCGAGGGTCTTGAAGACCTTCTGGAGCCCCTCGATACCCATGTCGATCCTTCATCAGGAAATCAGGATGAATGGATCTTATCGTTCCCGGGGCGGCTGGCAATGAGCTTCGAAGCCACCCCTCGGGGGAACAAACGGGGACGTTGTTGAACGTCCGACAACCTCCCCGCCGAGGTGGGCTATTGGAGAACGGGGTAGGAGAGGGTTCCCGAGACCTGGAGGCGGGCAGAGCCGTTGGCGTAGAGCTGGACGCCGTACGACCGGACCAAGGTATGCAGCCCCGGGTCCACCCCCCCGGGTGCTGCTCCCACTCCCCCGGGGCCCACGCAGCGGGGGCGGCGCGCGCGACGCACAGGGCGCGCCGCTTGCCGACGGATCCGTCGTCCTTTTCGGCAAGAGCCGCCCGCGGTCGACGAGGGTCTCACGCGACGGGACCTTCGAGCTCGTCGGCGTCCCCTCCGGAAGCTACCGGCTACAGGCGACCCGCAGATTCGGCGACCGGGGACCGCTGGTCGACGTGCAGGTCGAGGAGGAAGGCGTGACGATCATCCAGGACCTCCGGACACCCTGACCGACACGTCGACGGCTCCATCGACCGCCTGCGGTCCGACCCACGTTCTTGTCCGCAGAACGGTGCCGGTCCCGATTTCCCCCGACCGTGGTCTCCCCGCCACCTAGCTCTTCTCATCCGAGATCACTCGACCGTCGTGCAGCCGGATCACGCGTGAGGTCTCGCTCGCGAGTCGTTGCTCGTGCGTAACCATGATTATCGTCTTTCCCTCGGCGTTGAGCCCTCGAAGGATCGCGAGGATCTCGCCCTCCGTCGACGAGTCGAGATTCCCCGTCGGCTCGTCGGCAAGAATCATCAGCGGGTCGTTCGCGATCGACCTCGCGATGGCAACACGCTGCTGCTGACCTCCGGACAGCTGCGTCGGACGGTGCCCGACGCGGTCGCCCAGACCGACGAGTTCCGCGAGCGCGAGCGCCTTCTCACGGGACTCCGCAAGCGACACGCCCTGATAGAAGAGCGGCACCTCGATGTTCTCGACGACGTCGAGCTGCTGAATCAGGTTGTACGACTGGAAGACGAACCCGAGGTGGCGACTGCGGACGTCGGAGAGCTCGTCGTCGCCCAGTCTCGAAACATCACGGCCTCCTAGCAAGTAGGTCCCCGAAGTCGGACGATCGAGGCAGCCGAGAATGTTGAGAAGCGTCGACTTGCCGCTTCCGGACGCGCCCATGACCGCAACGAACTCCCCGCGATCGATGCGCAGGCTGACCCCCCGGAGCGCGTACACCACCTCGCCACCGAGCGGATACTCCTTGACGAGGTCGATGGTCTCGAGAACCGCCTCCTCGCTCGTGTCGGGACTTCCAGTCTCTCGAGCTTCCTTGATCATCCAGGGTCCTTCCGTGACGACGTTCTTTCGCTGCCGGCGCTCGCCTCGAGCTCACCGACCGCAAGTCAGTTGCAGAACCAATCGAACAGCTCCTCGGTGAGCTCACGATCCAGCACCGCAAGGTGCCGGAGCGAGTCTGCCTTCCCGGCCGCCAGATAGGCACTCTTCATCAGATCGGAGGGCGGCGGCTCCCCGACGAGGCTCATCTCCGCCGGGGCGCAGAGCGCCGCGAACGCGTCCATCCCGCCGTATTTCCGTCCGCCGGGAACGAAGCTCGCATCATCGAGCATCGCCATGCCCTCGAAGTCGATCCGGGCACGAAGTGTCGCGAGCGTTCGATCGATGGCATCGCCCGACAGCGCCCGCGCGAGAATGGCCCACGAGCCGGCCCCTTCGAGCCCCCCGAGGTTAACGCGCCGGACGCCGGCGAGAGAGCGCGCGTAGCCGACCGCAGTCAGGATGTCGTGGACGCGCTGGCCCAGCAGGGTCCGGTTGTAACCCAGCGTGTAGCCGACGAAACCACCTTGCCGACCACGGTCGGCTCGATAGAGCTTCGCCGCGAGCTCGTCGTCCTCGAGATCATCGTTCTTCTCGTCCGCGCGTGCCGCGGCGCGCTACTCGCCGAGCAACCGCTCGACGTAGTGGATGTCAAAGTC
>CAYMLL010000377.1:0-3270 GCA_964390645.1 uncultured Planctomycetia bacterium | reverse complement strand
GCCGGTCAAGAACGAATCGATGGAGAGGATCGCCGCGCCACGACCGAGAAGCGACTCCACATCCGATCGTAGCTTCGCCCCTTCGGATCCCGGGACGAAGCACGAGCTCTTGCCCCGCGTGGAGACCATCAGCGAGACGACTCCCGTCCAGCTCTTCGGCTTGATCAGCAGGGCCGGCACCTCCTCGCCGCCACCCTTGCGGCCGATCGTCATGCGTCGAAGCTCGTGTTCACCGATCTTCGCGACATCTCCGTGAAGGGACGACCGGATCTCGCCTTTCGCCGGCATCGAGGTGTGCAGGATGGCCTCGAGGCCCCCACCGATCACCCGACGGAACTCCGCAAGGCTCCGCGGACCGGTCGGCACGAGCGACCGGATCTGCTCGTCGCTCGTCGCGGTCAGATAGGCCCGGAGCTGCCTGGTATCGACCGCGTGATCCGGCAAGGGATGCTGATCCGTGAACACCGACAGGAGCTCCCTCGGCAGCGGCTCGAAGGGTCTCTCGAGCACCGGCGACGACTGACCGAGCCCGAGATGCTCGTTGAACCAGCCGTACATGTGCTCGCGAGAGACCTGGTTGTAGTTGTGCTCGAACCTGCGGTAGCACCACGCCTCGACAAGGCTCTCCTTACCGTAGGCTCTCCAGAGCGCCTTGAGCTCGGGTAGCCCCTTCGTCATGATGTCCTTCGTCCAGTCGTTCGCGCCGGTCATGCCGTAAGGCTTCGGAGCGGCGAGCGCTGCGAACTCGACGTTGCTGGTGCCCACGCGCAGATGCGACGCGTTCTCGCAGACACAGCCGCCCTGCATGTCGGTCGACACCATGACCGCCGGAAAGAGGGCCGCGGGGCGGTCGTCGATCGCCCCGAGGATGAAGGTCTGCGTGCCGCCGCCGCTCGCGCCGGTCACGCCGATACGACTCGGGTCGACGTCCGGCAGGCTCTCGACGAAGTCGTACGCACGGATCGTGTTCCATGTCTGGAGCCCGAACCAGCTCTGCAGTCGGAGCTCTGCCTCGACATCGCCAAAGCCCGAGCGATGATCGACCTGCCGCGAGTCCGCGTAGCCGACCATGTCGTAATGGAAGACGACGCAGCCCATGCGGGCCAGCTGCGCACAGCGGGCCTGAAGCGGCGACCGCGCCCCCTGAATACGCTTCTCCTTGCCCTCCTCGACCTGCTTGCGCGCAGCCCCCTCGGCATTTCTGTAGAAGCGACCGTCGCGCCAGTGCCCGTGAGGGGAGAGCACTCCCGCTCGCCTCTGGCCGTCGTTCGGGGAGTCCGGACGGTAGAGATTCCCGGTGACGAAGAAGCCCGGGTAGCTCTCGAAGAAGACCTTCTCGACCGTGTAGTCGCCCCGATCCACCTTGCCATGAATCCTGGGGCGTAGCGGCGTCTTCTCGGGCAACGGCCAGAGCCCCGCGGCGACGAGAACTTGCCGACGCACCCGCTCGCGACGCTTCTTCCACACATCCAGGTCGCCGATCGACCGCCACGGGTGGTAGCCGTTGAGGGTGACGGGATCGCCGAGACGACGGTCCTTCCGGGACGGCGACGGCTGCCCGAGGACAGAGACGTCCTCACCGACGAGAGTGGTGAAGGACACGAGGGCGAAGACCGTCGCGCACACGAGAGGTCGAGTCATGAGGCGGCTGGCTCCCGATTCTGGTGGCGAGACAAGCCCCCATCGTAGCGCAAAGGAGATCGAGGGAAAGGGCGAAAGGCCACCCGTCTCCGGACATCCCTTCGCCCTGCGGTCTCGGGTCGGCTTCCTCGCCGGCTCTTCCCGTCGACCCGTCTCGCGACACGGCGCGCGGCAAGAGTCGACAGACGCCACTAGGGCGAGGGGTCGGACTTCTCGTCACCTCCGAAGGCCTTGCCGAGGTAGTGACGGTAGAGTCTCGACGCCAGATCGTCCCCGTCCTCGGGCGAAGCTCCCTCCCCGGCCGGCTTCGACAGACGGAGGAGCGCGGTGAGTCCGACGCTGCCGTCCTTCGCATGGACCTGCAGGTAACCTGCGAGCAGCTCGTGGCCCCCCTTCGCCACGAGCGCCCCGAGCTTCTTCTCGAAGACCTCCGTCGACGGAAAGTGGCTCGCGACATCATCGGGCAGATGATCGAACGCACCGTCGAGCGCGAGGGCGTGCCGCAGCACGAGGTCGGCGTGCTCGAACTTGCCCAGAGCGAAGAGCGCCTCGGCGAGGACGAGCGGATAGCGCGGATCGTCGGTGTCCCGGAACCCCTTCGCGAGCAGCTTGCCGGCCGCCTTGAACTTGCCCTCCTTCATGAGATCGAGTCCCCACCCGTCAGCCGTCCCGTCCAGCCACCGCGGCTCCTGCGGCGAGCGCACCACGCCGCGGAAAGGCCCCAGGGAATAGGTGTAGAGCGGATCGCTGACCGCCGGCATCTGCAGCCCCATCTGCCACGCGAACGGATAGTTGTTCTGCAGTCCGAGCCGCGGCTCGGTCGCGCCCGGCGGTGGATAGCGCCCGGTCACCGTCGACGGATAGACACCGTGATCGCCGTAGTAGACCCACGGAGCCCAGGGCCCCCTGTACGCAAAAGGGCCCGCGTAGGCACCCGCGTAGGCACCCGCGTAGACCGGCGGTACGCCGAATCTCGCGGCCGTCGAGCGCGGACGCAGACCGGACGGCGCCGCCGTACGTATCGCGCGTCTCGACGAGATTCCCCGCGGGGTCGTCAGGCCGATCGCCGCGCCGGCGCCTCGAGACGACGCCGACCGCGAGACGCGAGATGCACCGCCTCGCGGTTGCGCCGGCGCCGTGTCGACGGCAAGAAAGATCGCGCTCGCCAGACCGAGGGCTCGCACGGGCGAGACCCGGAGGGGGCAAAGTCGAGACTTGAGGAGCATGCGAGACCTCCTGGGGGACTCCGGGGTGGCTCTCCGACTCTCTTTGGTTCTCCGTCCAAGGGGATTGTACGAGCTTGCGGAGCGGATGGAGAAACGAAAAGGAAGGCCCGGAAGCCGCAACACCCGGACCGCCTTTCCCCTCCCGGGCCCCCCCCCCCCGCCCCGGGCGGGGGGGCGGCGGGGGGGCGGGGGGCCATTTCTAGACCTGGGCATAACGGAACCGGATCGGAAGGAAATGTGACACGGAGAATGGAATCGAGCCCCGAGAGCCATTTGTCATATTCTTTAGGGCCTCAGTTGCAGGTGTCTCTTTAGAGCATGCCCTTCACTTTTGTTCCTGAGGTGGTAATCTTTTCTGAGGATCCGGTATACATGTGTATAAAAAACAAAAAAATATATATAT
>CAYMLL010000376.1:5540-6440 GCA_964390645.1 uncultured Planctomycetia bacterium | reverse complement strand
GACGCCCTTCTTGAACTCGACGATACCCTTGCCCATGTTGCGAGCGACCTCCGGCAATCGCTTGCCGAAGATCAACAGCGCGACGACGAGTATGATGATCCACTCGGAGCCGCCGGGCATTCCCAGGAAGGCGAGCAGTTCGTGATGCGACATGAGTCGACAGTTCCAGCTTGCTGAGAGGCCGGTAGGGGAAGGGCCCTCTGTGATACACCCGTATCCCCGCTCAGGACACCCGTATCCGCGGTTGCAAGAGCGATTTCAGCGGGGGGGGGACGGGAGGCGACTTCCCCGTCGATCCTCTGGCCGTCTCCAGAGAACGCGAACAAGGGCTCCTTCTTTCGCGTTCCTCAGCCAGCGGAATGATCCAGTGGGATTTCTCGGAATCGAGTTCCCCGATTGTAGCCCTAGTCCTCGTAGTATCCATACAATTCCTGCCCCAGACGCTTCGCGATGTAGGCCAGGAACTGGGCGCGCACTTTCTCCGGATCGTCGAAGTCGTAGCTCACCCGGAACTCCGACTCCCTTTCCGACTGCCGCAGCTTCCACCGCTCTCGGCTGTGGACCTCGCGACCGTCTTGCAGATCGATGACGCGGTACCGGATCAGAGCTTCGGGATCGAAGAAGCCGACCGTCAACGGGTTGTCGAGCTTCAGCGACAAGATGTCACCCTCGACCAGGTAGCGCACTCCAGCGGGCCGCGCGAGGTCCACCCAGTCGCTGCGGCGAATGGTCTTCTTCGGCCAGTTGTAGACCCGGTGCAGCACCTCCTGGGAGATCTCGCTCTCCACGAAACGAGCGTCGACGGCCCGGGCCTCGGTCCACTGGCGAAGAAACGCGCCCACCCCCCCGCCCGACCGCGCCGCGCCCTACCAGCCCCCTAGGGCCGCGCGAAAGGGCCCC
>CAYMLL010000376.1:0-5530 GCA_964390645.1 uncultured Planctomycetia bacterium | reverse complement strand
GTCCGCGCCCCCACCGAACGCGGGGGCCCCGCCCGGGGCCGGGGGCCACTGGCGATGAACCGCGACGACGCCGCGGCCGTCCCGCGACTCGCCGTACCAGCCCCTTCGGGACTCGCGAAAGGGCACGACCAGGATGTTCTCGCCCGCGGCGCCGTCGCCGTTGTTGAAGCGAGCCTCCTGAAACTGGGGAAAGAAGCTGCAGCCGCTGAGGAAGGCGCACGCCAGCAGGGTGCCTGGCAGAAGAGCTCGTCGCATGGCGGTGATTACCGGAAGAAGAGGGTGGGGGCATTCCCTGTGGACCCCGCAGGTGCATCCAGCATCAAGTCTAAGCTCGTCACTCGCCGGACGCAAGACGACCTCCCGAAGGTCCCGCGAACATCCGCCGAGACCGCTCGAAGACCGGCGCCTCGTCCGTCCACCGGACGACTCAGTCGTCACCGCGGTTCGAGACACCCGGCCACGGCTCGGTGGTGGGGGCCCGACGCGGAGAGTCGATGATGACCTCCTGGCCCACCTTGCGCACGACGATCACTAGGTGCTTCTCCTGCTCGATCGTGCCCGAACGATCGGGCCGACGGTCGGCGATCGTCACCGGAAACCCCGGTGAGCCGGTGAGCACCAGCTGATGAGCCGGCGCCTGCAACTCGGCCCGTTCGGCGAAGGCCTGATAGGGACCGGTGTTGATCGTGACGTTGCGATGCGCGCCCTCCGCGCTGCCCGTCGCCAGAGCCCACGGCACGGCTCGCGGTCCCCGGGAGGTCGCCGCAGGATCGACGTGCAGGGTCAAGCGCTGCGCGATGAGCTGCCAGTGCTTGCCCCCGGCGCCAGCCGCGGCGAGCCCGGAGGTGCCGGGCATGAAAAAGTTCGCCAGCACGTCCCTGCGAAACTCGACCAGGAGCATCTGGCGCGGTCGACCCGGGGGATTCCCGGCGTCGGCGTTCTCCTCGAGAGACGCGAAGATGCGCTGCGCGTGGATCGTGTCGACCGGACCGTCGGGATCGGAGGCCCCGGCGGCCTTCACGGCATCGAGTCCCGGCCCTCCCCCCGCGAGCGACCTGAAATGCTGCAGCGTCTGTCGCCGACCGTCGCGAGAGAACACCTCGACCTGGCGCAACGTGCTGTCGTAGACGAGGTCGTCACCCCGCAGCAGCACCGCCTGATCCGGGTTGTAGAGAAGAACCTTGTCCCGGGCCAGAAGCGAGCCGACCTCGAACCGACGGCCCGCCCCGACCTCCCGCAGCTTGATCTCGAGCGCGTTGGTCTCGAACTCCCACACCACCGTCCGAGCTTCGACCTCGCCGGCCCTTGTTGCCGCGTCCGCTTCGCTGGCCCGCTTCGCAGGCTGACGAAGCTCGCCGCGCACCGCGGTCTGCAGCACGACGACGCCGCGCTTCTCGTCGAAGACGATCTCGCGCGCCTGCACGGGCCCACGCAGCTGTCCGCTGTGTACGAACACCTGCTGCATTCCCGGGCCCCGGAAGACCAGACGCCGGGACTCGGCGTCCCAGTCGACATGGTCGCCGTGGAGCCGAAAACTGACGCTCTCCACGACCAGTGGCTCCCCTTCGCCCCCCCTGGCAGCGAGGCTCTTGACGTCGTTCAGCGCGGCCAGCGGTCCCGCGCCTTGCAGGGCCGCGCCGCCCCGGGACTCGCGGTCGAGAAGCTCGACGGTCGCCGTCGCGGCACGGACGACAAGATCGGCATCGGAGTCCTTCTCCGGATCTGCCTCGAGGTCGGTCAGACGCAACTCGACCGCCCCCTCGAGGGTCACGAGACGCTTCTGCTGCTCGAAGCGGATGTGGCGTGCCCGCACGCTTCCACCCGGCATCTCCATGCTGGCAAGCCTCGCCGGCTCGACGTCGGAGCTCAGCAGCTCGACGATCTTCTCGCCCTGCTCCAGCCGGACCTCGCGCGCGTGGAAGACGTATTTCGTGCCCGACAGAGTCTCGAGCTTCACCGCCCGCTCGTCCCCCCCCCGGGCGAGAGCGGTCTCGAGCTCGCGGCCGTCGCGAAACGCCAGCCCGAGGTAGTCGGCCTCGATGCTCAGGGGGCGCGGCGAGCGG
Organism: uncultured Planctomycetia bacterium; assembly: GCA_964390645.1. Classification (GTDB taxonomy): domain Bacteria; phylum Planctomycetota; class UBA8108; order UBA8108; family UBA8108; genus CAYMLL01. The sequence continues at coordinate 3,467 of CAYMLL010000376.1, read as the reverse complement.
CCCTCCTCATCCTTGTTCTGCGTGCCGTCCCCATCCCGCTTCCCGACACTAGCAGCGGCCCTCTCGGAGGAGAAATCGACGGGATCGATGCGGGCCTTCACCTGATCCTGAAACCAGGCGGCGCCGGGACCGCTGTCGACGAGCAGGTGGATGGACCCCGCCTCGATCCAGCTGCTCCCCTGGGTCAGCCGGGGCAGCTCACCCGGCGCTCCTTCGAGCTTCGCCTCGTGCTTCGTGGCATCGTAGGTCAACGTCCGTCCACTCGCCGCGAAGGGCGACACCGCCCCGGGCGGACCGGCTCCCGCGGAACCCGTCCCCACGGCGCCCCGACTGCGGATGCGGACGTCCCGGGGTCCTTCGCCGCGAGCGACGCACCGCGTCAGCCCCTTTTGACCGCCGGCCGGGTCGGACCCGAAGACCACCTCGACCCGTGGCGCCGAGAAGTCCACCAGCTCCCGGCGACCCTTCGAGACGCTGCTCCCGTCGATCGCCGCGGGCTCGACCCTGGCGGAGGCTCCCGCACCTCCTCCGTCGAGGCTCGAACGCACGACCGCCCGGGCACGACCCTCGCCGTCGGTCGAACGGCCCGCCCTGTGACGCCCGCCGCGAAAGGTCCCTTCCACCTTCTCGAGCAGGACGGTGTCGGCATGCGGACGAAGAACGGCGCGTTCGGCGTCGAGCTCGACCTCCGGCCCGCGCAGCTTCGGACTGCCGGTCAGGTAGCCCACGCTGAGGATCCCGGGCCGACCGGGCTCGGCGGCGGAGTCGAGGTTGATCCACTCGAGCCGATCGCCGTCGAGGACGTAGGTCCTGTCACCGTGGACGATCCGCGTCCGGACCCGTCCACCTTCCCAGGTAGCGAGAGCACGACGCGGAACCGGCCGCTCGCCGTCATCGTCGACCTCCAGGATCAGCTCCTGACACTCGAAGCGGTTGCCGTCGGACTCCGGAGGCTTCCCGCCGACGCCCGAGCCGGCCCGGGCGCTGTGGAGAACGACGTTGTCCCGGAAGGTGATCCTCGTGGGTGAGTCGCCGTCGTCGTCGCCCCCCTTCGCCGGACGCCCGTCGTCAGACGACCCAGCGGCCGGGTCCGCGGTCGCCTTGGCGTGGAAATCGAACTCCAGCGGACCGTCGCAGAGAGCCACCACTCGACGGCGAGGATCCCCGTTCTGCCCACGGGCACCTTCCTCGCGGACGCCGCGACCCGGCTCCTCGAGCGACTCCTGCGCAACCCCGGCGCCGAGCGCAAAGTCACCGACGACACCCGGATCGACGGTCGCGCGGACCGGCGACAGGAACGTGACGCTCTCGACACCATTCTGCCCGATCTCGCCGCGAAGACCCGTTTGGCTGTGAACCTCGAGGTATCGGTTGACGATCGACACCGGGTGGTCCGAACGGAACGAGAAGCGGCTAGCTTCGCCCTCCTCCTCCTTCTGGCCGGTACCGTTGGTGAACAGCAGCTCCTCGAAGCGAAACTCGGTGCCCTCGTTCGTCGAGCCCTTGCCGTTGCGCAACAGGACGACGATCTCACGCCCGCCCTTCGCGAGACCACCGGACCGGATGTAGGTCGCGGTCTGGAACTCCAGAACGAGCTGATCGAGACTGACCTGGCCGTCCTCTTCCACGGTCTCCGAGGCCGGCGTGAGCTTCTTGCCCCCGAAGAGCGGGATCTCGATGCTACCGTTCGCGAGCTGAATACGCTCGAGCTCGTCGATGCGGCTGCCGCTCTTCAGGTCCGCCGCCGGCAGCTCCGCGCGGATGGTGAAGTTTCGACGGCCGAGCCGGACGTTCCAGAAGTCGAAGTCGAGAACGTTCTTTCCATCGCTCCCGCCGGTCGCGCGATTGCGGTGAACACGAACCTCGAGCTCCGACGTCGCCTCCTCGTCCCGGCTGACCCAGCTCTCGAACTCTCCGGTGACGACGACGAAGAAGCCCAGCATGCTGAGAAAGACAGCCGCGAAGAAGCCGATCGCCTTCATAGGTACCTCTCCAAGAGCGGTTTCCAGAGCCCACGGGCCTCGAGAACGAGCTCCGCCACCTCGCGCACCGCGCCGTGACCGCCACTCGCCTCGGTAACGTACGCCGCGTGCTCCTTGACCTGTGGACGGGCGTTAGCGACCGCCACCGGGAAGCCGACGAGGCGCAGGCAGGGGATGTCGTTGAGGTCGTCACCGACGAAGCAGACGTCTGAGGGGGCGAGCCCGCGCTCCTCGAGCACGGCCTCGAGGTGGGGGCGCTTCTCGCGGATGCCGTCCCAGCAGAGCCGGACGCCGAGCTCGTCGGCTCGGTGACGCACGACGGCGGATCTGCGGGCCGAGAGGAAGGCGACGTCGACGCCCGCCTCGATCAGCAGGGCGATGCCCAGACCGTCGACGACACTGAAGTGCTTGAGCTCCCCGCCTCGCTCGTCGACGCTGATCACGCCGTCGGTCAGGGTCCCGTCAACGTCGCAAACGACGAGCTGCACGGAAGATGCTGTCACGGCATCGGAACCGAGGGGCTACCTGGAGCGCCAGGATCTCTTCACGTTCTGCACGGCGCGGTTCGTCCACGCGAAGCCCGATCTCCTCGGCGGCGCCATCGCAAGCCCCGCCCACCGGGCCGAAGCCGCTCCGTGAGCGGGCTCCGAGAACATTGTAGGACCACGCCGCCGCCGCGCAAGGATTTCGGTCCCTGACCCCGACGGCACCCTGCCCCCGACGGCACCCTGACCCCGACGATCAGGTGACCCTCGCGCCGTCGAGCAGCGCATCGACGACGTCCGGGTCGGCCAGCGTCGACGTGTCCCCGAGGTCGTCCGTCTCGCCGGCGCCGATCTTGCGCAGGATACGGCGCATGATCTTGCCGCTGCGCGTCTTCGGCAGGCCGCCGGAAAACTGGATGCGATCGGGCGACGCGATCGGACCGATCAGCGTGCGCACGTGACCGACGAGCTCCCCGCGCAGCTCCTCGCTGGCGTCGAAGCCACTGGTCAGCGTCACGAAGGCGTAGATGCCCTGGCCCTTGATCTCGTGCGGCATACCGACGACCGCCGCCTCCGAGACGGCCTCGTGAGCCACCAGAGCGCTCTCGACCTCGGCGGTCCCCATGCGGTGGCCCGAGACGTTGATGACATCGTCGACGCGTCCGGTGATCCAGTAGTACCCGTCCTCGTCGCGACGACAGCCATCGCCGGTGAAGTAGAGACCCGGGAACTGCACGAAGTAGGTGTCCCGAAAACGCTGGTGGTCACCGTAAACCGTCCGCATGATCGACGGCCACGGCTCGCGGATGCAGAGGTTGCCGCTCACCGCTCCCTCGAGCTCTCTCCCCTCATCGTCAACGAGGAGCGGCTGGACGCCGAAGAAAGGCAGCGTCGCCGCGCCCGGCTTGGTGTCGATGGCGCCGGGCAGCGGTGAGATCAGGATGCCGCCGGTCTCGGTCTGCCACCAGGTGTCGACAATCGGACAGCGCTCCTTGCCGAC
>CAYMLL010000375.1:0-6493 GCA_964390645.1 uncultured Planctomycetia bacterium | reverse complement strand
GGTCCCAGCCCTGGGCGGCGCGTTCTGTATCCCGGCGAGCGGCACCTGCGACTGAGCCTGCGCGATCCGCGCGACGGCTCGGTGCATGATGCGGTGATGTTCAACGCCTATGAAGGCACGCCGCCGCCGTCCGTGCTGCGCGCGGCGCGACGCTGCGTCCGCTCGGCCTCGCCGAACTGGCCGCGAAGCGCGAACGCGCGCGCCCGGTAGCGAGCGGCGAGCGCCGTCTGTCCGAGCGCCTCCATCTCGCGAGCCCGCCGGTCCTCGGCGTCCGGCGCCTCGAGCCGGCGCGCAAGCGCGTACATCGACCCGGCCAGCTCTCGCTCGCCGCGAAGCACGAGGCACCTGCCGTACTCGAGGTAGGCCGAACGCACGAAGGGGTCCTCACGCAGAACGGCGGCGAGAACGCCCCCCGCCCGCGCCACTCTCCCCTGCCTGCGCAGCGCCGCGGCGAGCTCGAGGCGAGCGGCACGGCGCACCCCGGTCGCCGCCCGGGCGTGGTCCGCCACATGACGCAGAGCCGCCTCGGCCTCCGCGTGCCGGCCGAGGCGTGAGCACGCGACGCCGAACGAGAGGCGCACGTCGAGATCGTCCGGAAGGCGTGCAGCGAGCAGCCCGGCGTAGAGGGCGACGCCACGATCGTGACGAGAGCGCCGAGCGATGTCGAGCGCGGCCTCGGCCGTCGACCTCGCCCCCGGCGCATGCCAGAACTCCTCGTCGGGGAAGCCGAGCGCGTCGAGCGCGCGTTGGATCGCATCGTGCGCCGCGGCGGTGTCACCGTCGCTCGCGAGCTCGACAGCGAGCTCCCGGAGCGCGGCCGCATCGTCGGTCTCCTCGTCCGCCGGGCGCATCCGGAGCTCGACGACGACGAGAACGGCGCCGACTGCCGCGACCGCGATCGTCGCGATCGCCGCGATCGCCGGACGCCGCTTGCGATGGCTCCTCAACGTCTCTTCAGCTCCTCGAGAATCTCGACCGCCGCGTCCACCAGCTTCTCTCCCGTCCCCCGGGCGACGTGGCTGTGAAGGCCGGTCCACACCTGGTAGCCGCCGAGCTCGTACGATGACGCGTCGGGGATGTAGCCGATGTAGTCGTTCGCGGCACCGGCGATGTAGGTATGCCGGAACGGCGAGCGCCGCTTGATGTCGAGCCCGAGCTGCGTGAAGAGCTCGCCGGGCGCGCCGACGATCGCGACGTCGCCGATGCGGATGGCCTGCACCCAGGTCCGGCGCTCCTTCCCCTGGTGCTCGGCGAGCTGCTTGCGCATGCGCCGGAAGACGTCGATGCAGTAGGACGGATCGCCGCCCATACGCTTGCGACAGTACGTCGCCACGGCGCGGTCCTCCCTCTTCTCGTCGAAGAAGCGGACCCGATAGGAGAGCTCGCGGCGGATGCCGTCTATCCTCGTAACGCGTCGCGGCCGCGCACGCCGCAGAGCATCGCGCACGGCGGTCTCGATCCGGTGCGTCATCTCCCGACAGTCGAGCCGGAGGTTATGCGTCGACCCGAAGGCGCCGGAGACGAACGTCACCGTGCCGCCGAGCTGCTTCTCGAGCCGCTGCGCGGCGAGCCCGTAGAAGGTCGGCGATCGCGCGCCGGGCTTGATCGTGCCGATCGCGTGAGTCGAATGATTGAAGAGCACGGACTCGTAGCCACCCGACGGACGCTTGAAGGCGAGCACCGGAAGCTGCGGATCGAAGGGGCCGGTCGGTCGGACGGCGTCCTCGTGCGAGCCGATCCAGTAGACCGTCCCGTCGGCGAGGAGGAGGCGGCTGTTCTCTCCGACCGACGACTCGTGCCCGAGCGAGAAGAGGAACTCGACGCCCGCCTTCTGCGAGATGCGAGCGTTCGCCCTCCTCACCGCCTCGACGACCGAATCGCCGACGTGCTCGCAAAACGACTCGATGCGCTCGTAGCCGTGGATCGTCACCGTCGACGGCGCGTGGTGCGTGTGAGTGGCATTGACCAGAACGTTCGACGACGGTATGCCCACCTCCTTCTCGATGCGCTCGAGCGCCGCATCGAAGTGGTCGCGACGCATCATCAGGATGTCGCAGGCGACGATCGCGATCCGACGGTCGCCGAGTCGCAGGACGGTGGCCGACGCGCCGAGACGCCCCTCCTGACCGACGCACTTGCCCGGTCCGATGCCGCCGGCGATGACCATGTCGTCGTCGCAGGAAAACGGCACGGAAACCGCTCCGGCGCGCAGGACGTCGGGCTTCTCCGTCGGTGGGCCGGGCGGCTCCTTCGTCACCGCCGGGGCGACAGCCGGAAAGGACGCCGTGAGGAGGCCGATCGACAGCGCTGCTCGTCGAGCCAGTTGCGAAACCCGGTCCATCGATCCTCCTCCTGCGTTGCGGATCGCCTCGATGATCGACGGCTTCGGCATCGAATTCAACCCGGCCCCTCCACTTGACTCGCCGCAACGCCTCTGCGACAGTTCCGGTACGATGCGATTCGTCTCGATCCCCGTTCTCGTTCCGCTTCTCGCCGCCCTGGCCGGCTGCACGCAGAAGCCCGAGAATTCGCGATCCTCCCCGGATGTGGTCGCCGTGGTCGACGGCTTCGGCATCCGCGACGACGAGCTCCGCGCCGCACTCCGGCGCCAGGGCCTCGGGAGCCCGGGCCGGCCGGACACGCCGGCGGCGCGCCGCGAGGCGCTCGACCGCCTGATCCTCGACCGCGCCATCATCTCCCGAGCGCTCGAGGCCGGGTACGACCGGGATCCGCACGTCATCGCGAAGCTCCACGAGCTGCTGCGTGACCGGTACGAGAGCGCGGAGCTCGAGAGGCGCCTGACGGCGGTCTCCGTCAGCGACGAGGACGTCGAGAGCTACTACCGCGAGAACCTCTCGCTGTTCTCGACGGAGCCGATGATCCAGGGCGCCGTCATCCTCGTGCGCGTCGCTGTCGACGCCGATGACGCGACCCGCGAGGCGGCGCGCGAGCGAGCGACGACCGCCCTGCAGGAGGCGCGGAGGCTCGATCCGCAGGTGCACGCCTTCGGCGAGCTGGCCAGCACCTACTCCGACGACGGCAGCAAGGAGGTCGGCGGTGACATCGGATGGCTGACGCGGGAGCGGAGCACGAAGAGCTGGGAGCCGCAGGTCATCGACGCCCTCTTCGCGCTCCGGAAGCCCGGAGACCTCGGACCCGTCGTCGAGACGCCTCGCGGCTACGTCCTCGTCAAGCTGCTCGATGTCCGCCCCGCGAAGGCCCGATCGCTCGAGAGTCGGCGGAGCTACATCCGCCGCCGCCTGAAGGAGACCCGGCAGGCGGAGGCCCGCAAGAGCTTCGCTGACGAGGTGCGAGAGAAGAGCCGCGTCTGGATCTCGCAGAAGCGGCTCGAGTCGCTCACGCTGACGTCCCCCGAGCCGAGATGAGCTCCTCGTGGAGCGCCGCCCCCGAAGGACTCGTTCTCGGCGACGGAGAAGGCATGTCCTCTATCGTCCGCCATGGTCCTCGCAACGCTGTACTCGGGCCCCGGACGCATGCCAGGGAACGCAACGAGCGGTTGCCCTCGGGCACGACGATCGAGATACTGAGACGGCGATGCCGTCGACCCGCTCCCAGTCCGTCACCGTCGAGCTCGACCCCGAGCTGCGCGTCGTCTTCGGCGACGATCCGCACCAGGCGTTCGACCGCATCCTCGCGCTGGAGGGACGTGTCTACCGTGAGCTCAACGGGCGGCGCACTCTGCGCTTCGAGCTCGAGAACAGGGGCTACTTCCTCAAGGCTCACCGGGGTACGACGTGGGGTGAGATCCTCAAGAACCTGCTCTCTCTCCGTTGTCCCGTCCTCGGCGCTGACGTCGAGTGCCGTGCGATCGAACGCTTCGACGAGATCGGCATCGAGACGACGCCCCTGAAGGGCCACGGAGCGCGCGCAGGCGGACCGACCCGACGACAGTCGTTCCTGATCACCGAAGAGCTCACGGGGACCGAGAGCCTCGAGGACTACTGCCGCGACTGGCCACGGAGCCCGCCGACCTTTCGACTGCGACGCGCGCTCATCGAGGGCGTCGCCGCTCTCGTGCGCCGCATGCACGAGAGCGGGGTCCCCCACCGCGACTGCTAAGCGTGGCCCTTCCTGCTCGATCTCGACTCGGCCATGCGCGTCGGGCAGGACGAGCCGCCGCGGATACTCCTCATCGACCTCCACCGTGCGAGGCTCGGCGACCGTATCGGTGATCGCGCACGCGTCAAGGATCTCGCGGCACTGCTCTTCTCGAGCCTCGACTTCGGTCTCACCCGCGCCGACATGCTGCGCTTCGCGAGCGTCTACCTCGACGCGACGACACGAGAGGTCGCGCGTCCGGCGAGCGGTCTGTGGCGCAGGGTACGTGAGCGCGCGGAGCAACTCTACCGCAAGGTGCACGGACGCGAGCCGCCGCGGCGCTGGTGACCTCAGAGCTCGTCGCGCTTCTCGTCCACGAGGATGCGGTACAGCGACACCAGCGCCGAGATGTTGTGCTGGACGTAGTCGATGCGGACCTCGTGGTTGGTCAGCGACCTGGTGAAGCCGCCGAGCGCGCGACGGGGATCGAGGGTGTAGAGCGCCTTCGCGGGGCCGATCTGGCTCAGTAGCTGGAAGCCCGCGCCTCGCCGCAGGTTGTCGAGGATCTTCTCTGCCACCTGCCTGGCACCTTGACGGCGCGCAAGACGGTACGTCGCGGCCATCCCCTCGCAGCGGCACGCCGTCGGCGTCGAGCGAGGCGGCTTGTAGTAGCTTCCCATCCAGTCACGCGAGCTCGGCTCCTTGCGCTGGGCGAGCTCGATCGCCGTGGCGATGCGAAGCGCGTGGTCGAGGTAGAGCGATCGCTTACGGTGACGGTAGAGCTCGTTGAGCGCGTAGAGAAGCCAGTGGTCATGCGTCAGCGACCGGGTGTCCTTGCCCCTGTCGCGAACCTCGATCAGGTAGCGCGCGCCCTTCTCGGCGACATCGAGCCATCGCCCGTCCCCGTCGATCGCGTGGAGCCGAACGAGCGCCAGGAGAGCCTCGCCCGGATAGTAGCTGGAGATGTGCGAGCCGACGGCCCCCGAAGGGTAGTAGCGGCTGTGGACGAACTTGCCATCTTCCATCTGGTTCTTGCAGATGTAGCGGCAGAGCCCCCGAGCGACCGGCAGATGGTCCTTCTTGCCGGTGACCGTGACATGCTCCGCGAGCGCGACGGCTGCCAGCGCGACTCCGCCGAGCTTGATCTTGCCGCCGTAGGTCATGATCCGCGCACCGTCGCCGTCTCCGCCGTAAGGCTTGATGGAGTCGAGCAGGTACGCGATCGCCCGCTCCGCGGCCTCCAGGAGCCTCGGGTCCCTCGTCGTCTCGTAGACGTCGAGCATCGAGTAGATCGTGCCGGCGTGCCGGACCATGTTGTACCGGTTCGACTCGGTGTCCGTCTTCGGGTCGTAGCCGTAGACGAAGCTGCCGTTCTCGCGCACCGCCCGCCGCAGGTAGTCCGAGCCGGCGCGCACGGAGCGCAGCAGGACCTCGCGCGTGATCCTCTCCCGCGGCGGATTGCCGCGGTAGAGCGGCACCGTCCGGCCTTGCGCGAGGAAGAAGGCCCTGGTCTTGAAGCGCCAGCGCTCGCGAGGCAGCGACGGCCCCAGATCGGCCTCGCTCTTCAGCCCCGATCGCCGCAGGCGATACCTCGCGATGTTGCGCTCCATGACCTCGCCGCTGGAGCTGACGAGGGTTCGCGCCACGAGCTCCTCGGGCAGGAACGCGACGCCGGAAGCACGCCCGAAGGCGAGCCCCTCCAGGCTGCGCTCCAAGCGGCGCCCCCCGGTGGCGGCCTCGGCCCAGGTACTCGCGGTGGTGACGAAGTCTACCTTGATCCAGCGTGTCGGCACCGCGGCGCCGGAGCGCTCGCGCAGGGAGCTCATCGCGAGGAGCAGCGCGGCACGCAACCCTCGCCCGGTGCCGCACACCACCTTCGCAGGGGTGAGCGAGTCGGACGCGGTCAGGAACACCGCGCGCGGTGCCACGTCGGCCTCGAGCGCCGCGGGCAGCCCCTCGAGCCTGTCGACGTCGGTCTCGAGCGCCTTCTTGACAATGGCCGGCACGCTGACGAGGTCCGTCGTCTCGAGACGCGGCGCGGTCCTCAGGTCCCCGAACCAGACCTCCGCCGTGTTCTTCGCGTCCGCGTCCTCGATCGATGGCCGCGCTCCGCCACATCCCAGGCAGGCCATCAGCACGAGGTGGGTAACGGTCGTCGCCATCGGCCTCGGGAGCGAATACCGACGACCGTCGTGTCCGCCGATCGTCAACGCCACGCCACCCGGCTCCCCTCTCAGCGCCCGTGCTTCTGCCGGAAGGCGCGGATCAGCGCCCCGGGATCGTCGCCGCGCCCGAGCGCGTGCAGCTCGCACGCGCGGTAGACGGGCTCCAGCTCCTCGTAGACGGCCACCGCTTCGGGATCCGGCGAGATGCGGCTCTCGGCGACCGGCTCGGCGAATTCACGCACGATGTCCTCCCAGGACGTATCAAATCC
>CAYMLL010000374.1:0-6512 GCA_964390645.1 uncultured Planctomycetia bacterium | reverse complement strand
CCGCCGGGGGGGGGGGGGGCGGGGGGCGGGGGCCGGCCCCGGCGCCCCCCCCCCCCCCCCCCCCGGGCGCGCCCCCCCCCGGGGCCGGCAGCACGGTCGTCGCCGGCACGCACCGACGCCGGGAGACAGAGCCCGCTGATGAAGAGCCACGTGAGGAGGGAAGTTCTCATGATACCGCCAGACAGCTTTCTTGCACCGGATACCGAAGGTCCGTCGACGTGCTCCCGTCGAGCGGGTCAGGATGGACGAAGACCCGCCCGGTGCCGCGCGACTCGTCGCGCCACGCCGAGCGGGTCGCCCGGTCACAGGTTCCCGGGACCTCGTTGCCGGATTCGATGATCGCCATGAGCGAGAGTCCGCTTTGCTCTGCGCGAGGGCACCTGAAGCACGCGTGGAATCCGCGAGACCGCCCACGGTGGACGATGCCCGCCACCATCAGGCCTGGCATGGTCGACGGTTTCAACCCGCACATGATGCCCGATCGACTCACCGCAAGCGAGCCTGCGACACCCCGGACATCGCCGGGCTCCGCCCCACGGCGTCGTCCGCCGACCCGTCTCCCCCTACCTTCGCGCCCGGCGTAGCCGCTCGAGCGTGCGGCGATCCTTCTGCAGGTGAGGGTCGCCCGGTCTCGCTCGCTCCCACCGTGCGAGCACCTCCTGCGCCGCGTCGAGCCGTCGCGCCCTCATGTGCAGCTCCGCGAGCTCGTGATACGCGACGTTGTGCTCGGGGAAGACGCGGATCGCGTCGTCGAGGATGGAGACCGCGTCGTCGACCCGGCCCGCACGCACGTGGTAGCGAGAGGCGAGGATGCGGTCCTTGTAGAGCGGCGCGTAAGAGAGCGCTTCGCGGAGCGCGGCGAGGCCACGCTCGTGGTCGAACTCGTGAAAGAGCAGCTTGCCGAGCCGCATGCGGAGCTTCGCCTGGCGCTCCTGGCCCCATCCTCCGAGCGCGATCGCCCCGCTGTAGGCTCGCTCGAGATAGCGCGCGTACTCGTCCTTGCTCTGCGGCGACTCCGCGGGCGCCGGAGCTCCGGGAACCCGTATCCAGTGACTCGTGAAGTCGAGCCCGAAGAAGCTGCCCTTCTGCGCCGGCATGTGGCAGCCGACACAGTCGGCGCTGCGATCGACCTGCAGCGACGAGTGGTCGTCCGCCGGGCTCACGTGGCAGCGCAGACACGCGGCGCCGCGCGCGCTCGCGCGGGCGCGCCCATCGCCGGGGAGCCCCTCGCCGTGGAGCCCATCGCCGTGAGGACCATCGCCGTGAGGGTCGTGGCAGTCCAGACAGCTGATCGACGTCCCCGGAGGTGAACGCCGGAAGCACGCGCTGAGCATCAAGCTCGCACCCGCGTGGCGCGCCAGCTCCGGCGTCGCGCGAAGCACACGGTCCGGCTCGATGTCCCGGGGCCGACGGTGACACTCGCCGCAGAACCGCACCTGCTCCGCGCCCACGAGGTCGCCCGGGTTGAAGATGCGACCCGGCTCCTCGCTGTCCTCGGCCGCCGCGACGTGCTCGCTGCCGGGGCCGTGACAGCGCTCGCAGCCGATGCCGAAGACCGTGCGCTCGAGGTCGAGACGGTCGTCCACCCACGCGAGGCTCGTCGTGTGACAGCGCAGGCAGTCGACCGAGAACTCGTGAGACCGCACGTAGCCCAGCGGGTCCGGATCGCCGGCGGAGCCGGGCGTCATCGCCCAGCCCCCGGCCGTGAAGCGCGAGACCCGCAGCTCACGCAGGCCGCGCCCGGGGGCGGCGCTGATCGGCGTGAACGCGAGGTGTCCGGACCCGAAGATCGCGTCGACGGTGGCCGAGCTTGCGGAGCCGTCCGCTCCCTTCGCCTCGAGGACGACCCGATCGCCGTCGCGGCGGTAGCGAGGCGGAGGGCTCGGCCCGGTCGACGGCCAGTCCACCGTCTCCCCCAGACGCTCCCGGTCGAACCAGAGATCGAGGCTCTCGGCGGTGACGCGGCGGGAGGTTCGCGCCATGCGGCTCGTCCTCGAGCGCCGCCGGTGCTCCGGGTGGCAGAATCCGCAACGCGCGCTGCCGACCGGACTCGCGTCGTAGCCGAGCGCGACGCGGCCCGGCTCGAATCCGACGATCGGGACCGTCGAGCCGGTCGCCGTCTCCGACTCCTGCGCGGGCGCCGGACGCCCGAGCCCGGCTCGAGGGACAAGCGAGGGCCTCCCGTCACCGGCGAGGACGGGCTCCTCGTCCCGTCGATCGCAGGAGAGCGCGCCCACGCAGAACACGCAGACGAGCCTCAGGGAGCTGGAACGAAGGATGCGTGTCGATCCGTACATGTCACGCTGCCGGGGGAGAGGTGCCGGAGAGCCCGCTCGCAGCCGATGCTACCGCAAGATCCGACGCCGAGACAGCTCACGGTGCGGTTCGTGCCGCCGCGCGACGACGTCGCCCTCGACGCCGAGGCCACCGATCCATCGACCGCCGGGCCGGATCTTGCCGCAGGGAGGAGTTGCTTGTCCAGGGGGCCTCGATACCATCGCGTGCAGGGGAGGGAGCTCGTGACGAGATGTCTCACTCATACCGGCGCGGCGGGAAGGCATGCGCGCTCGCGCTGCCGGGTGGCGTCCCGAACGACACCACCGCCGCCGACACGCCCGCGGCTTCTGACGCTCGCTGTCGAAGGAACGATGGCGTCGTTCACCGGTGGAGCCGTCGACGAGGACGCGGTGCCGACGACCACGGACGCGAGGCTCCGGCCCGCGCTGCTCCCCGCCTGTGGTGCGCCGCCCCCCCGCGAGGAGGTCGGCACGGGTGACGAAGACGGCACGCTGACGCTGACCGACGCGACCCTGCCCGGGACTCGCCTCTTCACGACGCCGGTGCCGCGCTCCTCGGGCCGCGGCGAGGATGCGACGGACGGCGAGCCACGGTGCCGGTCCCGCCGCGCCTGCAAGCGAGGACGGCCGGAATGACGTCGCCCCGCTCGCCCCGACCGCGCTCGCAGCTACCGCTCTGGAAGAAGACGGTGTTCTCGCTCGTCACCATCGTCCTCTTCTTCGCGCTCCTGGAGCTGATCCTGATGGTCGCCGGCGTTCGCTCGGTGCTCCACGAGGAGGATCCCTACCTGGGCTTCTCGTCCCGGATTCCGCTCTTCGTGGACGCGGACGGAGGCACGATGCTCGAACGGGCCGGGAACAAGGAGCGCTTCTTCAACCCGCAGCAGTTCGCGAAGCGGAAGGCCGACGACACCTTCCGGATCTTCTGCGTCGGCGGGTCGACGACCTACGGTCGGCCCTACGACGACTCGACCTCGTTCTGCGGCTGGCTGCGCGAGCTGCTGCCCGCCGCCGACTCCTCGCGTCACTGGGAGGTGATCAACGCCGGTGGCATCAGCTACGCGAGCTACCGCGTCGCCATGCTCGCAGAGGAGCTGACGGCGCACGACCCGGATCTCCTCATCGTCTACTGCGGCCACAACGAGTTCCTCGAGCGGCGCACGTACTCCGGCATCATCGAGACGCCGGCCGCGCTCCGCGGAACGACCCTGTGGCTCGCTCGCACGCGCGTCTACTCGCTGCTGCTACGCACGCTCGGCGCCCGTGCCGCACCGGCGTCGCAGGATGCGGAGCGCGAGCTCCTTCCCGCGGAGGTCGAGGCCATCCTGGACGACACCGTCGGCCCGTCGGACTACACGCGCGACGACGAGCAGAAGGCGAAGGTCATCGCCCACTTCCGGTTCAACCTGGCGCGCATCGTCGACACCGCCCGCGCCGCCGGGGCCGACGTCATCCTCGTGCGTCCCGCGTCGAACCTCCGCGACTGCTCGCCCTTCAAGAGCGAGCACGGCGACGACGTTCCGCAGGCGGAGCGACGGCGCGTCGAAGAGAAGCTCGCTGCCGCCCGCGAGATTCTGGCGCAAGGCCGTCCCGACGAGGCTCTCGAGGTCCTCGACGGAGCGCTCGCGGCGGACGAGCGCCACGCCCACCTGCACTTCGAGCGGGGCCGCGCGCTCGAGCGTCTCGGACGCTCCCCCGAGGCGAAGGTCGCGTTCACGCGCGCCCGTGACGAGGACGTCTGCCCCCTGCGCGCTCTGTCGGTGATGGAGGAGATCGTCACCGCAGTCGCCCGGGAGCGAGACGTGCCGCTGACCGACTTCACCTCGCTCGTGGAGTCGAGATCGGAGGCCGGGATCCCCGACGAGAGCCTCTTCCTCGACCACGTCCACCCGACGATCGAGGGCCACCGGCTGCTGGCGCTCGCCATCCTGGAGACCATGGAGGACCGGCGGATGCTCTCGATGGAGCCCTCCTGGACGGATGAGAAGGTGGACACCATCCGCGAACAGGTCGAGGCGCGCATCGACCGGCGTGCCCACGCGGTCGCGCTCAGGAACCTCGCCAAGGTCCTCGGCTGGGCGGGAAAGTTCGAGGAGGCCCGCGCCGTGGCCGGACGCGCCGTCGCCATGGAGCCCGGCGACGCGGAGGCGCAGTTCCACCTCGGCGTGACACTCGAGAGACGCGGCGACCTCGCCGATGCGCGCGCGCGCTACGAGCTCGTCCTCGAGCTCGACCCGACCTACGTCGAGGCTATCACGCGCCTCGGCGGCATCGCCGAGAAGCAGAGCCGGCTCGAGGATGCCGTGCTCCGCTACCGCGCAGCGCTTCTGCGCAAGCCGCTGGACGCCACGACACGCGCGCGGCTGGGAGGTGTGCTGGCGCGACGCGGCGAGCATCGAGAGGCCGTCGAGCACCTCGACCGGGCGCTCCGTCTGGAGCCCTCGAACACCTGGAGCCGCCAGCGACTCGGCACGTCGCTGGTCGAGCTCGGCGAGCACGAGCGCGCCGTCCGCGAGCTCGAGGAGGTTCTGCGGGCGGCGCCCGACGATACTCGCACCCTCACCAATCTCGGCGTGGCGCTCGCGGCGCTCGGCCGCGCCGGCGCCGCCGCGGGGGGCGGCCCGGGAGCGCGGGGCCGCGCCCCCCCCCCCCCGCGGTCCCACGACAACCTCGGCAACCTGCTGGCGCAGGACGGCCGACTCGACCTGGCGATCGCCGAGTTCGGCGAGGTTCTGCGCGTGGTGCCGGGGCACTCCGGGGTCCGCGAGAAGCTGTCGGTGATGGTCCGTCGCTTCGAGAACGTCGTGCGCGCACGCCCCGAAGAGATCGACGCCCACGACCTCCTGTCGCTCGCCCTCGCGACCCTCGGGCGCGATGTCGACGCCGTACGCAGCGCCTCGCGCGGCTCGAGGCCCGGCTCGCACGCTGCCGCGCACGCGTGAGCGCTGCCGGGGAGAGCGACTGACTTGAGAGTCAGCGAAGACCACCCT
Organism: uncultured Planctomycetia bacterium; assembly: GCA_964390645.1. GTDB lineage: Bacteria > Planctomycetota > UBA8108 > UBA8108 > UBA8108 > CAYMLL01. The sequence goes on along the minus strand of CAYMLL010000374.1, from coordinate 1,225 downwards.
CACCGAGCCGTCCCGCGGACGACGGCCAACGCGACGACGGCCGCCGCGCTGCTGGCCGTCGCGACGCTGGCGGGCTGCGGCGGCGAGGCCCCCGGGACGATCGAGCCGCTGCCGCCCCTGCCGCGGGTCGACATCGCCCGCTTCGAGCCCGCGGTGCGGGAGCAAGTGGGCGCGCGCTGGACACGGCTCGAGGCGGCGCCGCGAGACCCGGATGCCAACGGCCGGGTGGCGATGCTCCTGCACGCCTACGGCTGGCTCGATGCGGCCGCGATCTGCTACCTCCGCGCCGCGCGGCTCGATCCACGGAGCCACCGCTGGTGGCACCTTCACGGTCACATCGAGTCCGAGCGCGGCAGGCCGCGAGAGGCGCGCGAGGCGATGCGGCACGCCCACGAGCGCGACAAGGGCTCGCTCGCCACCCTGCTGGCGCTCGGGCAGCTGGCGCTCGAGCTCGATGAGCCGCGCGAGGCGGAAAGCTGGCTCTCCCTCGCACGTGCGCTCGCCCCGCGCTCCGCGCACGTGCTCGCCGCCCTGGCGGACGTGCGCGTGCGTCGCTCGAGCCTCGACGATGCGGCGCGCCTCTTCGAGGAGGCGCTCGGGCTCGAGCCGGGGCTCGCGAAGGCACGGCACGGGCTGGCGCTCGCCCACCGCCGTCGCGGCGATGTCGAGGGTGTCGCGAAGGCGCTGGCGGTCGATCCCGCCACCGCGCCCGTCACGCAGGCTCCCGACCCTCTCCTCGACGAGGTCCGTGGCCTGCGACGGGACGCCGAGCACCTGCTGCGACAGGCCGCCTCCCGTTTCGAGAGGGGAGACACCGCCGCAGCCCTGGCGATCTACCGCGACATCCTGCGTCGGAACCCCGCGTCGGACCTCGCTCTCTACAACGTCGCACGCTGCCTGCAGACCGGGGGCCGTCACACCGAAGCGGTCAGCCGCTACGAGGAGCTGCTCGGCCGGCGACCACGACACGTCGACGCGCTCAACAACCTCGGCCTCTCGCTCCTGGAGCTCGGCCGGCTCGAGGACGCCGTCGAGCGTTTCACCGGAGCGGTGGCGCTCGACTCCCGCTACCACCGGGCACACCTCAACCTGGCGCTGGCGCTCGCGCGCCGCGGCGCGGTGGCCGCGGCGCTCGTCAGCTGCCGGGCCGCGCTGGGGGGGGGCGGCGGCCCAGGGGGGGGGGGGGGGGCCGCGACCGGCGCCGGTTGGGCCTGCATCTGCAGGT